>VGRX01000246.1 GCA_016875215.1 Deltaproteobacteria bacterium
GGGGACGCTGGAGGACGGCAGGCTCGACGCCCGGTGGCGCGACGCGGTGGAGCGCTCGGTCGGGGCGACCAGGACTGGAGGCTGACGTGGGAGGGCGAATGCGGAATCCGTTTGGTGCGGAGCGAACGCTGAGCACGGCAGTGGGGGAAGTGCGCTACTTCGGCCTGGACGCGCTGGAGGCCGCGGGATTCGGGTTGGTCTCGAGGGCCCCATACTGCTGGAAGGTGGTGCTCGAGTCGTTGCTCAGGAACGTGGACGGGGTTGAGGTTACCGAGGAGGACGTGGTGCTTGCGGCGAAATGGTCGAGCCGTTGCGCGGATGCGGACGTCCCGTTCAAGCCGGCGCGCGTCCTGTTGCAGGACTTCACCGGGGTTCCGGTGCTTGCCGACCTCGCTGCGCTGCGGTCCGCGGTGGCGCGGCTGGGAGGGGATGCGGCTGCCGTGGAGCCGGTCCTGCCCGCGGAGCTTGTAGTGGATCACTCGGTCCAGGTGGACGTGGCGGGCCGTGCGGATGCGCAGGCCGTGAACATGCGGCTCGAGCTTGAGCGGAACCTGGAGCGCTACCGGTTTCTCAAGTGGGGGCAGCAGGCATTCCGGACGTTCCGTGTCGTTCCCCCGGGCGTGGGCATCGTGCACCAGGTGAACCTGGAGCGGCTGGCTCGGGGGCTCGTCGTACGGGACGACGGCGTGGTCCATCCGGACAGCGTTGTGGGGACCGACTCCCACACGACGACGATCAACGGGCTTGGCGTCGTGGGATGGGGGGTCGGGGGGATCGAGGCCGAGGCTGCGATGCTGGGGATGGCGGTGTGCATGCCGTTCCCGGAGTTCCTCGGGGTGAGGCTTACCGGGCGGTTGCCCGAAGGGGCGACCGCGACCGACCTTGCGCTCCTGGTGACGCAGCGACTGCGGATGCGGGGGGTCGTGGGGCGGTTCGTGGAGTTCTTCGGGCCGGCCCTGGACGTCCTGTCGCTCGAGGACAGGGCCACGGTTGCGAACATGGCTCCGGAGTACGGTGCGACGATGGGGTTCTTCCCCTGGGACAGTGCGGCCATGAGCTTCCTGAGGAGGACCGGGCGGGACTCGTATCAGGTGGATCTGCTGGAGCGCTATGCCCGCCTGCAAGGGATGTTCAGGACGGACGACTCGGAAGATCCGGACTACCCGGAGATCCTGGAGATTGACTTGGGCGAGGCTGAGCCGAGTGTTGCGGGGCCGAGGCGGCCGCAGGATCGCATCGTGCTGTCGAAGGTCAAGGACGGCTTCCGGGCTGCGCTGTGGCGGCCGCAGAAGGAGAACGGGTTCGAAGTCGCCGAGGGGCAGCTGGATGCGGAGGCGGAAGTCGTGACGCGGGGGCGCAGAGAGGTTCTGCGGCACGGCTCTGTGGTACTGGCGGCAATCACGAGCTGCACGAACACGGCGAATCCGGCATTGATGCTGGCTGCCGGGATTGTGGCCCGCAACGCGGTGGAGCGGGGGCTCGAGGTCCCGGCGTACGTGAAGACGAGCCTGGCTCCGGGGTCGCAGGTGGTGACCGACTACCTGTCGAGTGCCGGTCTGCTGCCGGCGTTGGAGCGGCTGGGGTTCCACGTGGTGGGCTACGGCTGTACGACCTGCATCGGCAACTCAGGGCCTCTGGACGAGGCGGTCGCAGGCGGTGTCCGTGACGGGAGCCTGGTGGTAGCTGCGGTGCTGTCGGGGAACCGGAATTTCGAGGGGCGTGTGCATCCGCTTACCCGGGCCAACTACCTGGCCTCGCCTCCGCTCGTGGTTGCCTATGCGCTGGCGGGGCGGGTGGACGTGGACCTTGCGACCGAGCGGATCGGGGAGGATCGTGAGGGACGGCCGGTCTTCCTCAGGGATCTGTGGCCCGAGCCGGGGGAACTGGCCCGACTGGCGGAGGCAGCGGGTGCGGCAGACGTGTATCGGGCGGTGTACGACGGTGCCCTCGGGGGCAGCCGCGAGTGGAAGGAGATCGAGAGCGACAGCGGGGTGCTGTTCGGATGGAAACCGGATTCCACCTACATCCAGGAGCCGCCGTTTCTGCTGGGGGTGTCGTCCCGTGTGCCACCGGTGGCGGCGATCGAAGGGGCCCGGGTGCTTGCGTGGCTGGGCGACAGCGTCACAACGGATCACATATCTCCTGCGGGCAGCATCGGTGCAGCGAGCCCCGCGGGGAGGTACCTGCAGTCGCTGGGAGTGCGTCCCGCGGAGTTCAACTCGTACGGGGCCCGTCGCGGCAACGACCGCGTCATGGTGCGGGGGACGTTCGCCAACCCGAGGCTGAGGAACCGGCTGGTTGCGGGGCGTGAGGGCGGAATCACGGTTCACCTGCCCACGGGGGAGACGCTGACCATCTACGACGCTTCGGAACGCTACCGTGAGGAGGGGACGCCGCTGGTCGTGATTGCGGGCAAGGAGTACGGGACCGGGAGCTCCAGAGACTGGGCCGCGAAGGGAACGGCCCTGCTGGGCATCAGGGTGGTGGTGGCGGAGAGCTTCGAACGGATCCACAGGTCGAACCTGATCGGCATGGGGGTGCTACCGCTGCAGTTCCTCCCCGGGGAGTCGGCCGAGTCATGGGGGCTCGCCGGAACCGAGCGGATCACGGTGGCGGTCGGAGAAGACCTCCGCCCGGGGGCGAAGGTCGCGGTGACCCTGGAGTCGGCTGACGGTGGGGGGGAACGTCGCATCGTGACGGCGGTGGCGCGCCTGGACACCGAGGCCGAGGTTGTCAACTACCGGCACGGCGGGATTCTGCCCGCGGTGTTACGGAGGATTCTGGACGGAGCGCAGCCTGGGAGTAGGAGGGACGTATGAGCAAGGATACCCTGAGCATCACCGACAATCGGACAGGGGTGACGTACGAGATTCCTGTGGAGAGCGGCACGATTCGGGCGATGGACCTGCGTGCGATCAAGACGTCGGAGAAGGACTTCGGGCTGATGTCCTATGATCCGGGCTACATGAACACCGCCTCGTGCAAGAGCAGGATTACGTTCACGGATGGCGACAAGGGGATTCTCCGCTATCGGGGCTATCCGATCGAGCAGCTTGCGAGCAAGAGCACGTTCCTGGAGGTGGCGTACCTGCTCTACTTTGGGAAGCTGCCGTCAGCAGAGGAGGCGATCCGGTGGGACCACGGGATCCGCTACCACACGATGATCCACGAGGGGATCAAGCAGTTCCTCAACGGGTTCCGGTACGATGCGCATCCCATGGGAATCCTCGTGTCGACCGTGGCAGCGCTTGCGACATTCTACCCGGAGTCGAAGAAGGTGTTCGACGCGGAGACCCGCAGGATCCAGTTCTTCCGACTGGTTGCGAAGATGCCGACGCTGGCCGCGTTCGCGTACCGGCACCGGATGGGGATGCCGTACATCTATCCGGAGAACACCCTGAGTTACGCGGAGAACTTCCTGAACATGACGTTCCACGGTTCTGAGCCGACTGCGCTCCGGCCGCCCGACTTCGAGCACGACCCGGTGCTGGCGAGGGCGCTGGACACGTTGTTCGTGCTGCATGCGGACCACGAGCAGAACTGCTCGACGAGTTCGATCCGGATGGTGGGGAGCGCGCAGACGGACCCGTACACCGCGGTGTCGGCCGCGGGGGCTGCCCTGTACGGGCCTCTGCACGGCGGAGCGAACGAGGCGGTGCTGCGGATGCTCCGGGAGGTCGGAAGCGTGGAGAAGGTGCCGGCCTACGTGAAGCAGGTCAAGGCCGGGGAGAAGAAGCTGTTCGGCTTCGGTCACCGGGTGTACAAGAGCTACGACCCGCGGGCGCGCATCATCAAGAAGTGCGCGGACCAGGTCTTCGAGGTCATGGGGCGCAACGGGCTGATCGACATCGCCACGGAGCTGGAGCGGATCGCACTGGAGGACGACTACTTCATCCAGCGCAAGCTCTATCCGAACGTGGACTTCTACTCCGGCCTGATCTACGAGGCCATCGGCTTCCCGGCGGAAATGTTCCCGGTCCTGTTTGCGATTCCGAGGACGCCGGGGTGGTACTCGCAGTGGCAGGAGCACCTGACGGACCCCGAGCAGAAGCTGGCGCGTCCGCGGCAGATCTACCTCGGCGAGGAGGCGCGAGACGTGCCTGCACCCGAGCTGCCGGAGCTTGTGAAGTAATAGGTGTTTGTCCGGGCTGCTACTCCCAGAACACGAGCCAGGACGACATGTTGATGTTCGCACCGAACCCGTTGGGGTTGGGCGCGGGCTTGGGCTCGTAGTTCTTGCCGAGGAACAGGGCGTCATAGTCGATGGAGTTGGCCCCTGGGACGGTATCCTTGGATACATCGGGCATGAACGGCTCGACATCCCAGCCGGGGCACCATCCCCCGCGTCCGAAGGGCCAGGTGCCGAACTGGTTCGGGACCACTCCCTCGGAAACCTTGGCAGCGCACCCGATGGAGGTGCCTGCCTCGGGGTGTTGCTTCACGTAGGCCTTGCCGCCGTTGACGGTGAAGTGGTGGGTGTGGTTGCAGAACTCCGCGCAGTTCGCCAGGTCGTTTCCGAAGCCGTGCCCCGTGATGTAGGCGAAGAGCTGGGTCTTCTTGGTCCCGGGCGGCAGGTCGAATGCCTTGGGGGTCTTGCCGGTGTTGTAGTCCTGGTTGAAGGGTCCGCCTCCCCACAGCTTGACGGCCGACGCCGGGCGGAGTCCGGAGCCGAGGTTGCGCAGCCTCAGGCTCATGTGGATCACGTAGGTCTGACCGCTGGCATCGTAGCGGAAGCGGCGCTTTCCGCCGTCCTGGATGAAGACGAGGGCGGGGGAGATGTCGGTGACCCAGCGTCCCTGCCGCTTGTATCCGGTGATCCAGCGGGCCATCTCCACCTCGCACAGGTCGGGGTTGTCCTGTGCGCAGAGGAAGAGGTAGGCGAGGTAGTCCCAGTCGCCGCAGTTGCCGTCCGTGGCATTCGGGCACCCCATGGAAAGGTCGACTTCGAGGGTATCGAATTTGTGCATGACCTCGGCGGGGGGAAGCTCGGCCTCGGCGTAGCCGTTGCCCGAGAAGGTCTGCCCGTCGAAGATCGGAACGATGGTGACGTCCTCCTGCGCGTCAAGCGCGACATCCCGCTCCCATTCGTAGTTGAAGTGCTCGACCTCGAATCCGAGGTGGCGCATCTTCCCTTTGCTGTCGGTGGTGATGTCGGCAAGGAGGCCGGCCTCACGCATTCGCTGTCTTCGGTCGATGCAGAATGCGAAGTAGCCCTTGTCGTTCACGACGTCGGAGACCCAGTTGCCGAGCTTGGGGGCCGCAGTGGTCACGAAGTGCAGCCGCTGCTTCCACTTGTCCGGCAGGGAGCCGGGGAGCTTGGGCAGCGCTTCGTTGAACCGGGCCTCGAGCTTCTCGACGTCCGCTTTCGCCGTCGACGTGCCGTAGGACAGGAAGAAGTAGTGCACGTTGAGCGGCGACTTCTTCAGCAGGTCCTCGACCGGGGAGCTCCAGATCTCCTCGGAGTAGTCGTACCCCGCGGCATAGAACAGGAAGACATAGCTGAAGTCGCCTCCGCCCCAGTTCTCCTGGAAGTCCCAGTCGCCCTGGGTGGTCGGAAGCACGAACGGCCCCGCCGTGTCGAACGGCTTGACGCCATAGGGACCTGGAGCAAACGGTGCGCCTCGAGGGGCCACGTCGGCGGCCGCTTCGGAGACGTCGGGAGGCACGCTGTCGGAAAGGTCCGCCGTGCCGTCGCCAAGGGTATCCGGAAGTTCGGGCACTTGCGTTTCGAGCGTGTCGGGCAAACGCGAATCCGGGGTGTCGGCCGAAAGGGAGTCGGGGTGAGAGTGGTCCGCTGTGATCCTGTCTGCGATGACCTCCTCAGTCGCCTGGCCGTCTGCGTCCGTGGGGGACGAGCCAGCGCTGCACGCGCAGAAAAGGAGCGGGAGTGCTGAGAGGATGATCCGGTGTGGAAAGCGCATGGCCGACCTCCGAGGTTGAATGCGAGCCCGGTAGATTGTAGCATGGGCCGGGGAGGAGCGAGGATGAATTTCGGCCGGGTGGCGGCAGCATTGTTCCTGGTGGTCCTGGCCTTGGCCTGCTCAGCGCGGGCCGGCGGGGAAGCAGAGGTCCATGCCGACGATGACCGGCGCGCTGCCGACGCGGCGGACGACCGGTCGGTTCCGGCGGGCGACCCGTGCGACTTCGATGTGCTGGACGATGCGTCCTCGGTACCGGCGGGGCAGGGGCCCCTCGCCGTGGGCAAGTTCGTTGTGCGGTTGGAAGGAGGATCCGTGTTCGTCGAGCACGAGTCGGAGCCGGGACGGGTGCTGTTTGCGACGCCAGGGGGCGTGCTGGTTGGAGCCGCTGCCGTGTCGCTGGAGGTGACCGAAGGGCAGGGATCGTTCCAGGTGAAGGAGGTCGTGAAGCACCGGTGCGGCGGGGCGGCGGACGAGGTGCGTTGGGACGGGTTGCGGCTGAGGCTGGACGGTGTGCTCGGGGGGGCTTGCTCGGGACAGCGGTTCACGTGGCGTTTCTGCAACCCGCTGCCGAATCACCTGCGGTTCGAGATCGAGCTTGGCGAGGGCGGGGCGGACGCGGTGTTCCTGCAGGCAAGGGCCGACGATGACGAGCGGTTCTACGGGATGGGGGAGCAGTTTGCACGCGACACGCTCGACTTGCGCGGCCGCGTGGTTCCAGTGGTCGTGCAGGAGGGAGGTGTGGGGCGGGGCGAGGAGAAGGCGAGCCAGTTCATGGAGACGGTGTCACCCGGTTCTTCGGGGAGCGAGGCAGCGACCTACTACCCGGTACCGCACTACGTCAGCAGCCTGGACCGTTCGTTGTTCCTGGAAGGGGAGTCGATCTCGGTGTTCGACTTCGGGCAGGGGGGGGTGGTGGAGGTGCGGGGGTATGCGCGCCGGATGGCCGGTCGGATCCTCTTCGGGGGGAGCCCTCTGGAGCTGGTGGAGCGGTTCACGGCGTCTGCGGGG
>VGRX01000247.1 GCA_016875215.1 Deltaproteobacteria bacterium
CCGCTTCCGGCCACCCTGGCCCCTGCGGAACTCGTCGCCCCACGCCCAACACCCCCTCGACCACCGCTTCCGGCACCGAACCCGCCCGTCCGCCCTTGCCTGCCCGAAAACCAGCGGACGATTTGGGTCCCCCACATGACGCTTGCCACCCGCCCTTCCCCTGGTATAATGGTTTGCGAGTTTGACCATCGCCCTGAGAACGAGGTTGACCATGCTGAGAAGGTCCTTGCTTGCATTGCTGCTGGTTTCGGTGTTCGGTCTGCTTGCCGCGTGTGCGTCGTGTTCTTCCACCCCTACGTTTCCTGGGGACACGAAGGAAGTCTGCACCGGCGACGCGTGTCCCGACGACGTGATCGACGATCACCGTGAGGGGGGCGGGGATTTCGAAACCGTGGACGTCCCCGACAAGGACGAGGAGAAGCCGGACGAAGTGGCTCCGCCCGACGAGGTGGGTCCATGCAAGGATGACTGCAAGGAAGGCGAGATCAAGTGCACGAGCGACAAGAAGTACGTCGAGTGCAAGCAGGACGGCGACTGCTGGGTGTGGGCCGTCCAGCCGGTCACCTGCAAGGCCGAGAACGACGTCTGCCTGTGCAAGACCATCGAAGGCGGCGGCGACGTGTGCACCCCGGCGGAAGGAGAGAAGGGCTGCACCTGCCCGCCCCAGTGCGACGGCAAGGAGTGCGGCTCGGACGGGTGCGGCGGCGAGTGCGGGACGTGCGAGGCTCCCGCGGTCTGCGGCATCGAGACCTTCAAGTGCGAAGAATGCAAGGAAGATCAATGCGCTGAAGGTGAAACCTGGTGCAACGGCCCGAAGGTGCAGCACTGCGTGAACGCCAATGTCGACACCCCCGAGGAGCCGGCCTGCTGGGTGTTCGGCCCGGCCGAGGACTGCCCTGCGTACGAGACGTGCGTCGGATTCGACTGCATCTGCGACTTCAAGGGGTGCGGCGAGGAAGGGGACCTGGTGTGCTGCCCGGGCAACGAGTACACCTGCTTCGGCGGCGAGTGCTGCCTGCCGAGCTGCGATACCGAAGGCGGCAAGAAGGAATGCGGCTCGGACGGCTGCGGCGGGAGCTGCGGAGAATGCCCGCAGGAGAAGCCGTTCTGCAGCGCGGAATTCGTCTGTGAAGCGGAGTGCGCCTCGGACTGCAACGTCGAGGGAGAAAGCGCCTGCCAGGGCGTGGCGGGATACAAGAAGTGCACCAAGGTCCCGAATACTGCGGATTGCCTCCAGTACAAGCTGTTCGGCTGTGCGGCGGGGACCAAGTGCAACCCGGACAAGGGGGTGTGCGAATGCCAGCCCAAGTGTTCGGGGAAGGAATGCGGCTCGGACGGCTGCGGCGGCGAGTGCGGCAAGTGCCCCGCCGGGGTCGGTTGGGAATGCACGCAGGACCAGAAGTGTGCGTGCCCCTGCACCGGGATTCCCTTCAATCCCGTATGCGATACGAAGTCCGAAACCACGTACGAGAACGGGTGCAAGGCCGAGTGTGCCGGAGTCCCGGAGGGGAACATCGCCAAGGGCAAGTGCCCGACCTGCGAGGAGAAGTGCACCGCGGACGAGAAGAAGCTGCAGGAGATCTGCGGCAGCGACGGCGTTGACTACTTCAGCTTCTGCGAACTGAAGTGCGCCATCGGCACGAAAGATTGCCTGTCGCTCCAGAAGTGCCCGCAGGTCAAGTACCCCGGGCTCTGCCAGTTGGATTGCTGCAAGGACAAGGGCTGCCCGAAGGACTACAACCCGATCTGCGGCACGGACGGGGAGACCTACTGCAACATGTGCACGCTGCTGCTGTGCCCCGGTGCGGGAAACCCGGACTACGCATGCGTCGGCGAGTGCCTGGACGCGACCAAGTGTCCGGACTGCACCGACGACTGCGCACCGGTGTGCGGCAAGCTCGGCATCAAGCGCAAGACCTACGGCAACGAGTGCCTGATGAAGTGCGCAGGCGCCGAGTTCAAGTGGGAGGGGGATTGCTGCCTGGAGTGCCCCGAGGTCGATGCATACGTGTGCTCGTCCGACTTCAACGTTTTCAAGTCCGAGTGCTTCCTGCTGTGCATGGCGCCGGACGAGACGCCGGCCCTGTACGACATCCCGAAGCTTCCGGACGGGAGCTACTGGACCGACGTGTGCGACGTGTGCATGTGCGACCTCGGTTCGGGGCCCGCCGTGTGCGGGAGCGACTACCAGACCTATGCGAACCAGTGTGCGCTCCAGTGCGCCTCCGACGCCGCACCGGGGGAGGTCGACCCGAATCCGCTGTGCGAAGGGGAGTGCACCGTGGAGTCCTGTCCGTGTCCGCCCAAGACCGGGGGCTACCCGGTGGAGAGTGAGCTTGCGTGGGGCTTTGTCGGTGACGACGGCCGGCGCGGCGTGTGCGGCGCGGACGGCTACACGTACGGCAACGAGTGTGCGGCCGCGTACGCCAAGACCACGGTCGTGGCCCAGACCTGGTGCGAGAAGTGCCAGGATGAGTGTGCGGGCACGCCCTACGAGCCCGTCTGCTGCAAGGACTCGGTGACCTACCCCAACTCCTGCGTTCCCCAGAAGTGCAACAACAAGCTCGACGTCGCCCAGTGCGCCAAGGGCAAGTGCTGCCTGGTGGACGTCGACTGCGACGACGGCAAGCCCGCCACGGCCGATACCTGCAAGCCGACCGGGGTGTGCGAGAACCTGTAGAGAAGAAGACAACAGGACAATCGGACGAATCAGACCTATGCGGCGCGGACCCGGAAGCTCGGTCTGACTGGGGACCGAGGGGGGAGACGGGGGGGCTCGTTCCCACGGCAGTTCTGTGTTATGGGGTGCGCCCGCGTTTTCCTTGACTATCCGTATCCGCCGTGGAAGATCCGCACCCGGGAACCGCGGTTCCACGACGATCGGAGGGGCGCTGGGTGTACCTGGATGAAAAGAATGTCTGGAACGGGGAGATGCCGGGCGATCTCCGGGCCGTGCTGCACCGCCTGTCGAAGAAGCAGATCCCTTGCTACGTCGTGGGTCCTGCGGTCCGGGATGCCCTCCTGTCCGGGACCATGGACCGGACTCAGCGCATTGATCTGCTGGCACTGGCGGGCAACGTCCAGAAGGTCGAGAAGGTCCTCGATTCCTCGGCGGCCTCCAACTTCTTCATCGGTCATCCCGAGCGGATGCGCCGTGGGACGTCCTCGTTCAGCATCCAGGCCACGGAGAACGGCGAGATCCTCCGGCGGCTCGTGATCTCCGCGGTGGCGGACGAGACCGAGCTCAAGGACGAGATGGAGAAGCGGGAGGTCACGGTCAATGCCGTGGCGCTTTCCGATGCCGGCGTGGTGTACGATCCCTTCGGCGGGCTGCCGGATCTCGAGGCGCAGCGGGTCCGCCCGGTGCTGCCGCCGGGACAGGCCTTCGTGCAGAAGCCGCTCTTCCTGATCAAGGTGGCCAAGCACGTGGCCTACCATGGCTACGACGCGGATCTCGAGACCGAGGAGATGGCCGTCCGGTATGCCTCGAACATCCTGGACATCCAGCCCGAGCGAATCCGGCCGGAGCTGGAGCGGCTCCTGATGAACCTGTTTCCCGAACGGGGGCTCGACTTCCTGCAGCGCACCGGGCTGTTGCCGCTGCTCCTGCCCGAGGTGCAGAGCCTGGTCGGATTCAGCGATTCGTGCGAGGTCCATCACAAGGACATCTGGGAGCACACGAAGAAGGTCGTTTCCCGCTCCAAGCCGACTCCGGCGATCCGCTGGGCCGCTTTGCTGCACGACATCGGGAAGGTCTGGACCCGCACCATCGACGGCGACGGCCGCGTCCACTTCTTCCGCCACGAGGATCTCGGGGCGATCCTGTTTACCGGGATCGCGGCCCGCCTGACGCTGGACGATCGGCTGGTCGAGCGGGTCCGCTTCCTGATCCGCAACCATTCCCGGATCAACATGTACGCGCCGGACTGGACCGATTCCGCGGTCCGGAGGCTGGTGCGGGAGACCGGGGAGTACTTCGAGGAGCTGCTGGCCCTTTCCCGTGCGGACATCACGTCCCGCCAGGAGCGCCGCGTCGAGGAGCTCAACCGCCTCCTGGACGAGCTGGGCCGTCGCGTCGAGGAGATCCGCACCGAGGATGGCCGCAAGCCGGTGCTTCCCAAGGGAGCGGGGGCCGTGATCATGCAGCACTTCGGCATTCCTGCCGGCCCGCTCGTCGGCCACCTGAAGGACCTGCTCGAGCAGGCGATCCACGAAGGGCGCCAGCCGCCCGACCGTCCGGTCGAGGAGTACCTCGGCTTTCTCCAGGAGCTGATCCGGAAGTCGGGGGAGTAGGTAGATGCCCCCGCCGCGGCATTCGCCGCACCCACCCTCCTTCGCCGAGACTTCGGAGGGCAGGCGTGGGGCGGCCGCAGGGGGGATCTCCCCTACGGCGCCGGGGCCCGGGCGGGAACCGAAGGCTGAAGGCACTCGGGAGTCCTGCCGGGCGAGAAGCGGACCTCGCCGTCGCAGGTGGCCTCGAAGACCCCTTCGATGAAGGCATCGAGCTGCCGGCCGAGGGGGGCCGTCTCGTGGAGCAGGACCACCGTCGGGCGTCGGCTCTTGACGAGGCGGCGGGCCAACTCCCGAAGATGGCCGGCCGACGTGCCCGTCCCCCAGTGCTCCTGGTCCACGTTCCAGTGAACGTGGTCGTGCAGCCCGGCCAGCTCGAGCCCCTGGCGGACGTTGGCGTGGCTTCTTCCCATGCCACCGGGCAGCCGGGCCCACCGGCGCTCCCACTGCAACCCGATCGTCGCGGTGACGACCTCCTCGTACAGGTCTACGTCGTCCCGGATCTGCTCAGGAGTGAAGAACTGGAGGTGCCAGTCGTACTTCGTGTCGTGGCCTATCGAGTGGTAGCCCAGCCGGTGGCCCGAGAGCAGCACGCGGCGCATCAGCTCGGTCCCTTCCTCCGGATGGGCCACGGCCAGGCGGGCCATGTTGCCGCCGATGAAGAAGAAGGTCGCCCGCACCCCCCAGCGGTCGAGCGCATCCAGGATCCCCCGGAGCCGGAACATGGTCGGCTGCGGTCCGTCGTCGATGGTGATGTCGATCCAGGAGGGCCACCAGGTCGGCTGTCTCGGGGTGAACTCGTACCGGTCGAAACCCTGCATGGGGATCCAGCCGGCAGCCTGGCGGGCCAGCTCCTTGAGCTCGGGTCGGCGGACCCAGCCCCTGGAGACCGCTGCCGGGCCGTAGCTTTCAGCCGACGACAGCCTCCTGCGGCAGGCAAGCGGAAGCTGGGCGGATGCGTCCTCGGCCCGTTCGACCAGGCCGAACCGGGTGCGCTCCCCCCCTTCCAGGAAGACGGGGGGCAGCCACGACGCGAACCGGGTGCGATCCGCCACCATGGAGGAGGTCCAGCCTGCCGAGTCCAGCAACCCCTGCATCCTGTCGTCGGCACCGTCCCCCTTCTTCAGGCAGGGAAGCCCCGCGACCAGGATCGCCCGGGCCAGGCGCTGCCGCCCGGTCTCGTCCGTGGACTTCTGCATTCCGGCCAGGCCGGCAGCGAGCGCGGTCTCGCAATCCGTCTCGGACAGTCGGGCAAGCCCCCACATCGCCAGGACGCGCACCGGCAGCAGCTCCGCATCCCGGGCCAGATCCTCGCCCACCAGCACCTCACTCAGGGTCGCACGCACCTCGTTGGCTGTCGTGCGCCCGGCTGCCGAGGCCAGCCAGGCCGCAGCGGCCACCCGGGCTTCTCCCGAGGGCGAGGCCCGATGGACGAGCTGCAGCAGCGGCCGCAGGTAGGGATGGTGCGTCAGCGAAACCACACCGGCCAGCAGCCCGGCCACGCACGCCCCCCGGCAACGAGGTCGCATGAGCCCCACCAGCAGCGTCGAGTAGGAGAAGTTGTCCCGCCATTGCCCAAGCACGTAGGCCGCCAGAGCAACAGCCGCGTCGTCGCTCCCCTGTCGGACGACCTCGCGGAAGAGCTCCACTGAATCGAGATCTTTGAGCACGGCCAACGCCAGCAACGACGGCAGCGCACCGCTGTCGAACCGGGCAGCCGCTTCTCTCAGCTCACGCAGCCCGCCACGCCAGTCCTGCGCCCCCGCCAGCGCCGCCAGCTCGCCTTGCAGTGTCGGGTCCGCCTGCTCGAACCCCGCATACAGCCGGCTCAGGACGACCCGGTCGCATCGGGCCGGCTCTCCGATCGAAGGATCCCCCTCGGCGCCGCCTCGTGCAGAGTGCCCGACGACCGCCGTTGCCCCGCTGCCACCGACCGCGGCCGGCCCCCCCGCGACCGCAGCGGTCCCGGCGGCATCCACTCCGGACACTCCGGGGTGCGCCGGTCCCGGCGGCACGAAGAGCGACATCTGTACCAGCAGCAGCAACACCCACATCCGCAGAACTCCCCGGAGGCGCCGCCTCCCCCTTTCAGTTTGCGATCCGTAGCCTTCCCGGTCAACCCGTGTCAAGCAGATTCCCCGATCCGGACGATTGCTCGGGCTGCACGGGGTTGACGAGCAGGCATGTTGCGGCCCCTCCCTCACGGTCAGGGCTCGGACCGGAGGGGCCCTGGGCGTTTCCGGTCAAACCGAGACTGAACGGTTGCCCGGCCCCGGAGATTCCTGTTGCATCCCCGATCCGTTGGCCTATACTCCCGCCGTTTCGGCGGGATCGCCTCGGGAGGTCGGCTGATGGAGACGGCATCCGGTTGCATCGTGGTGGCACTCGACGGCCCGGCAGGGGTCGGCAAGAGCACCGTGGCCATGGCGATCGCCCGGGAGCTCTCCCTGACCTACGTGGAAACCGGCGCCCTCTATCGTGCCGTGGCCTTCAAGGCCCGCAGCGAGGGCATTCCGCTGGACGACCACCCTGCGGTGGCCCAGGTTGCCCAGGCGTTGCAGGTGTCGTTTCGCATGGAGGGGGAGCTCAACCGGGTCTTCCTGGACGGTGAGGACGTC
>VGRX01000248.1 GCA_016875215.1 Deltaproteobacteria bacterium
GTGGATGGCCGGCCTGGTCGGCCGCGAGGCTCCGCTCCTGCGCTACGGGGAGCCGGGAGACCCGAACGGCGTCGAGGCCCTTACCGGCGCCACCGTAACCGCCCGGGCCATCGTGGACATCGCGCGCACACTGGGGACCTTCCACCGCGCGGCAAGGTCCGGCGAAGCGGCCCCCCCCGATGCCCCAAGCGGGGCCGGGGTTGCGGCCTCGGGGCCCGCTGCCGCTACGACCTCCGGAGCCCTCGCTGCCGCCAAGGGCAGCAAGCCCCCCGGTCTCCCGTTCTGGTTTCAGGCCCGCCAGGCGCTTGAGCCGCATGCGTGGTGGCTCCTCCTGATCACCGGAGTTGCCGGAATCGTGCTCTACCTGACCGGCCGGTGGCGGCTGCGCCTGGCATTCCTGGTCGTCTCCGCAGGGCTGGTCGGGGTGCTGCTGAACCGGCAGCTCGCGCTGGACCAGTTGGCGCTGCTGGCAGGGGGAGCGCTGCCTCCTGCCTCCCACCTCGCGCTCTGGGTCATGCTCGGGCTGGTCGCAACCGCTCCGGTCCTGGGGGCAGTGTATTGCGGCTATCTCTGTCCTTTCGGGGCGTTGACCGACCTCCTGTCGCTTGCCGGGCTGCGTTGGACCGTGCCCCCCGAGCCGGACAGGTGGCTGCGCCGCGCGAAGTACGTGCTGGCGGCCGGCCTTGCCCTTGCTCTCGCGCTCGGAGCTAAGCGGACGCTGCTTGCCTTCGACCCGCTCTCGTTTGCGTTCCGCCTCGAGTGGGATGCTCTCGCGGTCGCGATCCTGGCGGTGCTGCTTGCCGCTTCGCTGGTCTGGCATCGCCCGTGGTGCCGCTACCTGTGTCCTCTGGGGGCCTGCCTTTCGGCGGGGGAGGGGGCGGCAGTCGCGGCGCACCTCGTCCCCGCCCGGCGCACCGTCGAGTGCCATCTTGGAGTGCAGGTGGGACGGGACTGGGACTGCGTGCGATGCAACCGGTGCGTCCGAAACGTGCGCCCGTCGGCCCGAGGTCCCGGACGCTCTCTGTCTCCCTGGCTGCTGGCCGTCGTCCTGGCTGTGGTGGCGGGCCTGGGGGTCGCACGGGTCTGGTCGCGAAGTGCCCCCTCGGTTCCCGGATTCGGGGCCCCCGCCCTCAGGGCCGATGCTCCCGTCCTGCTGCCGCCGGTATCGGAACCGGGAGCTGAACCCCGCTCCGCACAAGGGCCGGCGGCAGCCTCACGTCCGACGGGAGTCGGCACCGCGGGCACCGCTGTCGGATCTGCTCCGGAGCTTGCCGGATCTGCCCTGGCGCCGGAAGAGCCCCGGTTGGAGAGGAAAGACAATGAACCGTATCCGGAGCAGCGTCGCATCGACCTGGAGCGTGTCCGGGAGATGCTTCGCGATGGCTCCCTCTCCGGTCACGAAGCCGAGTTCTACCTGCCTGTGCCCGCGGACTGGGATCGTTGACACCGGTGCGGTTCGTGAGATAGGCTAGGTTTCAGGGCGGCAACGGTGGGTCGTGATGGCTACGCAGGACAGGCAGCCTACGGGGATGGGCAGCGGGGCGCGGGACCCCGACCTCGAGCTGAAGGGGGTGGTGGGGCAGTTCACCCTCCACTTCCTCAAGGGGCTCATGATGTCCGGCATCTATCCGCCGGACCATCCTGCGATCGAAGGGATCGCTGAGGAGCCATACATCCTCCTGAAGCGGCTGGCTCCGGATTCGAACGAGATCACTTACATGTCCGCGTCGGCCGCGGCCGGCGACGAGATCATGGTGGAAGGAGTCCTGTCCGAGGGGATCCCGTTCACCACCCTCATGTCCAGCTCCATGGGCGAGATCTTCGCCCGGAAGTTCATTGCCTACTTCGAGCGCAACCAGCTCGTCTCGTTCAGCGTCAAGACCCGAATGGGCAAGGACGAGTTCAAGAAGCTGATCTCGGTCTTTGCAGAGCGTCGCGTGAAGGAGGAAGAAGGAGGAGGAGGCCCGATCATCCCCTTCTCCGACCTCCTGTTCGAGCGAGGGATCCTCCACGTCACCGTCATGGCCCGGACCGAGATGGTGGGCGGGGAGCGGCCCCTTCCCTGGCGGGTCAAGATGGCCATCAGCCGGCTGCGCAAGGACCTGCGCGTGGTTCCGCTCTACTCCGAAGCAACCGCACAGGAGCTGGCCCAGGCCAAGACCATGCTGGTGCAGGACATCACCCGCCCGCTGCGGCGCCCGCAGTTCCTCAAGGAGCTGCTTGCCAATGCCGACCTCATCACCTCGGGGCTCGACGAGCTCAGGGAGGTCAATATCGAGCGGGAGATCATCTGGTGCCAGCATCCCGGCATGCTGGTCAACGTGTGCTGGGACATCGTCTCCGACCTCGAGCGGGCGTCCTGGGGAGAGATCCGGCAGCGGGTGGGCAAGGTCGACCGCCGTCTGGACAGCATCTACCGGGACCTGCTGAAGGACATCGCGCTGCGCCTGCGCGAGCTGCAACCCGAGACGATCAGCGATCTTCTCAGCCACCTGTTCACCAAGCGGATCCTGAGCTTCAAGGAGCTGCCGGCATCGCTTCAGGAGCAGCTCGTGACCGAGAAGTGGACCAGCCAGTTCCTGGCGAACTCCAAGGCCGCGATCGAGCGTTTCGCGGGGCTGGCCGATGCAAAGACCTACCGGGAGTACTCGAAGACCTTCCAGGTAGTCTTCCCCGAGCTCATCCGCCGGGGCAAGGTGGCCGAGGTCGCGGGGATGGCTTACGCGTTGCGCAGCCACCTGGACGAGCCGTGCCCGAGCTTCCCGGAGCGCCCGAAGTTCGCCCGGGCAACCCTGTCCCGGTTCACGGAGCCGCACGTGATCGAGGCACTGGCAGCGCTCCTGGATACCGAGGACAAGGACGCGCGCCGCTCCGTCATGACTGCGCTGACCGCGCTGGGAGAGAAGAGCGTCGACCATCTTCTCAGGGTGCTGGCATCTTCCGCCAAGGCCGGGGTCCGGCGGGACATCGCAAAGGCCCTGGAGGCCATGGGGGAAGACGCCGTCGTCCCGCTCATGGAGCGCCTGGGGACGCGCGGGCTCGAGTGGTACGTCTACCGGAACCTCATCGTGATCCTGACCAACCTCCGGGGCGTTGCGGCCGCGGACGACGTCCGGAAGTTCCTCTCCCATCCCCATCCCCGGGTCCGGGAGGAATCGGCCCGCGGCCTCCACCTGCTGCTCGGCGAGGACTCGGGACCGCTGCTCGTGTCGGTCCTCAACGACCTCGACAGCGGGGTCGCTCGACGGGCCACGAGCTGTCTCGGGCAGCTCAAGTGCCGGATTCCGGCCTTCCTGCAGCACCTCTCGGATACGCTCAAGGCGCGGGAACCCAAGGCAGCACCCCAGTCCGAGGAGCTGGTGCTGGCCGCGCTCGACGCGGTCCAGCAGATCGGACCTTTCGCGGTCGATGGAATCGACATCCGGCAGACCCTGCTCAATCGGCTCCAGGCGGGGAGCTCCCTGCTGGACCGCCTGCTGCGCAGGAAGGAGGTCGCCGACGGCGAGCGCATCCAGTCCGCCATCTGTGGGACTCTCGGCGCGGTCGGCGACGAGGCCTGCATCGGCCCGCTCGAGAAGCTCTCGGCCGATGCCGCCGCGGTCGTGCGGCTGAGGGCGGGAGAAGCCGCGGACGCGATTCGCCATCGCCTCCACAGAAAGTGATGCCCGTCGCGGTGATCCTTCTCTGCGGATCGCATTGTCGGCGGCGACGGCGGAAAGACCCGCAACAAACCATGATTCTTTTTTGGATCAGGAGTCCATATCCGTAGTAGACTGGCGGCGATGAGGTAGTCTGGAGGGACCCATGTCCGCAGCTTCCCCCCGCGTGCTTCTGGTCGATGATGAGCCGGCCGTGCTCGAGCTGTGCCGCCGAGTGCTGATGCGGTTCGATCTCAAGGTGTTGCCTCCCGATAGTCGATGGGAGCAGGTGGCTCAGGCCGGGCCCGCGACTTTGCTGGTCGTCAGCACCCGCGCAGGCCACTGGAACGAGCTGCTGAGCAGGGCCGCTGCGGAGGATGCCTCCACGAAGCTCCTGCTCGTGGTAGGGGACGGGGACGAGGATGCGTTCCTTGCCGGCACGGGGATTCCCAAGGACCTCGCAGTGTACGAAGGTGCGGTCAGGGCGGAAGGCTTCTGTGCGGCACTTGCTTCCCTCCTTGAGGGCACGGCCCCTGCGAGCGAGCCGGAACCGCTCCCGCCAGCCCCCCCCTTGCCCCCTGCCGAGCAGGGGGAGGTCACGGTCGAAGGGGTGCAGATCCTCGAGGAGGACGACGATCCGGAGCCCACCTCGGAGGTCCCGACGAGAACCACGGAAAAGGCCGACGTCAATCGTCTGACCCGGGAAGTGGAGAAGCTCAAAGGGCAGGTCACCCAGCTCAAGTCCCGGCTGGACGAGACCCTCAAGCGCAAGAAGGAGGCATTCGGCCGGCCCCGCGTTGATCCGGCCGTCTCCGAGACCGCGGCGGCCGGGGAGAAGCAGCGCTTCGAGCGCGAGGTCACCCGGCTCCAGACCGACCTGCGCCACCTCAAGGAGCTCCTCGACGTCAAGCGCAAGGAGGTCGAAGGTCTCCAGGACGAACGCAAGCACTTCAAGGTCCAGCTCGACGAGCTCGGGCGCCAGGTCGCGGATCTCACCGTCCAGCGATCCGAGCTGGGCGAGGAGGTCCAGGACGCACACACCCGGGAGCAAGGGCTCGTCTCGCGGATGGAGCACCTCCAGCTCCAGCTCCGCGATGCCCGGACTTCAGTCGAGGAGCTCAAGGCAGCGGTCGCCGACAGGGAATCCGGCGTCGAGGCGCTCCGAGAGGAGCTTTCGGGCGCGACCTCGCAGGGCGAGTCGCTCAGGAAGGCCAAGGAGCAGCTCCAGGCCGACGTCGCGGACCTGCGGGAACAGGTGAAACGGCTCCAGGAGAGCGTTGCCCAGGCGGAATCGGTTCGCGAAGAGCTCCTTGGCGACCTCAAGGAGACACGAGAGCTGCTCGCGGTTGCCGGCCAGGAAACCTCCTCCCTTGCGGAGCAGGTCGATCAGGCAGCCCAGGATCTTGCCAGTCGTGACCGGACACTCGATGAGATGGCGAGCAAGCAGGAGGTGACGCTTGCAGCGCTGACGCGGGCGATCCAGGCCCAGGAGCGCTTCCTGGCCGAGAAACAGGAGATCGAATCGGAGCTGGCTGCCCTCAGGGAGGAGTCGACCCGGCGCAGTGAGGAGCTCGAGTCCCGCGTCGACGAGCTGACCGCAGCGTCCACGAGCAAGACCGAAGAAGCGGCAGCCAACCTGGCCGGACTGGAGGAGAGTCGGGCCAGGGTCTCGGAGCTGACCGTCCGTGTCGAGGAGCTCGAGTCCAAGCTGGCCGAGCTCGGGGACGCGCTCCGGGAGCGGGATGAGGAAGTCGAGAAGATGCTCTCGCTGACCATCTCGGTCGAACAGGAGCAGAAGGCCGCAGCCGATGCGGCCGCCGAAGCGCTCAAGAGGCTCGAGACAGAGCGGAACGAGCAGGCCGCCAGGCACGCCGAGGAAGCCGGCGGGCTGAGCAGGAAGGTCGCCGAGCTCGAGTGGCAGGTGAAGGAGCGGGACGGCGAGCTTGAGGAGCTGCTCACCCGCTCCATCGCGCTCGAAGATGCCAAGGCGCAGGTGGAGAAGAACGCTGCCGCCCGGCAGGCCGAGCTCGAGGCCGAGAGGGATGCGCTGGTCGCTGCCGAGAAGGGGAGGGCCGCAGAGCTGGCCACCCGTTGCGACGAGCTTGGCGCCCGAACGGCGGAGCTGACAGGCAGGCTCGAGGAGCGGGAAGCGCTCGTCGAGGAGCAGAAGCAGACCTCCGAGCAGTTGCAATCCAAGTTGGCCGAGCTGGGTACGAAGCTCCAGGAACGGGAAGCGCTCGTCGAGGAGCAGAAGCAGACCTCCGACGAGCTGCAATCCAAGCTGGCCGAGCTGGGTACGAAGCTCCAGGAACGGGACGCAGAGATTGAGGAGCTGCTCACCCGCTCCATCGCGCTCGAAGATGCCAAGGTGCAGGTGGAGAAGAACGCTGCCGCCCGGCAGGCCGAGCTCGAGGCCGAGAGGGATGCGCTGGTCGTTGCCGAGAAGGGGAGGGCCGCAGAGCTGGCCACCCGTTGCGACGAGCTTGGCGCCCGAACGGCGGAGCTGACAGTCAGGCTCGAGGAGCGGGACGCGCTCGCCGAGGAGCAGAAGCAGACCTCCGAGCAGTTGCAATCCAAGCTGGCCGAGCTGGGTACGAAGCTCCAGGAGCGGGACGCAGAGATTGAGGAGCTGCTCACCCGCTCCATCGCGCTCGAAGATGCCAAGGCGCAGGTGGAGAAGAACGCCGCCGCCCGGCAGGCCGAGCTCGAGGCCGAGAGGGATGCGCTGGTCGTTGCCGAGAAGGGGAGGGCCGCAGAGCTGGCCACCCGTTGCGACGAGCTTGGTGCCCGAACGGCGGAGCTGACAGTCAGGCTCGAGGAGCGGGACGCGCTCGCCGAGGAGCAGAAGCAGACCTCCGAGCAGTTGCAATCCAAGTTGGCCGAGCTGGGTACGAAGCTCCAGGAACGGGAAGCGCTCGCCGAGGAGCAGAAGCAGACCTCCGAGCAGTTGCAATCCAAGCTGGCCGAGCTGGGTATGAAGCTCCAGGAACGGGAAGCGCTCGTCGAGGAGCAGAAGCAGACCTCCGACGAGCTGCAATCCAAGCTGGCCGAGCTGGGTACGAAGCTCCAGGAGCGGGACGCAGAGATTGAGGAGCTGCTCACCCGCTCCATCGCGCTCGAAGATGACAAGGCGCAGGTGGAGAAGAACGCTGCCGCCCGGCAGGCCGAGCTCGAGGCCGAGAGGGATGCGCTGGTCGCTGCCGAGAAGGGGAGGGCCGCAGAGTTGGCCACCCGCTGCCGGGAGTTGGATACCCGGATCGCCCC
>VGRX01000249.1 GCA_016875215.1 Deltaproteobacteria bacterium
TCACGGGGCGCCCCATCGTCATCACGACGCTGGTGCTGGTGCTTGGTTTCGGGCCGTTCGCCGTGAGCGACTACGTGCCGATCTTCAACATGGGCACCCTTCTCCCGATGTGTCTGCTGGTGGCGCTGGCAGCGGACCTGTTCATGGTCCCCGCCATGGCCCGACTGGGCTGGTTCGCGTTCCCGCGTCTCGACCCTGCGGAAGCGGCCGCGGGTCCTTCGGCGGACGGCCGGAAGCTCATGACGATCCTGCTGGTCAGCCCGTACGACGAGACCTACCGCCACGGCCGCAGCTCGTTCCGCCGCAATGTCAGCTACCCCGCGCTCACGCTGCCGACGCTGGCCGCGCTGGTACCGGAGGGATTGCCGGCCCGCGTCCGGGTGGTGGACGAGGGGGTGGAGCCCCTCGAGAGGCTGGACGAGGTAGACCTCATCGGGATCACGTGCGTCACCCCGTCGGCTCCCCGGGCCTACGAGATCGCGGACCAGGCGAGGCGGCTCGGGATTCCGGTGGTCCTCGGCGGACCCCACCCCACCCTGAACCCCGACGAGGCTGCCCGTCACGCGGACTCAGTGGTCATCGGCTTTGCCGAGGACACCTGGCCCCGGCTCCTCGCCGACCTCGCAGACAAGGGGCGGATGGCGCCGGTCTACCGGCAGGAAGGACGGGTCGACCTGGCGGGCCGACCGTTCCCCCGCCGCGACCTGTTGAATCTCTCCCGCTACCTGAGCGTGCCCGTGATCCAGGCATCACGCGGCTGCCCGAACACGTGCACCTTCTGCAGCATCCCCGCGATGTGGGGCCGGGACTTCCATGCCCGCCCCGTGCAGGACGTCGTGCGCGAGATCGAGTCGCTCGACTCGAAGCGGTTCCTCTTCCTCGACCCGTCGCTTGCCGAAAACCCCCGATACGCGTTCGAGCTGTTCAACGCCCTGCGCCCCTTGAAGATCCGCTGGGGCGGCCTGGCCACGATCAAGCTGGCCGAGGACCCGGTTCTGCTCAAGGCGGCAGCGGACTCCGGCTGCCGCGGCATCCTCGTGGGGTTCGAGTCCATCAGCCAGGAATCGCTCAGCGCGATCCACAAGCACTTCGGCAACGCCACAGCTTACCTGGATGCGGTCAACCGCTTCCACGATCACGGCATCGCAGTGCTGGGAACGTTCGTGTTCGGCCTCGATCACGAGGGGCCGGACGTGTTCGAGCGCACGGCGCAGTTCGTCGACGAGGCCCGAATCGACCTGGTGCGCTACTCGGTGTTCACCCCGTTCCCCGGCACGCCGGCTTTCGACAAGCTCGACTCGGAAGGGCGCATCCTGACTCGAGACTGGAACCTCTACAACACCGAGAACGTGGTGTTCCGCCCGCTCCACATGACCCCGGAGCAGCTCCAGGACGGCCTCGCCCGGGCCTGGCGCCACACGACCTCCATCCGCTCCATCGTCCACCGCGTCCGCTTCACCGCCCCCCTCGGTCTCTTTGCCTTCGGGGCCAACCTGGCGTTCCGGTTCTATGCGAAGAAGGCGGTGCGGGCGGGGAGGGGATGACTTCGGCGTTCCGGGACGGGGACAGGACCTTGACCTTGGAATCCCCTTTCCAAGGTGTGCCGTTGCCCCCTCGTCCCCGTCGAGCCTTCCCGCCCCCCGACAGAGAGGGAAGGGTCACCGGATGCTCGTCGGCGAGCAGGGTCTTCCCGGAGCCCATCTCGCCCGCGCACCGGCTGAAGTTGTAGCTTCCCACAGCTTGCAGCCCGAGGTATCTTGACACCGTACGATCTTGTTCTCAGGGGGGGGGATGAAGAAGGCCCATCCGAATGAGGAATTGCACGAAGCTCTGGTAGCCGAGGCCAGAGCCAAGGCTGAGGCGGAGAATGCCGATGCAGACGCCAAGGAAGCGTTGCGCAGGACGAAACACGCAAGGGAGCAGGCGGACAGTGCTGAGCGTGCCTTTGTTCAGAGCTGCGTCATCTATGAACAGACTTGCCGTGAAGACCACTTGGCATTGAAGGCACGGCCTTTTGACGACTACGCTCGGGATATGACTTACTCGGCCATGAGGAAGGCAGATGAAGCAAGGTCGGCGGCCAATATCAAGTCCGGCAGGCTGAAGGATGAGGCGCAACGCACCGAAGAGGAAGCCCTGGCGGCGGTAGACGAACAACGGAAGTGCCGTAGGCGGGCACGTGAGAGGACTGCGGTGCGAGTGGCCATCTAGGCATCGATGGCCGCGTCCGAGGGCCGTTCGAAACAGCATGGGGGGACCAGAAAGCCGATGGAAGCAACAATCCTGTTCTTTGCGGCCAATCCAACGAGTACGACCCGGCTTGCACTGGACGAGGAGTTCCGGGATATCCAGGGCAAACTCAGGGCGACGGAGTTCCGGGATTCCTTTAGACTCAAGTTAGGTCTGGCGGCCCGCCCTGATGACTTGCAGCAGTTGCTGCTGGAGGAGAAGCCGACGATTGTCCACTTCAGCGGACACGGTACTGGCTCAGCGGGACTGGTGCTGCATGCGGACGTGCAGGGGAAACACGCGCTGGTGCCGACAGATGCACTCGGCCACCTGTTCTCCGTGTTCAAGAGATCCGTCCGGATGGTTGTCCTCAACGCCTGCTACTCGGTCGAGCAAGCGAAGGCGATCTCAGCGCAGATCGACTTTGTCGTCGGCATGAAGGACTCCATCGGGGACAGGGCTGCCAGGGGTTTTGCGTCGGCCTTCTACCGTGGGTTGGGGTTCGGAGAGACGGTGAAGGTAGCCTTCGAACTCGGAATCAACGCATTGAAGCTGGATGGGCTGGTCAACGACCAGGATGTGCCTGTGTTGCTGGTTAGGGACGGAGCCGATGCCTGCGGAACCGTGCTTGTGGGGGCTGATGCGGATGCTTCCCAGTGCCCTGCCCGGGGCGAGGCGACTACGCCTGACCCCGGCGTTGGCGTCAATGGGCTGGTTCTGGGAACATACTCCAAGTCGCCATCCTCCCCTCCAGGGCCTGCCTCAGCAGGTGACCGGGCGATTGCACGGCGGTTGGTCGAAAGCCTCAGCTTCGAGTGGTTCAGGATCTCCTTCGATGACCAGGTGAAGGTGCCCCATCAGGTCCACGAGGGAATGCTCAAAGGCCTGAAGTTGTACGTGTCCGCCTCGGAACGGCCCGAGAACGCCTTTGATGACGTGCAACTGCGAGCGCTGCACATGGCCTTGGTGAGGTGCATCAAGGGCTTTCTGGAGAGCCTGACCACGGTGGTGGTCCCAACTCAGGAGTTCGTCTACGAGCCAGCCACGAAGGTCCGGGGCCAGAAGGAGTTTGTCGAGAACTACTCGCAGCGTTGCGAAGAAGAGATCGCCGTCATCCTTCGGGGAATCGAGGCTATGAGGTCGGCCCAGGCGGCTCTCGCACGAGCGTTTCGGGACAGGTTCTTCCCTCCCATCGAGGGAGACAACGGGGAACTGCTTCCCGACGTGCCCCCTCCGTCCGATGTCTTGGATGTCCAGGTGCTGGACCTTGCGGGCGACAGCAAGGTGGGGGAGGTTGCAGTGACGGTCTCGATCGCTAATCCGTCCTCGGAATCGAACACCATTCGGGACGTAGCCCTTGTGGTTGGGAGCGAATCGTACTCCCCAAGCGTTCCTATCGGGCGGGTCATGTTGGATGCAAGTTGGCTTCCTCCGCCCCCGATCTCCCTGGCGGACTCGGGAGCCGTGAAGGGAGCGTGGTGGTTCGGCGAAGCCATTGAGGGCGGACGCCCCGTGGGTCTGGAGGCCGGAGCCGAAACGACCTTGATCGTGACCCCGGTGAGAGGGACCGCCGTCAAGGTCTGTTTGGGGACAGTGCCGGATGCTCCCGCCGGGAAACTCACTGGCGTCTCTGCCGATCGGGTCACCGACCCTGCCCACGGAGGGATGATCGGCATCGCCCCCTCTGACCTGGGACCGGAGGTCTGCAAGCCGGACTCGGACTCGACCTCCCCCGTATCCAGCCCGACTTGCGGTGCGCCTGCCGTCCAAACAGGAGCGGCCTGCGATGGGGAGATCTTTGTGTGCACGCCCGAAGGCACGCCCATTCCCGGTGCCACGGTTGTGGCCATTGCAGACAATAATACAACCAAGAAGTCATTTTCGATGACAACAGGCATTGCGAGGCTAAATCGCATCACTCCTCGTCCATACAGACTCCTTGTTTCTCATCCTGAGTATAATGGCGAAATAATTGATTGCTGGAATTCGACAGAAAAGACAACTGCAACATTAACTTCGTCAGTTGGCTCTGGCTCGCTGATCTGCATTAGCACTGGACATATCGACGGCCTTGAAGGGCGCCTTAATCCAATATTGGACACCCTCGGCAGAACCTACCTCTATGCCGAGAACATTGCGATCAATGGCGGCAGCCAGCAGCCCGTAGGATTTCGCATCGGAGAACTGCTTCAACTTGAGGACTGCAACGGGGTCTTGGCGCAGGTGCGGATACTGCATATGCAAGGTACCGTGTCCCTCCTGCAGTATGAGATACTCAACCGGATTCAGGCGTAGCGGACCGGCCTAAGCCGTGGCTTGATGCATGGACCCGGTGCATGACTGTCGCTCCATTGCTGCTGATGCCGCCTTCGAGGCGCGTATGCCCTGGCAGAGGGCATTGGTCCGTTCTGCTTCGAGGTCCTGCAACGCTCCGTCCCCCTGGTGGATTTCGGAAGCACTTCCGTTTTCTGCCACCAGGACGTCCTTGCGCCCGGTGGGCATCACTGGCCCCCGCCGTCGTCTGCCCCGTCCTGCCGCCCGGACGGACATGTTCCCCCGCAGACACCGGAACGCCGCTTCCTGGTGTCCCCGGGGCGTTCTGGGGGGCATTCCTGTCGGGAACGACGGTCGACCAGGGGGCGCAGTCGTCGGCATGGTTGTCGTCGATGTCGTCGTGATCGCGCTTGCAGCCGTGCTTGTCGGCCCCCGTTTTCGGCTGCTCCGCACTATGCCCCTGAGCCGGACTTCGGATGCCCGAGACGTTCCACGAGGGCCAGGAAATGGCTCCACCCGTCTCGTCGCTTCACGAGCTTCTCCTCGGCAATTACCTTGTTCGCCAGAATGTTGTGGACCCGGTACCCGTAGATGGCCTTGAACGTGGGGAAGTCGATGAGCCCCTGGCCGAGCATCAGCTCACAGTGCTCGAACAGCCCCATGTACGCCTCCAGGCGAGCCCAATCGTCTGGGGACTTGGGGCCAGTCTCGGGTCGAGTCCACTCCCCGCCGGGACGCAATGCCCTATGCACCTGGTCGTGCTGGGAGAACCTGTCCCGAAGGTCAAGCCAGAACTGTGCTCGAGCCGTCTTCTTGCCCTGATGGACGCTGTATGCCGTGTAAACCAGCGAGACGACGGCGATGGCAAGGGCCACAACCTCGAACACGTCCTTGGTCTCCATGAGTGCCTCCTCCACTTCGATGATATGCCACCCTCGCTCGACCAGGTCAACGTCTGCCTTCAGGGGGGCCGTGCGGCGATACCCTTCCCCTTTGGTACGACCACAGGAATTGGCAGAATGCCGAGACACGCTCCGAGCTGCTCAGGAGATGTGCGAGGAGAAGGAACGGGAACTGGCCGGCCTTCGTGCCATCCTGGATGACGTGAAGAAGGCGTAGTCCAGCAAGAGCTGTCGCTGACTCGCCGGAAGGGAATCTCCACGCCCAATTCCGTCGTCACCTGTCACGTCCGCCATGTTCCTGCGTCCTCCTGATTGACCCCGACCTCTGCACCATGTGCCGGTTACCCTTCAGTCGACGTCGTCCGGGTCCCCGTCTCCCTCGTTCTCGACCTCCGCCTGGTCCCCCTGGCTCGGCAATCCGGTGGATTCGCCCTGCGGCTCATAGCCGATGGCACGGTACCCCCGGAGCCTCCGCTCGAACATCCGGGCCAGCATCGGCACCTCGCCGTCCACGTAGTCGTAGATGCGGACCTCGGACTTCTCGGGGTGCAGGCGGTGCAACCTGCCCGTGTACTGGACCAGGGTGCCCTTCCACGACACCGGCATGGCCAGGAAGAGGGTGTCCAGCCGGGCGTCGTCGAACCCCTCCCCGATATACCTTCCGGTTGCGAGCAACAGCCTTTCCTCGTCTTCCGGTATCTCCGCCAGGTGCTGCAGCGCTTCCCGGCGCTCCTTCGGCTTCATCCCTCCGTGTAGTACCACGAGGTGACGAGCGACCTTCGACAACTCCCCGGCAAGGAGCTGGAGGTGGTCCTTCCGCTCTGTGAGAACTATGGGCGAACGCCCCTCCTTCAGCGACACAACGATGTCGTCCAGGATCATCCGGTTCCGCGCCGCGTCACTGGCCATCGCCGCATAGATCGACTGGATCGAGATGTCCTCCTCGCCCGGGAGCCGGAACTTCGTGTGGCGGCAGACCAACTCGTGGTCGAAGGGTCGCTTGGCCAGTTGACTCCGGGCGTCAATGACATGTCTGACCGGCCCGCAGTGCATATGGATGATGGGTTGATGTCCATCGCGCCGGTAAGGGGTGGCGGTCAGTCCCACAACGTACCGGGCCTTGCACTCGGACAGGACTTGCTCGAAGCTGACTGCTGGCAGGTGGTGGCACTCGTCCAGGATGACGTGGCCGTATGCAGCGACGAGATCCTTCACGGACCCCTTCCGGTTGAGGCTCTGGAGCATCGCTACGTCGAGACGGCCGTTGCCCTTGTCCCTGCCCCCGCCGATGACGCCGATGTCCCCCTCCGGGATGCCAAGGAAGATGGAGAGCTGGGCTACCCACTGCTCCAGCAACGGCTTGCGATGCACCAGGATGAGGGTAGTCCGGCCTCTGGCCGCAACCAAGTAAGTCCCCACCACGGTCTTGCCCACGCCGGGTGGAGCGACGAAGAGGCCCATGTCGTGGGCGAGGATGTCCTCTT
>VGRX01000250.1 GCA_016875215.1 Deltaproteobacteria bacterium
GTCCCCAGGTCCATCCCCCCCGTCCCCAGGTCCATCCCCATCACAGCCCCGACCACGCGGGAGGGGCCCTCTCCATCCTGCCCCGTCACATAGCAGCACGCGCGTTGGACCGACCTGGCATTCCAAAGATAGATGGTGCTTCCATGTCTTGCCCAAACGCGCTTCTGGTCACCCAAAAGACCGGCGGCACGCAAACGCTGGGTTGCCCGAACCTTGAGGGCGTTCATCACTTTCTCCGGCGGACAGTCGCACACGACGACCGAATGTACATGCTCGTCATCCACTGAGCTCGCCAGCAGCGTCCACCCCCTGTGAGCGCATTCGTCGGCGAAAGCCTTCCGGACGACCGACCGCGATTCTGCGCAGAGCCGGAAGGCTAGCTCGTTCCTGCGCTGTGCATCACCGGCATTCGCTGACGGATCGTGGCCGACTGCTGCCCGCACGGTGGCAGTCGGCCGACCGCTCCACCCTCTCGGGTCGCCCCGCAGCCAAGTCCCGTAAGTGCGGAAGGTGATCAGATACGCATTCGGTGTTCCGGTTCGGCGCTCCATATCTGCCTCCATGTGTGCGTTGCCCGCAATGCGGTTATCGTCATGACTGCGCAGGATGATCGGGGGCGTTGCGAAAGAGGGCCCCTCCCGCGTGGTCGGGGCTGCGTTGCGGGCCGCACCCACTGCGTGTGCCCACGCATCGGGACGCGCTGGACCAATGCCCACTGCCCACGCATCGGGACGCGCTGGACCAATGCCCACTGCCCACGCATCGGGACGCGCTGGACCAATGCCCACTGCCCACTGCCCATCTCTGGGGCCTTTCCCGCGTGGTCGGGGCGTATGGGGTTCCCATGGCCCACAGGAAGGGGTAGAATGCAGGAGGCTTCTGGTTTGGAGGTGGCTCATGCAGATGTTGCACGGACTCGTTGCGCTGCTCGTCCTGGGGGTGGGCATTGGGTGTTCCGGCCCGTCAGGTTCGGGGGATACTGACGGCAGCCCCCTCGTGGACGCTCAGAGGGAGGCTGTTGCAGATGCCTCAGGCTCCCCGGACTCCCTTCTGCCCGATGCCAATGTCCCGGATTCCTTGCTGCCCGATGCCAATGTCCCGGATTCCTTGCTGCCTGATGCCCATGTCCCGGATTCCTTGCTGCCCGATGCCAATGTCCCGGAATCCTTGCTGCCTGATGCCCATGTCCCGGATTCCTTGCTGCCCGATGCCAATGTCCCGGAATCCTTGCTGCCCGACGGCAACGGCCCCGATTCTGCTCTACCCGATGGCGTACTCCCCGACGCGCTCTCGGATCAGCCTGCCCCCCCTGACGAGTCGGGGGAGGCCCCCCCGCCTGCCGAGCCCTTTGCCACGGTTTCCGGGGAGTGCGGGGAGATCGACTTGACCGAGCTTTACAGCCCCAGTCCGTTCCTGTTCGTCAACCATCTCGATTTCGCAGACGATCCGTACGACGAGGCAGACTTCGGCCTGCTCTGCCCCGGCGGGCAGGAAGTGATTCTCGACGGGAACGCGGGCGGAAGCTCGATCCTGTCCGAGGCGTTCTCGTTCGAGGTGCTCTACTGGTGCGAGGGGGCCCAGCTTCTCAAGACCGAGATGGAGATCGACTACAAGGACGAGGCCGGCAAGATCACCGATCTGCTGGTCCTCATCGACGGGCTGAAGGTCGGGGTCAGCGTCAGTCGGGCGGTATCCTGGCCCAAGGACGCGCCCTATCTCGCGACGCAGGCCGGGGATCTGCTCAAGAAGAAGCTGAGCGGCATCCAGGCCAGCACGGCCAACGTCAAGCCGGAGGATGCCTGGACCAAGCAGATCCTGCACGTGCTGGCCTGGTCCGAAGGCCATGCCACGGTGCTGGAGGAGGTCTGGGAAGGGCTCGACCCGTCAGTCAAGGGGGACACGATACTGCTGGTCACCATCACGGACGGGGACGACGCGTTCCTGTACTGAGATCCGGGACTGCTGGCTGCGCGGGGATTCCCTTCACGAGGTCTGGCGACAGGCGACTGAGCGGCTCCGGCAAGTGCGGACGAGAAGCGCGGACAGGGTGATTGACACTCGCGCCCCCTCATCATACAGTTTCGTAGTGCGACGGGAACCAGAAGCGAGGCCCAGATGAGACATCGGACGGACGGGAGTTGTGTGTCGGCAAGGCTGACCGTGCTGGCGGCGGTGGCGGCCGTGGGCTGTGCGGGCGGGGCGCAGACGGTGAGCCGTATCGACATGGGCGGCGAGACTGCGGATGCTACCCCGCTGCCTGTGGACGTGGAGGTGGACGCGGGGGAGACATGCTGCGGCGAGATTCGTGAGGTCGAGACCGTCATCGATGAAGGTGCGTTCGGCTGGCCGTGCACGGACAATGCCGAGTGCCTCTCCGGCTACTGCGTCGAGGCCGAGCATGGATTCGTCTGCTCCATGCAGTGCGTGGAGGACTGCCCCAAGGACTGGGAGTGTGCGCAGGTCGGCCAGGGGCCGGACCTGATGTACATCTGTCTGCCCGCATTCGGCACGCTCTGCCGGCCGTGCACGGTCGACGAGGACTGCCGCCAGGGCAGCGGCAAGCCGGCGTACTGCCTGGATTCCGGGGGGGACGGCTTCTTCTGCACCCGGGAATGCCTGGACGGGATGTGTCCGTCTGGTTACTCGTGCCAGGAGAAGACGCTCGGGGACGGGAGCACGCTGCCGGTGTGCCTGACCGAGACCGAGTGCGGCTGCGCCCCGAAGTACGCGGGAATGACGTTGTCCACAGTGTGCTACCTGAAGAACGAGTCGGGCCAGTGCTTCGGAGAACGGAGCTGCCAGGCCGGCGAGCTGACCGCGTGCGACGCGGCCACACCTGTGGCCGAGGAATGCAACGGCCTGGACGACGACTGCGATTCCGAGGTGGACGAGGGGCTCGGGGGCCTTGCATGCGACGTGGTCAACGAGCACGGGAGCTGCCCGGGGATGCTCGAATGCAAGGAAGGGATGGAGCAGTGCCTCGGTCCGACCCCGGCCCCCGAGATCTGCAACGGCCTGGACGACGACTGCGATTCCGAGGCGGACGAGGGGTTGCCCGACACCGATTCCGACGGGCTGGCCGATTGCGTGGACGACGATGATGACGGTGACGGCGTGCTCGACGTGGAGGACAACTGCCCGCTGGTGGCCAACCCGAACCAGGAAGACCTGGACGGTGACGGGCCCGGCGATGCCTGCGATACCGACAAGGACGGGGATCTCGACCCCGATGCCACCGACTGTGCCACGCTGGACGTCCAGATCGGGCACACCCTCCCCGAGAAGTGCAACGGCGTGGACGACAACTGCGACGGCAAGGTGGACGAGAACTTCGCCGACCTGGACGGCGACCTGATCGCGGACTGCCTGGACGAGGACGATGACAACGACGGCGTACCCGACACGGCGGACAACTGCCCGGTCACGGCGAACCCATCCCAGACCGACCAGGATGTGGATGGCATCGGCGATGCGTGCGAGGATGACAAGGACGGGGACCTCGACCCCGATGGCACCGACTGTGCGCCCCAGGATCCCGCCATCCACCACGGCGCCGAAGAGCTGTGCAACGCGCTCGATGACAACTGCAACGGAATCGTGGATGAGGGGTTCGGGGACGCGGACAAGGACGGCGTGCCCGACTGCGTGGACGAGGATGACGACGGCGACGGTGTTGCCGACGGCGAGGACAACTGTCCGAAGATCTCCAACCCGGACCAGCTCGATTCCGATACCGACGGGCTGGGAAACGCCTGCGACCTGGACGACGACGGCGACGGGGACCCGGACGGGCTCGATTGCAAGCCGCTGGACGCCACAGTGAACCACCAGGCTGCGGAGAGCTGCGACGGCAAGGACAACGACTGCGACGACGTGGTCGACGAAGAAGGGGCGGCGGGGTGCATCGACTACTTCTACAACGGCGACGGGGACGGATACGGGCTTGCCATCCTGAAGAAATGCCTGTGCAGCCCACAGCCCCCCTATTCGGCGGCGGAAGCGGGCGACTGCGACGACAACAACTCAGCGGTGCATCCAGGGGCCAACGAATGGTGCAACGGCAAGGACGACGACTGCGACTCGGCTGTGGACGAGGCCGGCGCACTCGGGTGCAACGAGCTCTACCCGGACAAGGACTTCGACGGGTACGGGGCGGGCCAGACCGAGTGCCTGTGCGGAAATCCGAAGGGATACACCCTGATGCCGGGGGATTGCGACGACTCTGATGCGCTGTCCAAACCGGGTGGAACGGAGCAATGCGACGGCAAGGACAATGACTGCGACCTCAACGTGGACGAGGAGGGAGCGCTCGGGTGCGACACGCTCTACCTGGACAAGGACGGGGACGGCTACGGGGTCGTCGGGACATCGAAGTGCCTGTGTCAGCCGGCCGGACAGTACTCGGCCAACGTCCCGGGCGACTGCAACGACTCTGCTCCGACGATCTTCCCGTCCGCGGCCGAGGCATGCAACGGCCTGGATGACAACTGCAACGGCCAGGTGGATGAGGGGACGAAGAAGACCTTCTACAAGGACAACGACGGCGACGGGTTCGGCACGCCCAACGACAAGCTCGATGCCTGCGCTGCCCCGCCCGGATACGTGGATTCCGGAACCGACTGCAACGACTTCAACGCCGTAATCGGTCCCGCCGCGGCGGAGGTCTGCAACAAGATCGATGACAACTGCAACGGCGTGGCCGACGACGGGCTGCCGCAGAGCACGGTCTACGTCGACATGGACGGAGACGGCTTCGGCGCCAAGGGGACCGTCGGGATCAAGAGCTGCCTGTCCGACCAGGACGGAGACGGAACCGGCGAGACCCCGCCGGACGGCTACTCGCTGTCCGCCACGGACTGCAACGACTCCAATGCCACGAGCTACCCCGGAGCACTGGAGCTGTGCGACGCCATCCTGAACGACTGCAATGCCAAGTTCTCCGACTTCGCCTGCGCCAAGATGTGCGCCGGGGCTTGGCCCGTCTATGTCGGCGTGACCTACGGATCGGTCGGCGTGACGCAGATGGACAACACCAACCCGCTCGAGACCATCGTCCAGGGTGCGGGCAAGGTCATGGTCCTCACCGAAACCGGCACCGTCAAGTGGCAGGCCACGGCATCGGTCCAGTACTCGGACCCGCTGCTCGCTGACATGGACCTGGACGGCACGCCCGATGCCGTGCTCGTGGAGAACGACAAGGTGCGCATCCTGGCCGGAGGAACCGGGGCCGTGATGGAGACCTACGCCGTGCCCGGGACCGGCTGGCGGACCGGCGTGGTCTTCGACCTGGACAACGACGGGATTGCCGACGTAGTGACCCCGAGCAACGGGCAGATGACCATCATCCTCAGGGACGGAAAGGGCGCGGCCAAGGCGATCCACCAGATTTCCCCGCCGGCGGGATCCTATTTCGCAGCGGACGTTCCGGGAGCCGCGGATCTGGATGGCGACGGCATCGCCGAAGTCGTGATCGGGACGGGCTACTCGACGTGCAACAGCCCGGCCGCACCGCCCTGCATGGGGTACCTGCTGGTCTACGACCCCGTGACCGGGAAGCTGAAACACGACCCGACGGCGACCTTCCCCGTGCCGAACACGGCCTTCGCATACACCGGCGGCCCGCAGCCGCTGTTCGCAGACCTGGACCATGACGGTGCGTTCGAGCTGTTCCACTGGTTCGGGTACACGAACGGGCCGGGCAAACCGCTGGCCTGGGAGTTCGACGGGACCCTCCTCGACCCGTTGCCGGCCGTGCTGGGCTCCGCCCCCCGCCTGGTGCCGCTGGATGCGCTGGGCAAGCTCGAACCGTCTGGTCTCCTGGCCGATGTCGGGGGCGGAGCGGCCGACCTGGACGGCGACGGCATATGGGAGACGATCTCGTTTGCCGGAGGCGGCCTGGTCATCAAGCGGGCGGGGAAGATCATGGACGGCTACCCGCTCACCGTTCCCGGAGGCGATCCCACGCTTGCCGACGTCAACCGGGACGGCAGGCTGGACATCCTCTTCGTGGGCAGCGACAACGCTTCCGTCAACTGCTACACGCTGGGCGAAGGGACCTATGATCCGACCCGCATCCTGGCCACGGGCGAGCCGGAAGTGCTGTCCGGGATCCTGTACCGCACCGGGTCGGTGGACCCATACGAACCGAATGACAGGAAGGCCGTCCCATTCGTGGCCGCTGGAAGCACCAACCCCATCGCGGATTCCCGGGCTTTCCCCATGAGGGGGTTCGCGGACAAGTACAGCTCCGCCAACGGCTGGAGCCGGTCCCTCGTGGCCATGATGGGCACGAAAGGGGACCACGACTTCTACTACGCCAAGGGGACCCAGGTGTACGCCACGCTGGACATGCTCGCAGGCCCGGCCGACTATGATCTGTTCATGCACATCTACTACCCCAACGGTGCGGCCTGGCAGTACCTGACGACGTGGGATTCCCAGAAGGCGGGCAGCGACAGCATCTACTGCCACAACTCCACTCCCTGCCCCGATGCGCAACACCCCGGAACCAAGCTGTTCCTGTTCGAGGTGGCCCCCAAAAACAAGGACTTCGGCCCCTGGCCGTACAGGCTGAAGATCCATTGGGGCGCGTCGTAGCCGGCGGGCGGCGGAGCGGCGGGTCCTATTTGTCCTATTTGTCCTATTTGTCCTATAAGTCCCCAGGTCCTATCGCCCTTGTCTTCCCGCTGCCATCGCGGTACCATCACTCGGGCATTTCGCGCGAGGTGCCGCATGTATCCTTCCCGCGTTTTCGTGCTGTCGGCCGGCCTGACCGGCGCCCTGGTGATGTTCGCCTGCTCCTCTCCGGCCGCTCAGGTTGGTCTGGACCTGCCGGCAGACCTCCCGGACCAGGCCGGGTCTGATAGCCTCGTGCTCCCGGACCTGCCCC
>VGRX01000251.1 GCA_016875215.1 Deltaproteobacteria bacterium
CCCCGACACGTCCGACGCGTCCGACACGTCCGACACGTCCGACACGTCCGACACGTCCGACCCGTCCGACACGCCCGACACGTCCGACCCGTCCGACACGTCCGACTTGCCCCCACCACCGCACGACGGACAGAACGCTGCGGTGAGCAGCACCGCCGGGAAACCGAGGACCAGGGCAAGCCGGGACCGACACGCCACACCATGGATACTGGGCATCATTTCGGACCTCCGTGGACAGCGAGTCTACCTCACAGGCCGGGGACATGCACGGGGAATCGGGGCGCGCAGGTGTGCAGGTCGGAAGAAACCGGACACGGGTCGCCACACCGGACACGGGTCGCCACCCCGGACACGGGTCGCCACACCGGACACGGGTCGCCACACCGGACACGGGTCGCCACACCGAACACGGGTCGCCACACCGGACACGGGTCGCCGCTTGTTTCTCCCCGGCAACCTGCGTAAGATGGCATCGGCGTTGGTTCAACAAAAGAGGTCCGGAATGCGAATCGCGCGCAAGGTGGTGTTGGGTCTGTCCGCGGTGGGCCTTGCCGCCGCATGGCTGGCGGGTTGCCCGAGCTCCCCTGCGAGCACGATGAAGGTGGAGTCGGAGATCAGGACTGGGGAGACCGCGGTCGGGGACGTCGTGGATGCGACGGGGGGTTTCGGACTGTGCGATCCGTGCGTGGGAGAGGGGACGTGCCAGGCCGGCTCCTGCGTGGCGCTGCCGGACGGGAGCTACTGCCTGCTGCCTTGCCCCAACGGGTTCTGCGAGGAGGGGTTCCTGTGCGAGGAACAACCGGGCGGGTTCTACTGTGTACCGGACTCCGGTGTGTGTGGATGCGACCCGGGCATCACGGACAAGAAGGCCTGTGCATGGTCCAACGAGTCGGGGACCTGCCTGGGGCTGGCAGCGTGCGAGCCGAAGGGGACGTGGTTGTGCGACGCGGCCGAACCGAAGGCCGAGGAATGCGACGGAGAGGACAACGACTGCGACGGGAAGACGGACGAGGATTTCAAGGTCGGGGAATGGTACTTCGGTCCGGACCACTGCGGCGAGTGCGGGAACTCGTGTGCGGAAGCGATCGAGCATGGGACCGGGTTCTGCTCGATGGCGCCGGCGCCGCCGGTGTGCAAGGTGGGTGCGTGCGACCCGGGCTACTACACGGCGGACGGGCTGATCTGCGAGGTGATGACCGGGGCCGCGTGCGTGCCCTGTACGACTGACGAGGACTGCCCCGGAGGGGCATGTCTCCTGGTCGGGACTGCGACGTACTGTCTGCCCCATTGCTCTGCGGAGTGCCCGGAGGGGTATGAGTGCATTGCGGATGACAGCGAGCCGCCCGGAGAGGGGCTGTGCCAGCCTTTGACCGGGAGCTGCGAGTGCACCCCGGAGACGGTCGGGCTGGTCAAGACCTGTGCGAGCACAAACGAGTTCGGGACCTGCCTGGGGTACCAGCTCTGCGGCGCCTCCGGCTGGGGAGCGTGCGACGCTCTTCTTCCCGGTGCAGAGACGTGCGACGGCGTGGACAACGAGTGCGACGGCCTGGTGGACGAGGAGCTGGACGGCGTGCAGCCCTGCGCCAACACGATCCCCGGAGTTGGAAGCTGTGCGGGCTTCTATCAGTGCGAGGGAGAGATCGGCTTCGTGTGCGATGCCCCGCCGCCCGAGGCGGAGGTCTGCAACTACAAGGATGACAACTGCGACCAGGAGGTGGACGAGGGGTTCGTCGACCCGGTCAGCGGCAAGTACACGACGGACGAGGATTGCGGCGGCTGCGGAAACGACTGCACGTTGATGGTGTATCCGAATGCCACGTCGGTATGCGATCCGGTGCCGGCGGTACCGGCCTGTGCGATGAAGTGCAACGACAAGTGGGTGGACCTCGACAAGAAGCCGGACAACGGATGTGAATGCCCGTTCATCTCGGCCGACGATCCGCCCGACGGGGTGGATCAGAACTGCGACGGGATCGACGGGGACCCGGCCAATGCCATTTTCGTGTCTCCCGCGGGCAGCGACACGAACCCCGGGACGCCCGAGCTTCCGGTGCGCACGATCGGGATGGGGCTCCAGCGCTGCAAGGAGAAGGTGAAGAAGCACGAGTACGTGGCCGAGGGGCTGTACGTGGAGAGCATCAAGCTCGTGGACGGAGTGCAGGTGTTCGGCGGGTTCTCGCCCGATTTCTCGGTGCGCAAGCCGGCCCAATACGTGTCGACCCTGACGGGCAACCCGTTGGCGGGAGCGATCCAGGCGACTGTGGTGGGCAGCGGGATCGGCAGTGCCAAGAGCTCTTTCGAGGGATTCGTGGTCAAGGGCCCGGACGTTGTGGCTCCCGGGCGCTCCTCCTACGTGTTCCACCTGACCGACGCCGGGGGCAGCCTCGCTGTGCGGGACAATCAGATCCTGGCGGGAAAGGGGGGCAGCGGAGAGAACGGCAAGACGGGCGTCGACGGGCTGGACGGGGCTCCGGGGCAGCCGGGAGCCGCGGCCAAGGACCTGCCCACGGAAGGGTGCAACGGGGTCACGACCGCAGGCGGCACGGGCGGCAAGCACTCGTGCGGTATGTCCGACGTCTCGGGAGGGCCGGGAGGAACCTCGATCTGCCCCGACTATGACGAGTTCGGACCGTCATCCAACTGCCCGGTCAGTGAGAACCAGAGCCCGAAGCAGGCCGAAACCGGTGCCGGCGGCCTGCCCGCGGGGCAGGGCGGAGTCGGAGGACAGGCCGGCTACGACGCCACCCAGACGGTGCTGTTCGACGGCAAGTTCTGTGGCTGGGACTACTTGAACTGCTCGTACTGCCACCTGAGCCTGTTCGGGACGGACGGCCAGAATGGCTTGGGAGGAACGGGCGGGAAGAACGGCGCGGCCGGAGCCGGGTGCGGGAACACGGAGGGGAGTGTGAACGCCGGAGACTGGGGTGCGCTTCCCGGGGTGACCGGCGGGTATGCGACTCCGGGGGGAGGAGGAGGAGGAGGAGGGGCCGGAGGCGGCGTGGAAACTCACGGCTGCCAGGATCCGCTCGGGGGCTGGGACATGGGCGGCAGCGGCGGCGGAGGCGGCAGCGGCGGTTGTGCCGGCTCGGGCGGCGACCCGGGGACCGGGGGCGGCGGCAGCTTCGGCATCTTCCTGGCATGGACCAAGGAGCCGGTGGGCTACCCGGTGCTGGAGAAGAACTTGATCACGACGGGCTGGGGGGGCAACGGCGGCGGCGGCGGCAAGGGGGGCAACGGCGGTGCCGGCGGATGGGGCGGTCCGGGCGGGCTCGACGGTGCGGGCAACCAGCTCCTCTGGTGTGCGGGCGAGGGTGGCGCCGGAGGCCACGGCGGCAATGGAGGTCACGGTGGTGGCGGCGGCGGGGGCTGCGGCGGGTCTGCGGTCGGTATCTTCGTCTTCTCGCTGACGACCCCTCCGGAAGTGCTGGCCGGATACAAGAACGCAAACCCGGTCACCCTGGCCGGGGCCGGCGGCTCCGGCGGCCAGGGCGGTGCGTCCAAGGGCAACCCGGGGCTGGGCGGCACTCCGGGCAAGCACGTGGGGTACAACTTCTAGTGGAAGAAGACATTCTCTCGGTGAGCGGGCTGACGGCCCGGATGAAGGACCTGCTCGAAGGCGCCTTTGCCGACGTATGGGTGTCGGGCGAGGTGATGGGGAGCAAGCTGCACGGGTCGGGGCACATCTACCTGACGCTCAAGGACGAGGGGGCCCGGCTCAATGGGATCATCTTCCGGGGGCAGCTCCGCTATCTTGCGTTGCGGCCGGACGAGTTCGTCGATGGGCTGCAGGTGGTGTGCCACGGGCGAATCAGCCTGTACGAGCCCTCGGGCGGGTACCGGATCGTCATCGACCAGGTGCGGCCGCAGGGGCGCGGGCTGCTGCTCCAGAAGCTCGAGGAGCTCAAGGTGCGGCTGGCCGCGGAGGGGCTGTTCGACGAGGAGCGCAAGAAGCCCCTTCCCTACCTGCCATCCGTGATCGGGATCGTGACGTCGGATACAGGGGCCGCAATCCGGGACATGCTGCGCATCATCGAGGAGCGGTTCCCGAGCAGCGTGAAGCTGTATCCTGCGCAGGTGCAGGGGGACGGTGCCGCCCGCGACATCGCCCGGGGCCTCGCCATGCTGGATGCGGACCCCGAGGTGGACGTGATCATCGTGGGTCGCGGCGGAGGTGCCTTCGAGGATCTTCTTCCCTTCTCCGACGAGCAGGTGGTTCGTGCCATTGCCTCGTGCACCACCCCGGTGATCTCCGCGGTCGGGCACGAGGTGGACACGCCGCTGTGCGACTTCGCTGCGGACCGGCGGGCTCCGACGCCGACCGCGGCCGCTCAGATGGTCGTCCCGGATCGGGCCGAGCTCAAGGGCTGGCTGGCCGAGGCCGAGGTGACGATGGACCGCCACCTGGACCGGATGCTCGAAGAGCGGGAGATGCGGGTGGCGGACCTGATGGACCGCGTGTGGGAGCTGTCGGACCGCCAGCTCCAGCGGGTGGCCGAGCGGCTGGCCCGCATGCAGGCAGCGCTCGCCGGCGCCCACCCGGCCGCGGCCCTCGAACGATGGACTGAGCGGGCCGCCGGCCTCGGCCGAAGTCTCGACGTGGCCCTGGAGAACCTGGTCGGCCGGGCGGAGCACCGGGTGGAGCACCTCGCGGTGCAGCTCGACCAGCTCGGCCCCCGTTCCGTGCTGGAGCGGGGGTACGCCATCGTCCGGCGGCTCCCGGACGGGACTGCGATCACCCGCTGCGCCGCGGCCTCGGTCGGAGACCGGGTGGAGATGCTGCTCGCCGACGGACGGCTGGAGGGGAGTATCGAGACAGTGGACGCTGAGTAGGATCAGGGAAGAAGATCGGAAGGGACGACATCGGCCAGGGATCCCAGCACGGCCGCAGCTTTCGAGAAATCGTGGTCCCGGGTGTACTTGTGGGGCACGGCATAGCAGGTGAGTCCGGCCGATGTCGCGGCGACCACGCCGGCCCCGGAATCCTCGAACGCGACGCACTGCTCCGGGGAAAGCCCGAGCCGGCGGACGGCCTCCAGGTAGAGGTCCGGGGCCGGTTTGGGGCGGGGGGCATCCTCCGCGGTGACGACGTGGTAAAAGCAGTCGGCAAGCCCCACGGCTTCGAGCGAGAGGTGCACGTCCTTGCGGGGAGACGACGAGGCGACGGCGAGCGGAACCCCCATCCGGTGCAGCGTCCGGACCAGCTCCACGGCCCCTTCGCACGCCTTCAGGTCGGTCCCTACCAGCTCCAGGTAGATCGCGGCCTTGGCCTCAAGCAGCTCGTCGACCGACTCGGGCAGGCCGTACCGGGCCTTGAGCAGGACGAAGTTGTCCCGGGTCTGGACGCCGACCAGCTCGGTGAACTCCTCCTCGCCCAGGTGGATGCCGTGCCTGCCCAGCACCCCGTTGATCGCACGGGCCTGGAGCGGCTCGCTGTCCACCAGCAGCCCATCCACGTCGAACACGACGCCGAACTCGTCGCGCAGCATCCCCGCCTCCGCCCCGTCCTCTGTCCGGGGCCACGGCATGGTGCCTTGGCGACGGCAGCGTGTCAAGCGACTGGCCTGTGCCGTGTGTGATCCGCGGCGTGGCAAGCGCTGGGCCACGGGGGGGGCGAGCAAAGGCCCCTACGGCGACCGAACTCCGATAGTGTTGCGTCACTACCCGAGTTACGTCGTGAAAAGCGACGCAACTCCAATGGTGTTGCGTCACTACCCGAGTTACGTCGTGAAAAGCGACCGAACTCCGATAGTGTTGCGTCACTACCCGAGTTACGTCGTGAAAAGCGACCGAACTCCGATAGTGTTGCGTCACTACCCGAGTTGCGTCGCAGGAGGGGGGAATCACTGCCTAGGATTCCGTCCCGTCCGGCGAACTCTCCAGACGCGGCAACACCGGGCAGGCACCGATCAGATTCGGAACCTGAAGTCGCTCTCGTGCATGGCCGGCCGTAGCGTGACCGCCGCCGGACGAGGAGCTCTGCCTCACGGTGGTTCACACCCGCCTGGGCCCGGATCGTCCGCTCTCCTTGTCGTCGAGCTGCCGAACGCTTCCGACCGGTTGAGGTAGACGGGTGTCGTTCGACCTACCGTTCCGGCAGCGATCGTCAGCAGCGACACGAATGTCTGTCCGTCGTCGGACCCCTCCACGATGAAGTCGATGGAGCTGGAGTGGACCGACCGGGCCGTGACGACCCCCGTGCTGTACTTCGACGTGTCGATCGACTCGCATACCTCCTGCGTTACCGTCGTGAGGGTCGACGGCCCCATCATTGTGGTCAGCGGAAGAAGATCCACCGAGACTCCCATGATAGCCTCCACGTTTGGCAATCGGGACCGGATCGGACGCAAGCCGGAGCGACCAGCCTCCGCAAGTCCCCGTCGTAGGCATCCATAGCATGGTCGGGAGTCCCGAAGGCATCCCCTTGCAAGGGTATTCTGCCATCCCCTTCGGAGGGGAGGCGAGGTTCCCCCTTGGAAGAGCTAACCCTCAATGGCCTTCCTTCGGCAAGAAGCAGGAGTCGCGGGGCATGGAGCACAGGGCTGCCGATCAGGGACGAATCCACCTCGTGCCCCTGTTGCGCTAGGAACGGTGACCAAAGAACGGCAGTAGGAAGCAGCGACGCGGCTATTCTCCCTGTCGGGCACACCGGGTACCGGTCTGAACAGTTGGGAGGGCCGTGCAGCCTGTTCGATAGGAGGAGCGGAGTTCCACCTTCTTTGATCCGTAGTACCCTCCACGAACGACCGGTAGCACCTCCACCGCCTCGCACGTCGTCTGTGGAGTACCGTCAAGTGGGGCATCTTTGTAGGAAGTCGAATAGCAGTCCGCCACAATCTCCCGGACATTGCCGCCCATGTCGAGCGCCCCGCACCACGATGGGG
>VGRX01000252.1 GCA_016875215.1 Deltaproteobacteria bacterium
GGACCGCATTCCTTGCCCTCGCAGTCTGCGGCGCACTCAATCTCCACGCAGATGCCATCCTGGCATGTCAGGCCCTCGCCGCACTCGCCGCAAGTGGCGCCACACTCGTCCGGACCGCATTCCTTCTCTTCGCAGTCGGGGTCGCACGGCAGTTCTCCACCGTCCTCACAGAAGCCGCTCTTGCACACAAAGCCCGCGTCGCATTCACCGCACACCCCCTCGCACCCGTCGTCGCCGCACTCCTTGCCGCCACAGTCGGGGACGCATGGAGGGCTTGCCTGCTCGATGCAGGCGCCCTCTTGGCACACCGAGCCTTCTTCGCACGCCCCGCACGAGCCGCCAAAGCCGTCGTCGCCGCACTTCTTCCCTGCGCACACAGGGGGGAGAAGCGGGGAGTCTGTCCCGTCGGCCCCGCTGGCGAAGTACCATGCCCCTCCGGAGGGCAGGCGCAGGTAGGTACCTCCGACCGCCAGGTCCGGCTCCGCCAGCTCGTAGACGAAGTCGAGCCTGGGCGTAGCCCGGGTCGAGTCGGTTCCCGGCAGAGGATCGGCCATGTAGTCGACTGTGAGGTTGCCCTCGATGCGAGCCAGCCTCAGGCAGTGTCCAGCCACCGTCGTGGTGCCGAACATCACCATGAACCCGACCGGTGCGCCGCCCATGCCCGGCGGGAGCGGCCTCAGGGTCGGATCGAATCCGGGGCCCAGATCGACTGAGGACTTCATGCCGGGAACCTCGGGCTGGAACGCTTCCACAACGACAGTCGATTCCGAGGTGCGGCAGGTGGCGAAGAAAGTCCCCTCGAACACGGCAGCGGCCACCGGCCGGTCGGGTTCGCACTTCATGCCCAGCAAGATCGGGGTCGCCGCCGGGACCAGCGTGTCGTAGAAGGTCTCGACGACAGCGGAGCCGTCGGCCATCTGGAGAAGCAGGTGGATTCGAGCCTGGCCCGAGACGAGGGACATGCCGGTCATTCCCTCGTGACAGACGGGCGGGGATTCCAGGCCGGCATCGAGATTCACGACTCGTGCGCAGCCATCGTCCGGCTTGTCCCCTGAGTAGCGCAGCGCGGCAACGGTTCCCGAATCCGTCAGAGCGAGGTCGACTTCGAGAGCGTTCGAGACTCCTGGCAGGAGCTCCGCTGGCATGGCGGCGGTTCGAAGATGGGCGGAAGCTGTGTCCCAATCCACCCCCCACCCGTAGACAACTCCGTTGTCCATGTAGGCGAGAAGGAAGCCTGAATCCCCATCGGACCCATCTCCGGTGGGAACCCAGGCGAACCCGGTGTGGTCGGAATTGGGACCCGCCGGCGCCGAAAGCTCAGCGAGTTTGCCCGTCGTGATCGTGTCAAAGACCCGCAGAAGCAGGCGGCCTTTCCCCTCCTCGTTCTTCTCGACCAGGGCCACCAGCGCTTCGTCCCCGGTCAGCAGGGTCTTTGAGTCCACCTGCGAAGCCGCCCCGACCGAGACCTGGAACTCCCGGGGGCAGAAGCAGCCGTCGGGCGTCGGGATTCCGGAGTCCCCGCTGCCGCACTTGTCTTCGAGCTTTGCCCCGGCCAGTGTGCACTGCGCAATGGAGCAGGGATGGTCCCCCTGGAGGAGGAGCGACTCGAGGTCCAGGGCCTCGTCCACCGTGGAAACGGGCACCGAACCGCCGTCAAGCGACACGATGCACTGCATGGTGCCCTCTGCCGAGGAGCAGACCCCCGGCGTGTCCGTGCAGTGGGGCTGATAGCATACTGCCCCTTCCGCTGCGAGCACCCACTGGCAGCATCCGTTGAAGCACTCGTGAGCGTAGCACCCGGACCCCGCCAGCCCACCAGGCGGAGCCGCCGACTCGGGACAGTTCGGCATGGCGTCGGCCATGCTCCAGTCGCCTGCATCCCACGTTGCCTTGCCAGGCTCGGAGCAACCGCTCACGATGAGATGGAGCAGCAAGGCAAGGACGATCAGCAACGCAGCCCGCACCCAACCCAACTCGCCCATTCGTTCGCTTTCCGTCTTCTTCATGGTCTCCCTCCATGGCGCCACGGCACAGCAGCCGGGTGCTCTGAAGGGATAGTCGACGCTGCAAGCAAACGTGACAGGGGAGTGAAGCGATGCCCCCCCGTGGCAGCCTGCCCGGACGCCGATTGAACATCCCGAAGTATTCTCTTGACCCGGGTAGCGCGTGCGCGGTACCGTCCTTGTAACGTGCCAGCGGGTGAGTCCAAATGGGAGTGGAACGAAGTGCCGGTAAGCGCAAGCCGAGGTGGCCGTTTGTCGTGCTGGCGCTCGTTTGCGTCCTCGGGGTTGCGATCCTGGCCTGTGGAACGTGCGTAACGCAGTGGTTCGGGCAGAAGCAGGTGGACAGGATTGACATCTCCCTTGTCGAAGTGGGGGCCGTCTTGATGCCCCCCTTCGACATGAACCTGGAATTCACTGCCGAGATGACCAATGCCAATTCCACGTGGGTCGACGTCGAGAAGGTGGACTACTGCCTGGAAGTCAACGGCAATCCCGTCCACTGCGGGGTCTACCCTGAGTCCGGGCAACGATTGAGGCTCGTGGCCGAGGACAAGTCGCAGGCCAGCGTGAAAGTGAAACCGACGATGGAGACCGTTCGCAAACTCCTGGAATCTGCAGGCCGGGGCAACGGGATGCCCGAAGCCAAGCTGACAGGCCGAGCAGCGGTCTCGTCCCCGGTTGGTTCGCTGGAATTCGACTTCAAGACGAAGCCGATCCGGTTCGATATTCGCCGGGTCGGAATCAAGGTCGAACTGCCCACGGGACAGTGAGGAGACAGGGAAGATGCCCTTCTGCACGAAGTGCGGCAGTTCGATTCCATCCGAAGAAGCGCCCTGTCCGCAGTGCGCACAGCGAGGGAAGACTTGGGTCATCGGCCGTGATCCGTCCTGCGAAGTGGTCCTGGATTTTCCCACCGTGTCGACCCGACATTGCCGGGTGACGGCTGTCCCCTCCGGGTTCGAGGTGGAAGACCTCGGAAGCACTAACGGCACCTGTGTCGGCCGGCTCGGAAGTCGGGTGACGGGCAAAGTCCAGGTGGGAGCCGATGCAACGATTCTCTTGGGCAGCTACCGGTTCCCTCTTTCCGGGCTCCCCGGCGTCGGCGGCAAGGCCCTTACCCGAGGGTTCTCCGGCGAGGGGAGCAAGCTCCACGTCACCAAGCACACGATGCGCCTCGGGCGAGACCCCGCATGTGACATCGTTGTGAACCATCCCCATGTCTCCTGGCACCACGCAACGATCGAGGTCAAGGGCGGCAGCTTCATCCTGACCGACCTTGGAAGTGCCAACGGAACCTACGTGAACGGGACGCGCATCCGCACTGCGGTGCTCAAACCGGGCGACAGCATCGGGCTGGGCAACCGCCAGTTCTCTTTCTCCGCGGACAACAGCCTGGCGGTGAAGACCTACTCCGGAGACATCACCGTGTCGGCGCAGGGCATCTGGGTTGCGGTTCCGGACCCAAAGGGGAGACGAGTCATCGTAGAGGACGTCTCGTTCACCGCGTACCCGGGAGAACTGGTCGCGATCATGGGGCCGAGCGGCTGTGGCAAGACCACGCTGCTTTTCGCAATGCTGGGCATCGTTTCCCCGGCCAAGGGGCGTTGCCTGATCAACGGGGCGGACATCCGCCAACACTATGACCAGCTCAAGACCCTGATCGGGTATGTCCCGCAGGATGACATCATCCACCCGGAACTGAAGGTCCGGGAAGCGCTCGAGTTTGCCGGCCGCCTGCGCATGCCGCCCGATACGACCGCTCAGGAACTGAATGCGCAGGTGGACAAGACGTTGCGCCTGGTCAACCTGGGAGACGCGGCCAACGTCCTGGTCGGAAGCCCGGAGAAGAAGGGGAGCTCGGGGGGGGGACGGAAGCGGCTGAACATCGCCCTGGAACTGCTCACCGAGCCCAGCCTCATCCTGCTCGACGAGCCCACCAGCGGCCTGTCCTCCGAGGATGCCCTCAGCCTCATCCAGAAGCTTCGAGACTTCACCAACCAGGGCAAGACGATTCTGCTGACCATCCACCAGCCCGGCTATCGGATCTACAGCTCACTGGACAACGTCCTCCTGCTCTGCAACAAGACCCGTACCGACGTGGAGAACAAGGTCGTCGGTCCGTTGCCCGGCCGCCTCGCCTACTACGGGCCGGGCGTCGCCAATTTCGGGACTCCGGAGACGCTCAGGACCGATTCGATCGCTTTCTTCAATCCTGAGGTGGAGAGACTCCCCAAGGAAGAGCGGGTCGAAGTGCTCAAGGACCCGGAGGCACCGCTGGCGGGCATGGACCGGAAGCCGAGCGGACACTGGGTCCAGAAGTACGCACAGAGCCCTCTCCACAAGGAGTATGTCGCCAATCGCCAGCCTGTCGCACCGAACAGCACCGGCGCAGCATCGCAGCGCAGGGCTCCCTCGGGAAACCCATTCCGGCAGTGGTGGGTGCTTGCCCATCGGTATCTGCTGACGAAGAGACGCGATGTTGGAGCTACGTTGCTGCTCATCGCTCAGGCCCCAATCATCGGTCTGCTCCTGGCCATGGTATTCGACTCGAAGGACTCGGTCGACATCCCCATGTTTCTTCTGGCCGTGGTGGCGATCTGGTTCGGCTGCATCAACTCGGTGACCGAGATCGTGCGGGAGAAGGCCATCTACCGCCGGGAACGGATGGTGTTCTTGCAGATCCCACCCTACGTGATGTCCAAGGTGGCCGTGCTGGGCCTGCTGTCGGCGTTCCAGTCTGCGCTGCTGTTGGGACTGCTCTACTGGGCACTCAGCCTGAAAGGCGCCTTTCTGCCGATGTGGGGAATCATGTTCCTCTGCTCAATGGGCGGGTTGGGCATGGGCCTGTTCCTGTCCACGATCTGCTCGACCGTCGGAAGTGCCATGAGTTGGCTTCCGATTGCCCTGACCGTGCAGATCGTCCTTGGCGGTGCGATGCAGCCTCTCCCGGAGATGGATGTGCTACCGAAGTGGTTCCGTCTGCCGCAATGGGCGGCCCATCTCACGCTGTCCCGGTGGGGCTACGAGGCGCTGCTGTCCATCGAGGAAGAAGGCCGCCGCAAAGGCTGGGTGAAGAAGGACTGCAAGCCGGTCGCCTGCACGTTCGAGATGCCCACGTTCGACCCCGCTTCGATGGTGCCGGGGCAAGAACCTCCCAGCGAGCCGGATGACTCGCGGTCCAGAGGCTCGGACTCGTGCATGGAGTACCCTGAAACGCCGGTCTGCTGCAAGTTCCAGAGCTTCCAGTGCATCCGGCAACCGAAAGGTCGAGGGGAGAAGCTCAAGCACTGCGACGACGACTCCAGGTTCGACGAGGATGCCGAAGATGTCGAGGAGATGTGGGAACGGGTCCCGCTGACGGACATCCGGGCAAACGCTTGTGCTCTGTTCGGGATTGTGGTTCTATTCTTTGCAGTCGTACTTGGCGTGCTCATGTGGAAAAAGGACTGAAGGAGGGGATTCCATGGGTTCGAGGACTTGTCAAGGGTGCGGCACGGTTCACCACGACCAAGCCGCCTTCTGCCGCAGGTGTGGGGCCCAGATCGCTGAGGCTCCGGAGGCATTCAAGCCGGGAGTGAAGAAGGGGACCGTGGTGGACCCCAACCTTGCCGGCGGACAGGCCCAGGGAGGGGGGGACGCGCCGCGTCGCCCCGTAGATCAGTGGGACGCCGCCCCTCCGCCACCTCCACGTGTCAAGAAGGGGACCGTGGTCGATTCCTCTGCCCCGGTCAAGACCCCGGGCAGGAAACTCGTCGGTTTTCTGGTCAGCTATGACCTGGATCCGGGAAAACGCGGATGCTTCTTCCCCCTGTACCAGGGTAGCATGAAGATCGGGAGAGAAGGCAGCGCCACCGACATCCAGCTAGCGGACGGCGGGGTGTCTGAAGTCCACGCCAAGCTCCGGTATCTGAATGGCCGCCTCGTCATACAGGACGACATGTCCAGCAACGGTACCTGGGTAGACGTTGAGACGGTCCCCCGGCAGAAGTACCCCGGCCTTCATGGCGGAGATGCTGGCGTCAAACCGGCCAGCTTCGACGGCAAGGCGGCCTCGTTGGTATGCATCGAAGACGAACGAATCCCTCTTCGGGACGGGAGCCTGCTGAAGCTGGGCAATGCAGTCCTCGAGGTGAAGCTCGTCGGCTGGAGACCCGGGGCGGGAACGGACGAACAGGAGCAGTAGCCAGTCGTGGAGCTCACGAAGATGCTGGTACTCGGGGCAACGTACGGTCGGGAGGAGTCCATGAAGAACAAGATGATCAGTAGGATTCTGGCGGTTGTATTGGTGGTCGCGGCAGCAGTCATTCCTATTCGTTCGGCCAGCCCTTGCGACTACACGCTCAACCTCTTCAATCACAGGTTGCAGGGAGATCAGCTCCGCCTCTACGTCGAGATGCAGAAGGCATCCGGCCTGCCGGGCAAGTTCGAGGTGGACGGAACCAAGCTCGACACGGTCCACAATCCGGGTGACGCTGTCATCACGGGGGCCGGCCGGTACCAGGACAAGGGCAATGGGCTTTCCACCCTGCTCATGCTGGACCGCAGCGAGTCCATGAAGGACATGCAGGGGAAGATGCGGGATGCGGCCATCGCGTACATCGACTCCATGGACCCCCAGGACGAAGTTTCCCTCTACTTCTTTGCCCAGGCCGCCAACGTCTACGACTTCTCGGACCAGCCCGGGCAGCTCCGCAGCACGGTCCACAAGGAGATGCCGGGCAAGAACCCCAAGTTCATCAAGGCCAACGTCACGCCGCTCTACGAGCACCTCATGAAGGCCATCGACAAGGTATCGGCCGAAGCCAATCGCGAGCTGTCCTTCATCCTGATCATGACGGACGGCCATGAAGACGTTGGGGGGTACACGGAAGAGGAAAA
>VGRX01000253.1 GCA_016875215.1 Deltaproteobacteria bacterium
AGAACGCCCGCCCCTGCGGACGAAGGAGCCCCAAATGGCACTTAACATTCTTCCCTGCTACAAGGCGGAAGACGCTGCACGCCCGACCTGGCGCACAGAGAATACCCCGGCCACCCTGGCGGCCGGGCTGACCATTCCATGCGTTCGGGTTTGGGTCAACGCGGCGGGCGACTATCGCTGCTACTTCGCCGGGAACCCGACCTACGAGGACCGCTACCTCGATAGCGGCCCCCACCTCCTGGCGCTGTGGAAGATCACCGGAGGTCCGACAGCGGCCGACATGGACACGGCTGTCACGGCCGGCGAGATTTCCTTCGACTTCGTGCATTAGGAGGCCCCATGCGACGCGCACACTTAGCCCTGGCCCTGCTGCTGGCAATGCTGACCGGCAGCGCGTGGGGCGCGTACCCGACCACCGACACCGGACTTGACACCTACCACGCGGCACTCCGGACCTATGTCAACTCCTTCGCCGCCGGGAAGATGCGGGTGTGGGGTGTTGGCGATTCCTGGACTTCTTGCGGGCAGTACCAGGGCGAATCGGGGTACTGGACCTCGTTCAAGTACGCGGGGCTGTGGGCTGACAAGGCGGCCTCACACGAGACCGCCTGGATGAACCGCCTCTCGTGGCGGCTGGGTGTGAGCGACTACGGGGCCGAGGCGATTGGCGGGGCGTCGGTGTGCTACAACCGTGATGTTGGCCCGACCTTCACCTGGAAGGAGGATTCGTGCATCGTCGGTTGGATGGACGACGCTGCGGAGTTCGAGCCTGATCTCGCGTTCTACTACGGCGGTATCAACGACATGAAGGCTGGGATGGATGTCCAGTCCTACGTCCTCCCCTCTGCCAAGTGGAACTGCAAGAACGGGCTTGTCAGATACATCAACCTCTTGCCGAAGGGCACGCGGCTCGTTGTGATGACCCTCCAGCCGGTTGGTCGCCGCGCCCTCGGGTACAAGGCCAACGGGTCAATCACAGCCACATGGCGGGAGGCGTTCGATTACTGCTACGACGCCACGGTCATGGTGGACAACTTCAACACCTGGCTCAAGGACTCCCTGCGGGCCGAGTTGAAAGCCCTTGACGCGACCATCGACACGACCAAGGTGTTCATCCACAACCAAGACCCCTACCTGCAAGCTGACTGGACACCGTGGCTGACAACCAGAAACCCGTCGTCTTACCTGTTCAACCTCGGCGGGGTGACGGGGACACCCAACACGGCAGACTCGCTAAAGTGGGCGAACATCCGCATCCCGCGAATCGAGCTGGAGAGTGACTCGACCCACCTCACGAACCAGGGCCACCGGCAGATGGGCGACTCGATGGCCGTCCATGTGTTCGGGCTGGACCTCAACTCGTCTGACGGGGTTGCCGAGGGCAAGGTGGCGTGGTCGCAGCCCGCCGCGAAAACCCTTTATGTCAACTACCAGACCGGCCACAACTTCAAGAACCGGGGCAAGGAAACCTCGATTAACACCCCGCTCTGCACGGTGCAGGCGGCAATCTGCCGGGCCTGGCCTGGCGACACGCTCCACGTTGTCGGGAGTGGGAACAACTCGGTGTACACCACAGACGATGTGACCGGCCTCCCGGTATCGTCCAATGGCTACGAGTGGGTAGTTCGCAAGCCGGGGCTGTACCTGAAGTTCGCCGATGGTGGCTACGTCCAAGGCATCTACTCTGCCACGGCTCGGGTGTTTGGCGGTGCCAGCTCGGAAGTAGGGAGCGGGCTGATTCACAACACCGAGATTTCTGGCGGGGACGGGTTCGAGCTTGCGCGGCCCCCTGCGTGGAGTTCGACCGACCGCACCAGGAACGCGCTCATTGACCTGGGCTGGATGACCATTGACGGCCTGCGGGTTCTCGGTGGCTACGAAACGCCGCTTCGCCTGAACAACGTGACGGAGTTCCGGCTGAAGGATTGCGAGTTCATCGGCGGCAGCAACGCGGAAGGGGCCTTCCAGGTCTTTGGCTATGGCTACTCCGACACGACCCCCGATCCCCTCAACATCCAGATTGATGGCTGCACGTTTTGGGCTGACAGCTCGAACGTGACGGCATCCAAGGCCAGCTCGTGGGGACGGGTTCTCTTCACACGGCCTAATTCATCGCCGATCAGCGACAGCACGAAGTACGCCGGGTACATCAAGAACTCCACCTTCACCGGGGATGCGCGTTGCGCGGCGGCCCCGCTTGTTTCCGGCTGGTGGGACGGCATGGATTTCGTCGGCAACACCTTTACAGACCCCGGCTCTTGGGCCTATGTGCTTGAAAACACAAGGACCGGATCAGCAACGCTCCCACACAACAGGGTGACGCACTTCATCAACAACACCTGGAGCATCGGGAAGACAGCCAGCGGGAACGACACCACTGTGGTCTGTGTGAGGTACGCGAACATTTCGACGGCAATCCCGCGCCAGGACAGCCTCATCTTCATCAACAACTGGGTGAAGCAGAACGGCGGCACTGTTACCAACGTCAGGCTCTTCCACGGCGGCCTCAACAGGAGCAAGTATTGGTTCGCCCGCAACATCTGGCCGAGCCCGTCGCGGGGGGTTCTGAACGGCAACAATGCGCCTCAGTCCCTTGTGGATCTTGCCACCACCTCGCCGGTCTGCGCACCCGATCCCACCACGGACAATTGGCAGCAGAACTGGGCAGGCAAGTTCAGCGCCACCTCGGACTCCATGATCTTCGGCGGGATCACCACCACGACCAAGGGGAACACCTGGAAGCCCAGCACCTACGGGGTGACGCACGGCACGAACCACGCCAGCGTGGGGGCGACGCAGTACACGGGCGACCCCTACGTGTGGGCATCCACACGAGATTCGCGCCCATCGTACAGCCGGATCGACACACCAGCCGGGCTTCTTGCCCTCATTGACAACGGAGTGCTTTTAAGAAGCGACTCGCTGGATATCAACACATGGTACGAGTTTCCCCAGCCGCGCGGCTTTGCCGACGAGGCGATGATCAAGGCGTACCTGACGTACTACCACGACTGGGCCGAGACGGATCGCAAGAAGATCCGGTGGTACATCGAAGGGGCGCGGTACTTGGTCAAGGCCCCGCCTGAATTCACCGGGTATCATGCAATGGCTGGCCCGTGGACGACAGCGTTCTTTGTCATCGACCAGGATGAAATTGATAACCCGTCCCCAACAGACCCGTCTACGTGGATCCGCTTTCAGCAACCCCGCAACGCAGCGGATCGCCTGATGATTGACTACTACCTGAAGACGTGGGATCTGTGGCCCGCGACAAAGAAGGACAGCATCTACTTCAAGGTTGAGGGGGCTGTCGATTTCAGCCTGACAAATCCAGGCACCACCCCCTTGACGGACATCTACAGCATGCTCGCGAGCATCAAGGCTCCGACTGGCGCAGATACGTGCTCGGCCACCAGCGTGGCAACGTGGTGTGGCTGGCGGATCCCCCGCAACGAGGCCGACCACGCCGTGGTGAACGCGAACCTGACCTACTGGGACAACCTCGCAACGGATGACAAGGCCATCATCAAGCTGAAGAACCGATAGCACTGGAGGGAACCATGACGGCAACAACCAAGAACGGCGATACCGTGAAGATCCCCGTGTGGTTCATCACCCTCTTGGTGACTGTCGTCATGGCGCTGACAGCCTGGGCCGTGTCCGTGGAGCGCCGCCTGACCGAGAACGCCACGGACGTGCGGCACCTCACGAAGTTGGTGGAGGAGATCCACCAGAGGGTTGTGAAATGAGACCCGAGACCGGCTGGCTCGTCTTCTTCTTCCCGCGCCGGGGGCAGGTCGTGTCTTGGCTGATTGCGTGGGGCTCGCGCCTGGGGCGCCTGCTGCGCTTCCGCGTCGTGCCGCGCCGGGTGCCACATCACGTTGAGGGCGTGCGGCGGACGATGGATGGTGTGTATCTCTACGGGGCCGACGCCCATGTCGGCTTCATCGGGCGCCCCGCCGCGGAGCGGCTGGCCGGGCTGATCCAGGGCCGCGACTACCTCGTGGTCGCGCTTGACACTGAGGGCATCCGGGCGGACATCACGGAGGCCATTCTCGCCCTCGATGGCCGCCCCTACGAGGACTGGCCGGACATGCTGCGCGTGTGGCGCGGCGGGAACCGGGCGCGCGGGGACCGCAAGGTCTTCTGCAGCGAGGCCTGGGTGCGCATCTACCAGCACGCCCGGCAGCCGTGGGCGGAAGAGATGGACGCGGACAACACGAGCCCGCTGGACCTGATGCTGGCCGTCCTGCACCTGTGCGGCGCCGAGCGGGTGGCGAATGTGGATTGGAGGTCGTGATGATCCGCAAGACCTCAAAGGGCTACCAGGTCAAGTCCGAGAAGGGGAAGAATCTCTCGAAGGACAACCTGACCAAGGAGCAGGCCAAGAAGCGGCTGAAGCAGGTCGAGTACTTCAAGCACAAGGGGAAGTGAAATGGCGAAGACGAAGGGCGGGCGAAAGCCGTATCAGACGGTACAGGACGCAAAGGCCCTGAATGACTACTGGGAAAGCGTGGGGCAGGGGCGGCACGAGCGTCGGAACGAGGGGCACGGCAGGCAGCTACCCTTGAAGGATGAGCCGTTGGATCAGCACAGCCGGGCAAACAAAGCCATGCGGATGAGCAGGTTCCTGGCCCCAGAGCAAATCGAAACGAAAGAGGCAAAGCCAGTCAAGAAGAGCGATAGCGCGGCCAAGCCGAAGAAGAAGAAGGGCAAGTAGCATGGCGAAGAAGGGGACGCCTCCGTGGAAGCGCGGGCCGAAGGCTGGCGGGCGTGGCGGCAAGGGCGGGACGAAGAAGGGGGAGTGAGATGAGCCCGCTCCTGCAGAAGCAGATGCTCTTCGCCAAGCTCGTGCCGGCCCTGATCGACCAGGCGCACCGCATGGGCTACCAGGTGACGCTCGGTGATGCCTTCCGCGACCCGCGGGTGTTCGGCGCCCCCGGCGTTGCCAAGGGCTATGGGCACAAGCGCAGCTGCCACAAGCTGAAGCTGGCCATCGACCTGAACCTCTACAAGGACGGGCAGTACCTGGAGGACACCGAGGCCCTCCGGCCCCTGGGGGAATGGTGGGAGGCGCAGGGCGGGACATGGGGCGGCCGGTTCGGCGACGGCAACCACTACTCGCTGGAGCATGAGGGGATGCGCTGATGGCCACGTTCCGGGACATCCTCAACAACGTGCGACAGATCCTGGCAGACCCGAACGACGGCGTGAACACGGTCAGGTGGCAGAACGACGAGCTACTGCGCTACCTGAACCGCGCCTACCGGCGCCTGGGCAAGCGCGCCGACCTGTTCCGTCGCACAGACCTGGTGGCCTACTACTCGTCCCGGGGCATCTTCACCCTGCCGCCAGACGTGCTCAACGTCCTGGACGTGTTCTACGACGGGCGCCCGCTGACCTACACGGATCGGTTCTCGCTGCGCGAGGAAGACCCGGACTACATGACGCGGACGGGGGCGCCAACCCACTGGTTCCGCGGCATCAGCAACCCCAACGAGGTGCGTCTCTACCCGCAGCCGGAGGCGGGGTCCGGATTCGATTTGGCCCGGATTGTTTGGGAGACCAGCACTTGCGGGGTCCCCGCCTACATCGAAATCGACGGAGATCCGTGGGACCCCAGCGGTGACGCCGGGGCGCTGGCCTGCCTGCAGATCCCGGAGGGCACCTACGTCAGCCTGGCGGCATCAGCCGCGCAGGCGGTCGGCACGGTGGCGGACGTGATCGTGAACGGGCTGATCGAATGCACGGTGTCCTACCTGCCCGACTGGGTGGGGACGGGGGCGCTGGACACGATCATCCCGGACCGCGAGGACATTGAAGAGACGCTTGAGTATGGGATCCTGATGCACGCCTACGCAAAGGCCGGGCATGAGATGAACACCAAGGAGTCCATGCGCTACCGCGGCCTCTTCGAGATGATGGTCGAGGAGCACAAAGAAGACCGGATGTCCGACTTCACGGAGCAGGACACCACCGTTCCAGGGGAGTACATCTGATGACTACCGCCAAGGGTTCCATGCGGCTGATCGGCGTCGAGGACTGCTACCTCGATGACAAGACCTACACGGGCCTGCCGGACGAGCACGGCGGGAACACGGCGTCCAGGATCGGTCTGGCCACGGCCTTCCTGAGCCTGGCCGACGGCGGCCAGGTCGATGGGGACGTGGTCTTCACCGGGGCGGTGACGTTCTCCGGAACCGTGACCTACGTTAATCTCAAAGTGACCACGCTGGAAGCGGCCACGTCGATTGCGACGGCGGCGCTGTCGGCGACGGGGCTTGTCACGCTGTCGGGGTCCGGAACGGTCCTTTCCGCACCCAGCGGGACGATCTCGGTCTCGGCCATCGGGGCGACCACCCTCACGATTTCGGGGGCGTCCTCGGTCGTCACGCTGACCGCCACCGGCCTGATCAAGGGCACGGCCGGGCTGGAGATCACGGCGGGGACGAGCATCCTGCAGGCCATGACCGCCACCACGGGCTCGTTCACGGGCGCCGTGGCCATGTCGGCCGGCCTGAGCGTGAGCGCCGGCACGACGGCCGTGCAGGCCCTGACCGCCACGACCGGCGCGTTCTCCGACAACGTCACGATGAGCCTGGGCACGACCGTCGCGGCCAAGGCCATCACGGCGACCAGCCTGGCCATGGCTGGCTCCATCACCCAGAGCACGGGATCGAACTCCCTGCGAGAGACGGAGGTTCTCGAAAAGCTGACTGCTTCTTCCGAGCTGTCCCTGAGATCGCTGCTGACGAGCACGAAGAAGGAAGACAGCTCTGGAGCCGCCGCCCTGAACATCGCGTCGGCCAACTGGATCGTGGCCACGCACACGGGGTCGATACGCACCGTGACGAGCGTGACGGG
>VGRX01000254.1 GCA_016875215.1 Deltaproteobacteria bacterium
GGGGACTTGATTGCCATTGTATGGCAGGACAAGGAGCAAGTCTGTGCGAGGAACTCGTCCTTTGTAGCCGCTCTTGTCGTCCATTCCGGGTGACGATGTTCGTCTCCGGCCAACGGGCACCCTGGACGGCCAGGACCGGCACCATCACGGCGTAGCCTCCCCCGCTTTCCCCCCCTGTTGCATCGCCCCTTGGCTGTGGTACACTTCGCCCGATGCTTGAGAAGGAGAAGAGATGAGCTTCGTGGGACGATTCCTGGTGCTGGCTGCCCTGTCGCTCCCCCTGGTGTGCTGCGGGGGGGAGGACTCGAAGAAGAAGGATGGGACGGGCGATGCCGACGGGTATGTGGAGGACAACAACGGGACTGGGGACGGCACCGGTTCCCGGACTCCGCCGCCGGCGTTCCGCTACAACTCGGAGAAGTGCAAGCTGTTCGGCCCTCCGAGAAGCGCTGTGACCACCAAGGTCGGAGTCTCTGTGGAGATGCTGGACCAGTACGCTGCGCTGCTCAAAGACAAGGGATACGAGGTGGTCCGAGGCCCGGTGGAAGGCCCGCCGCCGGTGGACGAGGAGCCCTCGGCAGGGGACGTGTCGAGCCCGGGTGACATCCCTGCAGGAAATGGGGATGTCTCGGTGCGCATGCCCGACATCGTGTTCCCGGAGGACATGGTGGAGGATACCTGGACCGGAACCGGCTGGACGGGCGGCGAGTACGTCGTTGCCCTCACTCCGCTGTCCGACCTGATCTTCGTCTCCGAGGAGGGAGTGCTCGGCGTGGCCTCCTGGTGCGCAGCCTCCAACCTCGGCCAGATCCGCCGCCTCGACTACACCCTGGCCGATGCCGTGAGCATGTGGGCCGGGCTTGCCGGCTGGGACTTCGCAGCGGAGACGAAGAAGTGGATCCGGCCGGTGGCGTACTACACAGCCGTCGCGGGGACGTACCAGCGAAGCTACGCCAACGACTCGCTCGACCTGAACGAGTCGCACCCGGGTCAGCTCTCCCTGGGCGGGCAGCCGTCCATGGCTGGGATTGCGCTGTACGGCCACGCAGATTCTCCGAGTCCGGTCGGGGATGTCGTCGGTGTGGACCTGCTCCAGGTGAACCAGACGGTCATTGCGGAGAACGACACGGTGACGGCCACGGCCCAGGTCGTGCGCCTGTGGGACATCGGCGACTTCGTCGGCGAAGGGGAGAACTCGGTCGTGGTCGACCCGTTCGTCCAGGATGCCAGCATCAACTTCGTGGTGGGCATGTATGTCCTGTTCGCGGACGCAGTGTTCCCCGACAAGGTGTCGGGCAGCCTGGTACTGACGTTGCAAGGGGCGCCTCCGGGCGAGCTGTTCGTGTCCAAGGGGATCGAGTCTCTCTCCCTTCCCCCGACATCACCGTTGTTCTAGCGGACGGAAAGAGAGGACAAGGAGGTGGGTGCAATGGTGAGGATTCTACTGTTCGGTCTGGCGGCACTTCTTGCCGCATCCTCCCTGGTGGGCTGCAGCAAGCAGGATTCCACCTCGCAGGCGGACGGTGACGACTTCCAGGTGGCGTTTGTGTACGTAGGCCCGGTCGGTGACGGAGGCTGGACCTACGCACACAACGAGGGGCGGCTGTACCTGGAGAAGAACGCCGGCGTGAAGACCACCATGGTCGAGAACATCGCGGAAGGGGCAGAGGCCGAGCAGGCCATCCGAAACCTGGCCCGCAAGGAGAACGACGTCATCTTCACGACGTCGTTCGGGTTCATGGACCCGACGGAGGCGGTGGCGCAGGAATTCCCCAACGTGAAGTTCATCCACGTGACGGGGTTCAAGAAAAACTCGACGAACTTCGCCAACCTCATGGGTGCGATGGAGTCGATGCGCTACCTCGCCGGAATGATCGCCGGAGCACGAGCGACGGAGGACGACTCCCGAATCATCGGGGCAGTCGAGCCGTTCCCCATCGCGGAGGTGATCCGCCTGCTCAACGCCTTTGCGCTTGGCGTCCGGGTCACTTGCCCCGACTGCCAGATCCACATCCGGTGGATCAACTCGTGGTTCGATCCGGTGCGTGAGAAGGAGGCCGCTCAGAGTCTTCTCGAGGCCGGTGCGGACGTCATCGTGACCGGCTGTGATTCTCCGGGACCGGTGGTTGCGGCAGCCCAGGCGGGCAAGTGGGGAATCGGCTATGACTCGATGAATGCCTGTGCATCCGTTCCGGAGCGCTGCCTCACTGCGACGTACTGGAACTGGGGCCCCGTGTACGCGGACATGGTCAGGCAGATTCGAGAGGGCACCTGGAAGCCGGCCGACTACTACTTCGAGGCGGATTCAGGCATCGTGGCGCTGCTCGGCTTCGAGGAGGGACAGACTCCGGCAGCAGGCGTTCCGGCCTCGGTGGTGCCGAAGATCAAGGATCTGCACGCGCGGATGAAGAAGGGGGAATTCACCCGCTTCGATGTCTTCAGAGGTCCGTTGCGGGACAACCGGGGGAAGGAGATTCTGTCCGCGGATGCGAAGCTGACCCAGGAAGACCTCGAGGGACTCTCCAAGCTGCCGGATCGTCCCGACTGCACGGTCTGCATGGGCTGGCTCGTGGAGGGCATCGTCGGCACGATCCCGGCCCGATAGAGCCTTCCCGGCTCTGCGAACGGCCCCGAACAGGAGCGCTGCGACCGAGTGGACGTCCTCGTCAACATTCCCCCCGCTCTTCTCTCCCTCGATGCAATCTGCGTCGAGTTCCCCGGTGTGCTCGCGTGCGACCGTGTGAACCTGGCACTCCGGGCTGGGGAAATCCACGCCCTGGTCGGTGAGAACGGGGCCGGGAAGAGCACGCTCATGCACTGTGCGGCCGGAGTGGTGCGACCGACCTCGGGGACGATCCGGGTCGGCGGTGCTGCGGTTCGCTTCGCCTCCCCTCAGGATGCCCAGGCCGCGGGCATCGCGATGGTGTTCCAGAACTTCCTGCTGGTGGAGCGGCTGTCGGTGCTGGACAATGTGATCCTGGGGAGCCGGGGTCTTCCGCCGGTCCTCGCTCGGAAGCGGCTCGCATCGGCAATCGAGCCGGTATGCACGCGCCTGGGAATCGAGCTCGACTGGACCCGCCCGGTGGAATCGCTGTCCGCAGGGGAAAAGCAGAAGGTCGCGCTGGTGCGGGCTCTGTACCGGGAGGCGAAGATCCTGATCCTGGACGAGCCGACCGCGGTCCTGACGTCCGACGAGTCGGACAAGCTGCTGGAGACCATGCGCCGACTGGCGGCGGACGGGGTCGCGATCCTGTTCGTCAGTCACAAGCTCCCGGAGATACGCTCAGTCGCTGACTCCATCACCGTGATGCACCGCGGGCGCGCAGTGGCCGAGTCCATGCCGGCCAGAGACATCAGTGCCGAGGAAGTCGCCAGGCTCATGGTGGGGTTGAGAGCAGAGACGGCAGCGAGGGACAAGCGGGAGGCGTCCCTTCCCGCATGGTCGGGGTTGGGTGCGGGGCCGGCAGCGGGGGACAAGCGGGAGGCGTCCCTTCCCGCATGGTCGGGGTTGGGTGCGGGGGCGGCCCCTCTTCTGCGCCTCGACTCCGTGACCCTGCGGGTCGACGGCCATGACCGGCTGTCGCAAGTCTCGCTTTCGCTCCGCCCGGGCGAGATCCTCGGCATTGCGGGCGTTTCGGGCAACGGCCAGAAGGAGCTCGTGTCCGTCTGTGCCGGCGTGATGCGCCCGACCTCGGGAACGGTATCGGTCCGGAGCCGCGACCTGACCAGGCGGTCCCCTCGGGACTTCTTCGAAGCGGGCCTGTGCTACGTCTCCGAGGACCGGTACGGCGAAGCCAGCGCTCCACAGCTCAACCTGGCGGACTGCGCCTGCCTGAAAGGTTACCGTACGTTGCGGGGTCCTCTCCCCGGCACCATCGACCTTGCGGCCATGTCAGGCTTTGCAGAGAGGATCCTCGATACGTTCCACGTCCGCCACTCCGGGGCTTGGGCCCCGACGACTTCGCTCTCAGGGGGAAACCTCCAGAAGCTGATCCTGGGCAGGGAGCTGTCCCACGACCCGGCCGTGCTGGTCGTGCACCAGCCGACACAAGGGCTCGACCTGGCCTCCACGGAATTCGTCTGCGAGGAGATTCGGCGCCAGGCGGCCACGGGGACCGCCGTCCTGCTCGTCAGCAGCGACCTCGACGAGGTCCTTCGCCTCAGCCACCGGCTGCTCGTGATCTATCGGGGACGCTTCGTCGGGGGGTTCGAGAGGGAACAGATTGATCGGGCTCGCGTGGGAGCGCTGATGGCCGGGCTGACCGCAGGAACCCCGGGAACCGGGCCGGACGAAAAAGGGGCGCAGCGAAGCCGAGCCGGAGCATCGGACCTTCCGCCGGAACCGTCCGTGTCCCCGCGACCACGGAACGGGGGGGCGTCATGAGACTGAGAGTCGAACCCCGGCTCGTGCCGTCACGCCTGGTCCGGTTCGGTGCCCCGGTGACGGGTCTTCTTGCCGGGCTGTTGCTCTCGGCCGGCATGCTGGAGTTGTTCGGCATTTCCTCACCGCGGGCACTTGCGGCGATCGTGCAATCGGGGTTTGCCGGCGGGCTGTACGCAATCTCGGACACGCTCACCGTGGCAACGCCCCTGATCCTGTGTGGGCTGGCCTGTGCGTTGGCATTCAAGGCCCGGCTGTGGAACGTCGGGGCCGAAGGGCAGCTCTTCCTCGGGGCCTGGGCAGCGACGGGAGTCGCCATAGCGTTGCTGCCCGAAGGGACGCCGGGCTGGCTTGCGATCCCCGCCATGGCAGCGGCCGGATTCGCTGCCGGAGCCGCATGGGGGGCCGTCCCGGGGGCACTCAAGGCCCGCTTCGGGACCAGCGAGATCCTTACGTCGCTGATGCTGGTCTACGTGGCCGCACACTGGAACAACTACTTCATCTACTCGGCCTGGAGCGACCGCGGCTTCCAGATGACGCGTCTCTTCCCGCGTGCCTTCTGGCTTCCCCGGGTTGCCGATCTGGCATCGATTTGGCCCGGGGCGGCCGGGCTCACGCTGCACGTCGGTTTCTTCCTGGCACTTCTCCTGGCCGCGGCGTTCTGGTTCGTGATGTTCCGGACCCGCTTCGGCTTCGAGCTCAAGGTCTCGGGCATCAGCGAGAAGACCGCACACTATGCAGGCATGCCCGTGAAGCGGAACATCGTGCTCGTATTGGTGCTGTCCGGGGGACTGGCGGGACTGGCCGGTGCGTGCGAGGTGGCCGGCGTCGTGCACCGCCTCCAGGAGAACTTTTTGCCCGGGTACGGATTCACGGCGATCCTGGTGGCGTGGCTGGCACGGCTCAACCCTGCGGCCATCGTGCTGGTCTCGTTCCTGCTTTCGGGACTGCTCGTCGGTGCCCGCGAGGTCCAGCCGTCCGGAATCGCGATGATGCTCCAGGGCATCGTGCTGACGTGCGTGGTGGCTGCGGACTTCTTCTCCAGCAACCGGATTCGGAGGGTTCCATGAAGTGGACGGAATTCCTCCAGAATCTGCTGGCAGCGGGCATTGCCCGGGGCACACCGCTGCTGTTTGCTGCGCTGGGCGAGATGCTGGCCGAGCTGTCGGGAGTGCTCAATCTCGGCCTCGAGGGAATCATGCTGGCCAGCGCCATGACCGGAGTCGCAGCGGCGCACCTGGCGGGCTCGGCGTGGGTGGGGCTGCTCGCTGCCGTCGTCGTCGGTGCGCTGTTCGGCGTGCTGCACGCATTCCTGACCGTGACGCTTCGCTGCGACCAGGTGGTGACCGGACTGTCACTCGTGTTCCTGGGGACGGGCATCTCCTCGGTGGGAGGTGCACCGCTGGTCGGCCTGCGCCAGGCAGCACCGCATTTCGCTCAGCTGCCGATTCCCGGTTTGTGCGACCTGCCGTTCCTTGGTCCGGTGCTGTTCTCACATCCGTGGCCGGTCTACCTCGGTTTCGCCGCGGTGCCTCTGGTCTACTTCTTCCTGGCCCACACCCGAGCCGGACTCAACCTCCGCGCCGCGGGCGAGACCCCCGCTGCCGCCGCGGCCATGGGAATCCCTGTGGCCCGGGTGCGCTATCTCTACGTGACGCTCGGCGCCGCCGGCTCGGGGCTTGCAGGCGCCACGCTGAGCCTTGCCGTGACGCCCGGCTGGGTGGACGGGCTGACCGCGGGCCAGGGCTGGATCGCCATCGGGCTGGTCATCGTGGGAGGCTGGCGTCCCCTTCCGGCGGCCCTCGGCGCCTGGCTGTTCGGGGCCATCCACCGGCTCACGCTCGACCTGCAAGGTACCGCCATCCCCTTCTTCCAGGATCCGAATACCGGCTTCTTCCTGAACATGCTCCCCTATCTTGCTGCGGTTGCCGTTCTCGTGGCGGCCTCACTCGGCCGGCGCTCCGGTACGGCCCCGTCGACCCTGGGCAGACCGTTCGTTCCCGGTACGACGCGATAGAAGAAGACAAGACACATGGGACGCATCAGACGAATGGGGCGAATGGACGGCATGGGAGCGGATCGAAATGAGAGCAGGCTTTTGACTATCGGCCGCCGGTCGTGCTATAGGAAGCGGCACTCCGGCCCGTCCCGGGCCATCGGCTGCGGAGGAAGAGCGTGTTTTCCGGGCTGTCCATCGGGGTCGTGATTCCGGCCTACAACGAGGAGCGGTTCATCGCTCGGACTCTGCGCCGGATCCCTCCTTTCGTGGACGAGATCATCGTGATCGATGATTCCAGCCGTGATCGGACCTTCCACGAGGCGGTTTCCGCAGCGGACTCGCGTACCCGGATCGTCCGGCATGAGACCAACCAGGGCGTCGGCGGCGCCATTGTGACGGGGTACAGGGAAGCCCTGGCCCGCAACCTCGACGTCGCGGTAGTCATGGCTGGTGACGGCCAGATTTT
>VGRX01000255.1 GCA_016875215.1 Deltaproteobacteria bacterium
GGCCTGGAGAAGAAACGGAGTGTGCGGGGGGAACCTTGCCGACTCCGGATTCGACACCGACGCCGGAAGTGGGCGAGGAGAAAGGAACGCTCCGAACGTCTCCGCCCGGAAAGAGGACGCAGGAGCGGTCGCCCGCAATGGAAACGTCCCTTCCCCGGAACGAGAGCGAACGCAGCGCCGAATCCCCCGCAGAGGGAACGAGAGCAATCACGAGCTGGCCGCTGCGCACCCCCGCCAGAGTGAGCGACGCGAAGTACAGGAACACGAAGGAACCCTCTTCGCACTGGGCGTCGAAGTACCATTTCTCGAAGAAGAACTTCCGCCTTGGGGACAGCATGATTCCCACCTCGGTCCCGCTACTTCTTCATCAGCCGGCGCAGGAAGCTCACCGCGAGAAGGGCCGAGCCGTTGTGCTCCGGCATGTAGCGCGAAACATCGACGTCGTTCTCCTCGAGGAAGGTGGTCGCCTCGTCCAGGACTCCCACAGCGTGCTCCACCTGCTCCCTGGTGATCACGGCGGGCGGAAGGATGCGCAGGACGCCGGACATCGCCGAGTATCCGACCACCAGGCCTCGCATGAGGCACTCCGCCTCCAGCGCAAGGCTGGTCATCGCATCGGGCTTTCCCTCGCGGCCGACGACGTCGAGCCCGAGCATCAGGCCGCACCCTCGTGCATTGGCCAGGAGCCTGTGGCGGGCCGCCAGGCCCTCCAGCCGCTCGAGCATGTACGCCCCCATCTCCCGGGACCGCTCCGCGATGTTCTCGTCCTTCAACGTGCGAACGACCTCGGCCGCGATCGCGGCCCCGAACGGGTCGAACGAGTGGCTGCTCATGTTGGCCAGCGGAGCGTTGATGCACTTCTGCTCGATGTCGGCCCGGGTGATCACTGCGGCCACCGGATACCCGTTGCCCAACCCCTTCGAAGCAACGAGGATGTCCGGGACGACGCCGCAGTGGTCCATGCCCCACCACCGTCCGGTGCGGCACAGCCCTGTCTGAGCCTCGTCCGCGATCAGCAACGCACCGTACCGCTTGCAGAGCGCCGCCACTCCCTTCAGGTATCCCTCCGGCGGGATGATGATTCCGCCCGATCCGAGCACGGGTTCGGCCAGGAACGCTGCGATGGATCCGGTGCTCTCCTTCTCGAGGTTCTCGGCCCCCAAGGCCAGACACCTGAGCCCGCAATCGGGGTGTTTGAGCCCCAGCGAGCAGTGCAGGCAATCCGGTGCGGGCAGCCTGTGCACTCCGGTGGACCGCACCCCTGTGCCCTTGATGAACCCGACATAGTCGGACAGGGACAGGGTAAGGTGCGAGCAGCCGTAGTAGCCCTTGGACAGGCCGACGAGCTCGATCTTCCCGGTTGCCGCACGGGCAATGCGGATCGCCATCTCGTTTGCCTCGGTCCCGGTGGAGCACAGGATCACGCGGTTCATCCCCGCTGGACAGACCGATACGATCTCGTCCACAGCCTCGAGCGTGGCCGTCCCGAAGAACCGGTTGCCGAGGTGCACGACTCTCGCGGCCTGGCGCTGGGCAGCAGCCACGATGCGCGGGTGCGAGTGTCCCAGCAGGACGCTGAGCTGCCCGGACGCCAGGTCCAGATACTGCCGGCCGTCGGAAGCCGTCAGCGTGCACCCCTCGGCCGAGTCGATCACGGCGTTGAAGTAGGGGTAGAGGGTAAACAGGAGCTCGTCACGCTTGTCGCCCATCTTCGTCCTCCCGGTCAACGAACGGCTGAGCGCAATCCTGCCGTTCGTCCATCATCGGCCTGTCGTTCCCGCCAGCCCTCCGCCTCCCCAATCACGGCAGACGCGTCCGGGTACGGGCCGTTTGGGAGGCTGCCCAAAATTACTTCGCCGTTACGGCCTCACTTGGCGAAGCAGTTTCGATCAGCCTCCTTACTTCCTGCAGCGGCCGCCGGCAAGCTCCGCCACGTATTTCTGCCATCGCCACGGACTGGCGCGCCCGAACACGAGCTGAACCACGCCGCGGCCTACGCCGAGCTGGAGCGTGTCGTTCCGCTCCGTCGTGACCGTGAGGATATCCTCCGGCCGATATCGCCTCACCCGCTCTCCCCGCTTCCATTCCAGGCCGTCGGAGCGAAGCACCGCCATGCCGGTTCCAAGTGACCTCAGCACCTGGAGCGTGAGCCGCGCTTCCGAGTCTTCGCGAAGCTCGCATTCCGCCGCAAGCGCAACATTGGATGCGCCCCCTCCGCCGGTAGTCGGGCTTCCGGACGACAACGGACCATCCCCCGGGCCGCAACCTGCGCGCCGGCACCAGCCGGCAAGGGTCCCGCTTTCACCGCTTCGGTCCGCAGGCTCGACCACGGTGAGGTTCCCGCCTGCAAAGTCCCAGCGGGTACCGCAGCCGGCGCAGGAGAGCCACCGCCTCGACTCCAGCGACAGCGTCTCCTCACCGCTGCACGTCGGACAGCGCCACAGCGCCAGCTCGGGCCTTGCGGCGGGCAGTCGTCCCGGGTCCGCAAGCAGCCCATCCGGCAGGCGGAGCGCAACGACCCTCTCGCGCAGGACACGCGCACACGCATCCGCCAGGTCCTCCCCCTGCTGCCGGACTGCCTCCGCACTGTCGCGAAGGTAGTACGGCTTGCCGATGCGAATCACGACCCGCGTCTTCCGGTCCGCACCGCCGGCCCACCGGGGCCACAAGCGGTACGCCCCGCAAAACGCCAGTGGAACCACCTGCACTCCGCGGTCAAGCGCCTCGGCACCGCAGCGGCCCGCGGCGGACAGCTCGAGCATGTTCCGCACGACGTTGGCAGCAGGAAGCGCCATCTCGCCCGTCCACGAGCGTTCCCCCTCGATCGCGATCCCGACGACCCCGCCGGCGCCGATCTCGTCGGCCAGAGCGAGCAGGGAGGCCGGATCAGCACAGAACCGCCGGGTCGGAATCCCTCCCATCATCCGCATGAACGCCCGCTGCAGCGGCTTGCGGAACACCTCGGCCGTAACGGGGATTCGCATCGGTCTCGTGGTGGCGTACTGGGCGAAGATGAAGTTTTGGTAGCTGAGATGATCCGAGTAGAGCAGCACCGGCCCGCGCCGCGGGACGTTCTCACCGCCCTCGACCGTGACATGGAAGAAGAGACGGAAGAGCCGCAGAACGAGCCACCGCACCCCCCGAACAGGTCGCAGGGGCAACAGCAGCGGCATTCGCTCGGCATGGATCCGGTACGCGTTTCCGAAACGCCGCAGCAACCCCGGTTCCTCGTACAGCTTGACCCACGTGGCAAACCAGGCGACCGCAACGAGAGGCACGACGATCCCGGCGATCCCCCATGATCCTGCGGCCAGCCCTGCACCCGCAGCCAGAAACACGTACCCCGTGTAGATCGGGTGCCGGACCCACGCATAGGGTCCGGTTACCACGAGATCGGGCGGCGGAAGGGACGAAATCGGCAACCCCTTGCCCCGCAGCCGCAGGACCACGATCGCCCAGAGTGAGAACGCCAGCCCCAAGGCCGCGATCCCGGCCCCAACTCCCCTGATGGCCAGCCCCGGCTCGGGCAAACCGAGCCACCGGTCGAGCAACAAGCCCATGCCCGCAATCCCCGCGGGCAGAGCTACCCAGAACATGATGATGTTGAGCACGATGATCGCGACTCGACGCATTGTCCCCCTCGGAGCTCCCCAGCCCGCACGGCCCGCGAGAAGAAGATATCAGGTCGCGCGCTGCGGGGCAATGGCGGGTGCTTGCAAACACGCCCCCGACGGTGGACAATGGCGCTCGGTGTGCAGGAGGTGCGTCGGCGATGTCGGAAGTGAGCTCGCATCGGTCCACGGTTCGAAAGCCGTTCTGGCACATCCATGATCGGGTCGTCGTGTTCAGGGCCGGCCGCGTGACCGTCGTGAGCTTCGGCCTCTGGGTTGCTCTCGCCTGGGCCGTCGGGGGGGCGGTAGCGCTCGTGCGGCTCTCGCAGGCCGGACTCCTGCCAGGCTCGCCCGCGCCGTTCCTGGCAATCGGCATTCCCGTCCTCGCCATCCTCGGGTCGCGGCTGCTGGAGATCCTGGTCAACCTGAAAGCCTATGTGGCCGCCCCGGGCCGCAAGCTGCCGGAGACCGGTTTTGCTTTTCAGGGGGCCCTGGTGCTCTGCACGCTGGTTCTCATCGGCACGGCCGAGACCCGCGGGCTGCCGGTGCTCCGCCTGCTGGACGCGCTCGCACTCGGGCTTCCTCTGGGACACGCGTTCGGCCGGCTGGGCTGCCTCGCATACGGTTGCTGTCATGGCCGGCCGACCGGGTCCCGCGTGTCGATCCGCTACGAGGATCCCAATTCCAAGCCGGTCTGGAAGGAGGGGCTTTCCGGGGTTCCGCTGCACCCGACGCAGCTCTACTCTGCGCTGGGTGACGTGGCCCTGTTCCTGTTGTTGAACGGCCTGGCCCAGATCGGGCCGTTGCGCGAAGGGAGTCTGGCCGCGCTCTACCTGGTGGTGAACTCGGCGGGACGGTTCGGGACGGAGTTCATTCGCTGGCCGCGGCCAACTCCGGGGCGATTGTTGAAGCCCTTCCAGTGGACTTCGCTCGGCCTGTTCGCTGCGGGCCTTGGCCTGTTCGCCTGGTCGGCAAACAGCGGACCGTTCGATTTCTCCCTGTCCGCGGATGCCTGGCGATTCGTCGCCGAGGCTGCGGGGCGGTCGGGTTGGCTGCTCGCCGGCTCTCTGGTCCTGTTCCTCGGCTTCGGCCTCCACGGGCGCCACGTCGGCCGCTACTTCGGGTAGGGGGTCGGTTTCGTGCTTCGGCCCGGCCGTGGACGGGTCGCAGGGCGGGGGGCTTGTTGATGTGGGACGACGGCATTCCATCCAGGCTTCGCAGGTGGGCAGGGAGTGTCGAGGTGCCTGGGCATCCCGATGCGAACGCGCTCCGATTCCGCTTCCGGCCGTGTGACGGAGCGGCGAGCGTTCCCAGTCCCCCCTCCACTCCTGCGACCGCCGGGCCTCGTCCGCCCGCCGACGGTCCGGGGCCGGTTGCGGGCTGCGCGGTCCTGTACCATGGAGGGGGAAACGACCGGCTCTTCGGCTTCGGCTACGTGATCGAGCGGCTTCTCGCTGCCGGCTTCTCGGTGCTGACCGGCCACCTGCCCGGACACGGGGCCGGAGGAACCGACCTGTTCGATGTCGATGCCGTCCGTCACCGCGTCGATGCTCTGCTCGCGTGCGCACGGCGCTCTCTTGCCCATGCTCAGGGCAAGGTCGTCGTTCTCGGCCAGAGCCTGGGCGGCTCGTTTGCCCTGGACCAGGTCACCCGTGGAGTCCGTGCGGACAAGGTGATCACGGTGTCCGCACCGACCTCGATTCCCCGTCACATGGAGCTGTTCAAGGAGGTCGGCTGCCTGCTGCGGGCCGCTGCCTGGCGTGCGACGCTGTATGGAGGCCCGCTCAAGGCACTTCCGGCCTACCGGGGATTCCGTCGTGCCGACTTCCCCGTGCGCGTCCGTCCGGGGGCGCACTACATCAAGGAGTTCGCACAGGCCGTGGAATCGCTCGACCTTCCTGCCCGCCTGGCATCGTTGCCTCCCCACCCCTCGCCCCCTGCTCTGCTGCTGGTGCATGGCACCCGTGACGGCGTGATTCCGGTCGAGCAGGCTCACGAGCTGTCCGCTGCCCTTGGCGACCGGGCAACGCTGCTCGAGCTTCCCCGGCTGCACCACCTCGACCCGCTGCTGGACAGAAAGACGGTCGATACGATCGTGGGCGTTCTTCTTCGCGGTTGAAGGGGGATTGGGCGGCGAGGCGCCCCCACTCAACCGCCCCTGCGAGGGGCGGCCGCGTGACCAATGGCACATCCGCCGTCGCCCTTGCCCTTGGGGCTGGTACGGAACCGCCTGTTTCCTGTTGCCCCGCCCGGGAAACATGGAGTACGTTGGGGCGAGCGACGGACTTGTCGCCCCGGGGAAGGAACAGGGCCGCTGCGCGCCCAGCCGACGAGGTCGATCATGAACCGTTTCAAGCATCTCACCCGTCCCCGCACTGCCCGGCTGTTTCTGTCGGCCTGCATGCTTGCGGCCTCATTGGTTCCGGTCGTGTCGACTGCCAAGGAGAACGTCCTTCCCTGGCTCGACCTCGACGCCGAGTACCGCGTCGAGTCGTTGTACATCGACCCTCTCGAGCTCAACGGGCTTGCCGTGCAGGATGTCTGCTTCACCGAGCAACGGTTTCGCCTCGAGACGGGGCTCAAGCCGGTCGAGCAGGTGGCTTTGCGCGGGCAGGTCGACCTTCTGTCCGGGGTTCTGTTCGGCGACAACGGCGATCTGGGCGGTACCCAGATCGTCGGTGCCCCGACACCGGGGTCCGGGCTCGCGCTGACCTCCCGGTGGCCGAACAATGCCTCGTACGAGGTGGGAATGCGGCCTGGCGGCGATCCCCTCGATCCGGACGCCTACGGCATCGTGCTCAAGCAGGTCGATCCGGTTCGGATCAACCGCCTATACGGAACGGCATCGCTGCCCTTCGGCCTCTTGCAGGTGGGACGTCAGCCTGCCACGACCGGACCGGGCATCAACCTGCACGACGGCTCGCGCACGAACCGGTGGGGCGTGTCGCGATACTCGCCCACGGCGGACCGCTTTCTTTTCGCGACCAAGATCTCCGAGCTGTTCCGCCTGGTGGCCGAGGGGGACGAGTACGTGCCGGACCGCTCGATGGAGGACGGCGTGTTCATCGGCGGTGCGTTCGACATCGTGGTCGAGGACGATGTCGGATACAGCGGTGACGACCTGATGCAGGGTGTCGGTCTGGTCCAGTGGAAGGTCAGGGAGCCGACTGCGTTTGGTTGGAAATGGCATCCTTTCCTGGTGCAGG
>VGRX01000256.1 GCA_016875215.1 Deltaproteobacteria bacterium
GGCGGGCACATCCCGGGTGGCGCCCACCCGGACCAGCGGCTCCTGAAGCCGCTGTCGACCGACCTCGGTTTCGAGCTCGACGTCGATGCGACGTACCGCCTGCACGACAATTTTGCGCTGGCTCTGGGGTTCGGGATGTTTGCCCCGGGAGATGCCATCGCGAACCGTGAGGCCTTGGCGCCAGAGAACCACCTCGATCCGAACGATGGAATCCTGTACAATTACCAGCCAGGTGACGTGGCCCAGTGGGGGTACTTCCAGGCCGATGTGACCTTCTAGTTGCTCCAGAGACAGGGAGTATCGAGGTGAGAATCGGATTCAGCGCACGCACCGACGTCGGATTGACCCGGCAGTTCAACGAAGACAGCTACTTCATGGACGAGGAGTTGGGACTCTTCGTCGTGGCGGACGGGATGGGAGGGGCCCACGGCGGGGAGATCGCATCCCGCATGGCCTGCGACGAGATCCATCGCCACGTGGAGGCGAACTACGACCTGGTCCGACGGTTTGCGGCGGGGAAGAGCTCGCCGTCGGTCAAGGATGTCTCGGAGCTGCTGGTGGCTGCGGTCCAGCAGGCCTGTTCCTCCGTCTACCGGCGTGCCCGGGAGGAGAAGGAGCTGTCCGGCATGGGGACGACGGTCGTCGTGCTCCTGTCGGCCGGCGAGCACCTCTTCATGGCGCACGTGGGCGACAGTCGTATCTACCTGATGCGGGCGGGCCGGATCCACCAACTCACGAGGGATCATTCGCTGGTGGAGGAGCTCAAGCGGCTCGGGAAGATCACGACGCAGGAGGAGGTCAAGAGCAAGTACCGGAACGCGATCACCCGGGCGGTCGGGATCTACGAGACGGTCCAGGCCGACACGCTCGACATGATGCCGCTGACCAACGACCGCTTCCTGCTGTGCACGGACGGCCTGCACTCGACCACGGGCGAACAGGACCTCATTCGCCTGCTGGGCAACAAGAACCCGGAGAATTCGGCGGATGACCTCGTCCGCCACGCCAACTCCAAGGGGGGACGGGACAACATCACCTGCCTGCTCGTCGACGTGCTGGAAACCGAACCGCAGCGGGCCGAGCTGACGCAGTGCAAGCTGAACACGCTCAAGTCGGTCCCTCTGTTCCGGTACCTCAACTTCGAGGAGCTGCTCAAGGTCGTATCTGCTGTGGAAGAGCGGAAGTTCGCTGCCGGCGAGGTCGTGTTCCGGGAGGAGGAGGAGGGCGATGCCCTCTACGTCCTGCTCGCTGGAGAGGTGGAGGTCTCCCGCAAGGACACGGTGATCACGCGGCTGAACGCGGGGGACCACTTCGGCGAGTTGTCCCTTCCCGACCGCTTCCCCCGTTCGGCCTCGATCAGGACGCTGGAACCCTGCCTCTGCCTGGTCATGAGCCGGCAGAGGTTCTACGAGATAATCCGCGAGTACAGCGCCCTGTCGGTCAAGCTCCTCTGGTGCCTGGCCCGGGTCTGCTCGGTCCGCCTGAGGGATACTACGGGGGAGCTGGAGCTTGCCCGTTCGCTGGTGGCCCGCGTCAAGCTCCCGCCCGCGCCCGACGCACCGTTCGAGGACGATGAGAAGCCGGACTAGCCGACAACTTCCAGGAGTCATGCCCATGAACCGCGTTGCAAGTCTCGTTTCGCTCGCACTGGTCGCTCTATTGCTGTCTGCCCCGGGGTGCAAGAAGCGCCCCCGCTCCCACGACATTCCGGCACGTCTCGGACTGACCGGGGGAACGCTCCTGTTCGAGGAGGACTTCGAGAAAGGGCTCTCCGCCTGGACCACCACCCCCAAGAACTGGCGGGTCGAGGACGGCCGGCTGTACACGGGGGACAAGCAGAACGAGAACGAGGGGCTCTGGCTGAACGCCGTCCCGCTTCCCGCCAACGTGCGGATCGAGTTCGAAGCCACCTCGGTCAAGGGGAACAACGCGCTGTTCGAAGGGGACATCAAGGTTGAACTGGGAGGGCGCGACCTCGCACACGCGTCCGGCTACGTGGTCATCTTCGGCGGCTGGAAGAACACCGTGAACGCCATCGCCAAGGGGGACGAGCACGGTGACGGGAGGCTGGCCGTGGATTCGGCCCGGAAAGTCAAGGAAGGGGTGACCTACCGATTCGTCATCGTCCGGCTGAACAGCGAGGTGAGGTGGTACCTGGCCGAACAAGGTGGCAAGGACGCCGGAGAGCCGGAGCTGCTTCTCCAGGTGCGTGACGACGATCCGGCCCTGGGAGGGGACTTCGGGTTCAACAACTGGAATTCCCGGGTCTACTTTGATAAGCTCCGCCTGTTCGCACTCTAGAGGAGGACGAGATGAAACGACTGCTGGTACTGGCTCTGACGGGATTCGCACTTGCGGCCTGTTCTTCGAGCGGCAAGCTGCCGGTCGGTCTGCTGGACGGCAACCTCCCGGACGGCGAGGTGGCCTCTGGGGACGTGCTTTCCGAGAAGGACGGACCATCGGCCGCCGAGGTGGCGGACGCTACGATCCCCCCGCCGGACGGGACGCCCGAACCCGAGGCGGTGACCGAGGTGTTGCCTGAGGTGGCCCCCGAGATCGCTCCTCCCGTGGAGATCGTGGAAGAAGTCGCTCCGGACGTCCCTGTTCCGCCGGATGGCGGATGCGTCGACATCTGGAATTGCGGCCTCGAGCTCGGCTGCCCGCAGAAGGGGCAGACCTGCTGGGAGGTGTGCAAGGAGGGAGCCACGGACTTTGCCAAGGCCGAGTTCGACGCGTTTGCGGACTGCGTCGAGAAGAACTGCTCCGGGATTCCCGAAGACCAGCAGGGGGACTGCATGTGGGGCAAGTGCTTCGGCGAGCTGACCATCTGCCTTGGGGGGACCGGGACCGCTGACTGCGGCGAGACCTTCTCCTGCATGGGCGGCTGCCCCAAGGATGACGGGATGTGCGTCTTCGACTGCCTGGCGAACGCGAGCCAGGAGGCGGTGGAGGTTGCCCTGAAAATGTCGCAGGGGGGAGACAAGGAGCAGTTCTACTGGCTCATCGAATGCCTGGGCGGTCAGGGCCAGGCCGACTGCGGCGAGACCGTCACCTGCCTGAACGGCTGCAACAAGGATGCGGATGACCCGTCCTGCACCTTTGCCTGTCTCGAGGCCACGTCACCGGAAACCAAGGCACAGCTCCACGAGATGTTCGGCTGTGGGGAAGGGATGTGCGTGGACAAGATGATCGAGTGCGTCGGCGGCGGCGGCGACAAGACGTGCGGCCAGGTGTTCCAGTGCGTGTTCGACTGCGACAAGAACACTCCGGCGCCGCCTCCCGGCGAAGAGGGACCCGACTGCATGACCCCGTGCATCGGCCAATCCTCTCCCAAGGGGGCCGAGGACCTGGCCGCCATGTTCAAGTGCATGGCCGAGAAGTGCCCGAACCAGCAGCCGGGCCAGGATCCGTGCCCCGAGTCGCTCGTCTGCTTCGCACTCTGCCCGGACTTCCCCATGCCCCAGTGAGACATGCGGCGCCACCTGCCTGGAAGCCTGTTGCAGATAGACTCCGCCGAGGGAGGCCGTTCGACACGCGCCCCCTGCCGTCGCGTCATCATCAAGCTCGCCTACGCGTGCAACAACAGTTGTGTGTTCTGCCATTCGGCCGACCGGAAGCAGGTTGCCGGAATCACGACGGAGGAGGCCCTGCGCCGCATCGAGCAGGCCCGGGCAATCGGAGCGGAATCGGTGCTGTTCTCGGGCGGTGAGCCCACCCTTCGCAAGGACCTGCACGAGCTGGCCGGGGGCTGCAGGGACCTGGGCCTGCGGTTCGGGCTCATCACCAACGGGCGCATGCTCGGCTACGCACCCCTCGCCCGCCGGCTGGCCGAGGCCGGGCTGGACTACGCGTACATCTCCCTCCATGGCCCTGCAGCGGTGCATGACCGGCTCGTGCGCGTCCCGGGGGCTCATGATCAGACCATCGCCGGACTTTGCAATCTCTCCGGCAAGGGGTTCGACCTGACGCTCGCCGCGGTGGTCGTGGTCGGCAGCCTGGCCACGCTGCACTCTCTTCCCGACCTGGCGGTGACGCTCCCCGACGTCCGCCTCAAGCTCACGCTGGCGGAACCCAAGGGCGCGGCTCTCGACCCGTCGATCCACCTGCGGCCGACCGAGGCCGCTGCCGCGGTCGGCAGGGTGCTCGACCGGGCTGCCGGGCTGGGCATCCCTTCGTGGCGGCTTGGAGTGGACGGGTTCCCTCACTGCCTGGATGCCCGGTTCGGCCCGCTCCAGGACGACCTTCACACGCACGGGGTCTTTGCCATCCGGGAGGTGGACGAGGACGCCTTCTTCCCCATCGACTACGGCAACATGGGGCGGCCGGAGTGCTGCCGGGGCTGCCGGGTATCCGACGGCTGCAAGGGGACCTGGCTGAGGACGTTCGAGCTGTTCGGTCATGACTGGCTCCGCCCGCTGCGCTCAGGCATCTCGAACTCGTTCAACTACTTCCCGGTGACGGAGGGGGCGGCGGAGACTGAGGAAGGCGCTGTCGGAGACGGCCGTGCGCCGCACGATGCCCTGCCCCCTCCCGGCATCGATCCCGCCCGCCTCCTGTGCGTGCGGCATTCCTTGCAGCACACGCAGACGTCCTGGTGCGCCTCGGACACGGGCGACTTCTCGCCGGACTCGATCGTCCGGACACGGGATGCGCTCGGCCAGGTGTATCTCCAGGTGGACGACGAGCCCATGGTGACGGACTTCCCGCGGCAGCTCCGCAAGCTCGATCCGAGTGTGCAGACCGAAGCGGGCGAGGCGCCTCGGCGGTCCGCGGTGTGGGTCCCGTCGGACAGGGACGTGTTTGCAGAGGCCGAGCAACCGGTGCTGGCCGCGTTGGAGCGGCTGTACGGACGGGTCCTGGACGTGGGATGCGGCGACCTTCGTTTCCTGCCGCTCCTGGAGCGCAAGCTCGATTCCGGTGAGGTCCGATACACCGCGGTGGACCCGTCCCCCGGGCCCGAGATCCGCCGGCTTGCCCGCGAAGGGCGGGTCACGCTGCTCGAACGCCCCATTGAATCGCTCCGGTTCGAGCGCGGAAGCTTCGACCACGCCCTGCTGCTTCGGAGCCACAACCACCTCGCCGACCTGTGGACCGCATATGGCGTGGTGATGGGAGCGCTGCGGTGGGGGGGGGACCTGCTCATCGTAGACAACGTCGCGTTCGGCCTCGTGCGACGCTCCGGGCAGCGCGTTGCCGTGGAGACCATTCCAACGGCGCTCGGCTTCGAGCACCTGCGCAACGACGAGTCCGGCGCCGTGGCCGACCGCCTTTGCCGGTGGTTCCCGCTGGCGGTGGTGCAGCAGCGGGACGTCACGCCCGCCTCCGCTAACCAGTGGATGCTCCTGCTACGCAAGCAATGGCCCGGCGGAAGCTCGGGCCGCGACTCCTATCCCGCCATCGAGCCCGGACGCGAACCGGCCGGAACGGTCAGGCCGTGATGCTCCTTGCGCTCCTGGGAGGACTGCTCGTCTGGGTCGGCCCGCAGCCTGCCGAGATGCCGGCCGGACCGGTCTGCATCGCGTTCGTCGGAGACCTCATGGCCCACTGCACCCAGTCCTCCGGGGCACAGGAGGCCGCGGGAGGCACGGGGTACGACTTCACGGCCGCGTTCGACCGCGTCCGGGGCCTCCTGTCGGAGGCGGATCTGGCCGTTGGAAACCTGGAGACGCCGCTCGACGGGAGGCAGGAGGGATACTGCTTTCCCCGCTTCTCGGCTCCGACCCAGTACGCAGATGCGCTGCTCGGGGCCGGCTTCGACGTCCTGCTCCTGGCCAACAACCACGCCCTCGATCGGGGAGAGGACGGGCTGAGGCGCACCATCGAGGCTGTCAGGGCACGCAGGATGCTCGCGGTCGGAGCGGCCCCCGAGGCCGCTCAGGCATCGATCGAGGTTGCCGGAAGGAAGGTGGCGGTGCTCGGATTCACCCGCTTCGTCAACCTGCGATGCCGGGGCACGACCTGTCCGCTCCTGCTGCACGACCGCGAGTCGCTGGACGCGGCGGCCGCACGCGTTCGCGAGCTGAGCAGCACACACGACATCGTGGTCGTCCTCCTGCACTGGATGTCCGAGGACCGGCTCCGCCCGTCGCGGGAGGAGCGGGAGCAGGCCGCTGCGCTCGTGGCGGCCGGGGCTCAGGCGGTGGTGGGATCGCACAGTCACGTGCTCGGACCGGCCCGGTGCCTGTCCGCGGATTCGGAAGGGGATGACGAGCCGGCTCCGACGGCCGGGGGGATGCTTCCGGCACAAGCGCCTCCGGCCGCTTCGACGACCGGGACGCCCCTGTTCGTGGAGGCCGCATGCGACCCCGCTGCACCGAGCGATGCCTATGTCCGCTACTCGCTGGGCAACTTCGTCCACGCCATGAGGCGGTTTCCCACGAAGCTCGGGGGAATCGACACGGTCTGCTTCGCCCCGGGGAAAGATGGCCGCCATCGCGTCGTCTCGGCCCGTTTCACTCCCACCATGACGGCCCGCAACGGCAGCCGCCCCCGGTCGTTCCAGGCGGTTCCGCTGGCCGAGCTCGAGCAGGCCTGCCAGGGAGATGCCGCTGCGCGCCGGAAGGCCGGCGTGGATTGCGACGAGGTGCACCAGTACCGGAAGTTCCTCGACAAACAACCCGGCATGGTTCCATAGGCTCGACGCAGGCCGACGTGAGCGGATGGTCGAGCGGGCCTGGGAAGACAGGAGGCTATGCAGGGCAGGCTGCTCACTACGGCTCCTTGAGCCACTCCACGCGGATCTTGCCCAGCTTCACGCCGTCGCTCTCGAGGACCGACAGGCGCACCAGCGGAGGGCCGTCACGCTC
>VGRX01000257.1 GCA_016875215.1 Deltaproteobacteria bacterium
GGGGTCGCACTTCACCTCCGGGTCCTCGTAGCCGAGCGGCTTCAACACTTCGAAGCTGCACTCCTTGACTCCGCCTTCACACCGGAACGCGATGTCCGAGGTGATCACCCACTCCTCCTGGGGGTTCCCTTCGGCCACGGTGGCGGAGCAGAGCCCGATGAAGTCCGGGCACTTCACAGCCTCCTCCATCAGCGACTCGAATTCATCCCCGGTCAACCCGGCGGTGTTCGCCATGAACTCGTCGACGATGCCGTCGCAGTCGTTGTCCTCTCCGTCGCACAGCGAGAGACCCAGCTCGGGGGTGAACCGCTCGTCCTCGACGTACCCCGGTTCGCCGACGAGGCCCGAGTAGTCGCACGAGAACGCCCACTGGTCGCCGGTCTTCTTGCAAGAGAACTTGATCTTGCCGCTCTGTTGTTTGCAGACCCCTTTGTCCGCTGCGATGACCCCCACGGCCTTGAAGGCATTGCCTCCGCAAGCCTCCTCGACCTTCACGCCGGCCGCTGCGAAGTCCTCTTTGTCGTCCGGAACACCGTCGCAATCGGCGTCCGTGCCGTCGCAGGTCTTGTCGTGCACCAGGTAGCCCTCGACATTGGTCGGGTTGCAGTCCCAGGCGCCGTCCTTGCAATCCGCCTTGACCTTTCCCTTGCAGATCCCTTTGTCGAAGTCGGGGCAGCCGGGGTTCTCCCCTTCGCAGGTCGGGCCCGTGTCCGGCGCGTCGGGGGTGACGCTGTCGGTATCACTGCCGCTGGACTTGTCTTCATCGCCGAAATCAGGCGGCGCCGGGCTGCACCCCAGACCTCCCCCCCCTCCCGCTCCACAGCTCAGCAACACCCAGATGAAGCCATGCACCAGCGCGACCGGGAATCGTGCCGAGTACCGCGTGGAAGTCTGTCCGGTCGTCTTCATGCTCTCCTCCTTGCCGCAGGTCACCGATTCCATGCTAGAACGCCAGGGTCGCGCCGAGGAAGGCGCCGTCAGGGCCGAAGCTGGGAGAGATCGTCAGCATCTCGAAGGGCGCCACGTCTTCCAGGTCGTCACCCTTGTCCATGAGGACCATCAGCAGTCCTCCGCCGGCCAGGATGCCGCCGCCGATTCCGGTCCCCAGCGTCATCAAAAAGTACGGGTAGGCTTCGTCGTTGAGGCGGGTCCACTCTTCCTTGTTTTTCGCCTTGGCGGTCTCATCGTTCTTGGCCGACCAGACCGTGGCGAGATAGCCTGCGCCGCCGAGGGTGCCGACTCCGAGCCCCATGGTGATCCACCCCCAGGTGGACATGCGCCAGAACCGGCTCTTGCGGTGGACCTCCAGGCGCGGGGTGGGGATGCGGCGCACCGTGTCGGCAGCGGGGACCAGAGAGGCTTTGACTTTGACCACCTGGCCCGCAGGGAGGTCGACGACTCCGGTCCACGCCAGGTGATTCTCGGCCCAGACCTGGACGACGTGGTCCCCGGCCGGCACCTCCTGCAGCAGCGGGGCTACGCCCGCCTCCTTGCCGTCGAGCAGGACGCGGGACCTGTCCACGTTGCTCTCCACCTGGAGCCGGGCAGGGCCCTCGGCCCGTGCCAGCGCAATCGCACCGGTGGCAGCGGTCTCGGCCTTCACGTCGAGATCCAGGGCCGCCGCGGAAAAGCCGTCCTTCTCGTACTCGAACCGGGTCTTCCCGACCGGCAGCCAGCGTATCAGCGTGGCCTCCGAGTTCAGCACGACCTGTACCCGGCCGTCAGGAGAGGTCAGGGTCAGCTTGCCCCCGGACGGTGACAGAAACAGGTCGACGCGCCCCGTGTTCGCCCCAAGCTCGTTCCTCAGTGCGGCAACGATGGCGACCACGTCCGGGTCGGGAGACCCCCCCGCCCGCTCGAGGTAGAGCTCCCCCTGGGCAACCGCCTTCTCCTTGTCCCCCTTGCCGTGCAGCGCCTTGACCAGCCCCGCCAGGTAGCGGGCATCCTGCACGAACGAGTAGGCCTTCGTAAAAGCGAATACCGCCCGCGGCCAGTCCCGCATCTCCAGGAGCAGCGCTCCACGGTTGTACTCGATCTCCGCTTCGCGGAAGCCTTGCGCCCGAACCGGGGCCCACGCCAACAGCAACCCCGCTGCCAGAAAGGCTGTCAACAGTCTCATCACCACGGTCCGCCTCGCCCTGCCAGCGCCGCACGCGCGGCGCGCGCATGTCGACATGACACACCTGAACATAATGTTAACCTGAGCGCCCGCGCTCTTCAATTTTTTTCGTCCCGAGCGGACGATTCGTGGCTTTCGGTCATCCTTGCGATGCGTGCACGAAACTGCCATAGTACGGACAAGCATGTCCCGGAAGGAGGGAACGGCATGGCGGACACACTGCGGGTTGGAATCCTGGGTTACGGCTTCATCGGCACGCTGCATGCGAGGGCAGTCACCAATTGCCCCGATACGGAGCTGGTCGGTGCGTGGACGCTGGCCGACAAGACGCTCGACAGCCTGCGCGAGGCCTACCCCCGGGCCCGGGTCTTCTCCACACCCGAAGAGCTGGCCACGTCGCCGGACGTCGATGCCGTCGTCATCGGCCTGCCCAACAAGCTGCACCATCCCATGGCATTGGCCGCTCTCAAGGCGGGCAAGCACGTGCTGGTGGAGAAGCCGATGGCCATGAACGTGTCGCAGGGCGAGGCCATGGCGGATCTCGCCCGCAAGGAGGGGTTGACCCTCATGGTCGGCCACATGTGGCGGTTCGACCGGGAGTTCCTTGCCGTGCGGAAGATCGTGGAAGCGGGTGACCTGGGGACCATCGTCAAGACCAAGGGGTACGGCATCCACCAGGCGTGGGGTCCGGCCGGGTGGTTCGTGCAGAAGGAGCTGGCCGGGGGCGGTGCGCTGGTGGACATGGGGGTCCACGCGCTCGACTCGGTGCGATTCCTGCTGGGCGATCCCGCCCCGGTGTCCGTGTATGCCACGATCGGGACCCACTTCGGCGACTACGACGTGGACGATACCGGCGTCATCGTGGTCCGTTGGGACAACGGGACCACGTCGATCATCGAGTCCGGCTGGTGGCACCCGCACATGGACGGTCCGGAGGCTTCGACGCAGCTCTTCGGGACAAAGGGGTATGCCCGGGTCTTTCCGACCATGGCCAGGTTCAACCAGGAAGGGAAGGCCCCGTGGCTGCCTCGCTTCCCGGCCCGCGAGGAGCACTGCGATCAGCACATCTACGACGGTCAGATGCAGGAATTCGCCAACGCGGTCCGGGAGCGGCGTGAGACCATCCCCGGTGCGGACCACGGGCTGATCGTGATGCGCATCTGCGAGGCCGCGTACCGGTCCGCCGAAACCAACGAGGTGGTCCGCCTGTGATCGGACTCGTGTCCCGCCCTTCCCGCCCGCTGCGGCCGGTCCGAGCCGTCGCGGCGCTCCTGGCGCTCCTGCTCTGCAATGTTGCCGGGGTTGCGGACACGCTGGCCCGGTCCGATCCGTCTCTCCGTTGGCGCACCCTGCACTCGAAGCACTTCGCCCTGCATTACTACCAGGGCGAGGAACCGCTGGCCCGCGAGTTCCTGGGACTCGCAGAAGAGGCGCACGACCGGCTGGCCCGGGATTTCGGGTTCGAGCTGGCCACCGAGGGGCAGCTCGTCCTGGTCGACGATGCGGACAGCGCCAACGGGCTGACCACGGTGGCCCCGTACAACTTCATCATCTTCTACGCCTACGTTCCCGACCCCGGGGCTGACCTGGGCTGCTGGACCGACTGGAAGCGCATCCTGGTCTACCACGAGATGGCCCACCTGTTCCACCTCGACCGGGTCACCGGCCTCTATCGCTGGCTGAACTACGTGCTCGGCAAGCGCTTCCTTCCGAACTCCATGGTCCCGAACTGGTTCGTCGAGGGGATGGCCGTGCTGGTCGAAAGCGGCATCGATGCCGGCGGCCGAATCCGCAGCCCGCTGTTCGAGATGTACCTTAGAACGGCAGTCGGCGAGACCCGGCTGCTCGACCTGGACGAGGCCACCGGAGCACCGCTGGCTCTGCCCCGCGGGACCACCGCGTATCTCTACGGGGCGTATTTCGTGCAGTGGCTTGCCGACCGCTTCGGGCGGGATGCCCTCAACCGCTTCATCGAAGAGCAGGGGCGCAAGCTCGTGCCGCTCACCATCAACATTTCGGCCCGCCGGATCTTCGGCGACACGTTCGTCCACCTCTACGAGCAGTGGCGGGACGAGCCCCCCGAGCGCCTGAGGGCGCAGGCCGAGGCCGTGAAGCAGGCCGGAGTGCTCGAAGGGCGCCGCATCACCTTTGCCGGAGAGCACCTCCCGATGCCCGCTTTCGCACCGGACGGAACCCTCTACTGGGCCCACGCGGATGGCCACGACACCCCCAGGCTCGGGCGTGTCGCGACCGACGGATCCGAATCCCGGGTGGGGAACTGCATCGGCGGCTGCGACCGTCCCGAGGTCGCTGCCGACGGCAACCTGTACTTCTCCTCGTCCGAATTCCACGACACGTTCTACTACTACCAGGACCTGTTCCGATACGACCCGGTGCGCAACCGTGAGGACCGGCTGACCCATGGAGCGCGGGTCAAGGACCCCGCCATGTCTCCGGATGGAAAGAGCGTCGCGTTCGTGCGCAACGCCAACGGCATGAGCTCCCTGAGGATTGCCGTGCTGGAACCGTGGGAGGAGCGGCTCGTGGCCATGGCGGACGGCGGCTTCTCCTGGCCGGCGTGGTCGCCCGACGGAACCAGCCTGGTCGTCGTCCGACAGGATGCCTCGGGGGTGGCGTTGCTCCTGTTCGACCTGAGCTCGGGAGAGGAGAGCGTGCTGCCCGCGGGGCCCGGACACACCATCCAGCCGGCGTTTTCGCCGGACGGCCGGCTCGTTTTCACGTCCGCACGCACCGGTATCTTCAACCTCGAAGTCCTGGATCCGGACTCCGGAACGGTCTGCCCCATCACCAATGTCGTCGGCGGCGCCTTCTCTCCGGCCGTATCGCCGGACGGGAAGAGGGTCGTCTACGCGTCCTACCATTTCGACGGCTACCACCTGTTCGAGGTGGAGCTTCCGGCGAGGGGGGAATGCAGGGTGACCGGGCAGGCCCGGAGCCGTCACGCAGCGGGTGCACCGCCAGGGGGGGCCCGGGGCCGTCACGCCGCGGGCGCACCGCACCCGCCGATCGGCCACGACAACGCAACCGGAGAGCCTCGCCCCGATCCGACGGCGGGTTCCCAGCCCGAGACGGGCCTGCGAACCTCGGACGCGGCACCTGTGACCGGGCAGGCCTCCACCCCCTACAACCCCCTGCCTCTCCTGCGCCCCTACCAGTGGGAGCCGGAGTTTGCTGCCACCACGTGGAACCAGCTTGCGTTCGCGATGACCACGGGGGGAGCGGACCCCGCGGGGCTGGCATCGTGGTCGCTGGCCGGCCGGTACGACATGGCAACCGACGATGCCGCCGTCGCACTGGCGGCCTCGGCCAACCTGTTCTATCCCTCCCTGTCCGCGTACGGGGCCTGGTCCGACAGTGCCGTCTGGGCGCGGATCGGCGACGAATTCAAGGACTACCGTCAGACGGACTGGTACGCATCGGCATCGCTCGGATTCCCGATATTGCGGACCCGGTACAGCTTCTTGGCCAGCCTGTCCTATGCGTTCGACCGGTTCTCGGGGGCAATCGTGGGACCGTGGGAGCACGACCCCGGGGGGCCGGTTCCCTACATCCCGCGGACCGGCCAGCTCGGCAGCCTGGCAGCGGGGCTGTCGTTCGACGACACGGAGTCGTTCGGCTACTCGGTCGTGACGGAGAAGGGGTGGCGTCTCTCGTCCGAGGTGAAGGTGTCCACCCCCTTCCTGGGCAGCAACTGGACCGAATACCAGGTGAGCTGGCGGGCAACCCGCTACACCCCCATGCCCTGGCTGGACCACCACGTGCTGATGCTCCACCTTCGGGGGGGCATTGCCGGCGGCCGCGACGAGTATCTCCGGCGGTTCTCGGTCGGGGGCTATCCGGACCAGGACATCATCGCTGACATGATGGCCAACACCGGCGTCGGCGGGACGTACCTGCGGGGATACCCGCCCACGGCGCTTCGCGGACGGCAATACTACTTCGGAACCGCGGACTACTACTTCCCGGTCTGGCGGATCCGCCGCGGGTTCCAGACCTTCCCCATCTTCCTGAAGGATCTCTACGTCGACGTGTTCGGGAACGGGGCCGTGGCGTTTGACTCGTTCGATCCGGCCGCCATCCTCTGGGGGGCAGGCGGCGAGCTGCGCCTGACCACGACCCTCTCCTACTACGTGGACTTCACGTTCATCCTCGGGGGGGCCTACGGTTTCCAGGACCCGGGCGGGTTCGGCATGTACTTCCTGGTAGGGAAGTAGGGGCCTGCCGCAAATAACTTGCTGCATTCGGCCGTCGCTGCATCCCTGTCCGCGGCGTTGTGGGGCCCCCGTCTCCCTCGACGTGCCTCCAGGCACGCCTGCGGTCGACGTGCTCCCCCACGCCTTGCGGCCAAGGTGCATCGCCGACCTCTGTGTCACGCAAGTCATTTCGCGGCAGGCCCTAGGTCGCACGTCCCTCGGGCCGGGGACGTGCGCAATGCAACCGATCACGGCGCGGTCGAACAGCACGCTCGAGGCGAGAAGCGCTTCGGCTCTCTCGGTTCGATCGGGTTGTCTCATCCGCCCGCGTCGAGCGGACGATCTGGGGTGAAGAACTGCTGTTGAATATCGGCAAGGATTGGGGTATTCTTCCTGCTGTCGCACGAACGGGGTGACAACGACGGATCGGAGGTGATC
>VGRX01000258.1 GCA_016875215.1 Deltaproteobacteria bacterium
TTTTTCCTGCCCGGGCTCTAAGGATCCCGGGGAATTACTTGACAACTCTTCGCACGTGCGCTTTGATCTGGCGTGGCGTAGTGGCGTATGAACAGAATTCGCCGAATGAAGGGTCAGGAGGGCCGAATGTTCGTCGTCTCCGTCCGGGAAAGGGGCAAGGAAGAACACAAGTTCACGTTCCGCAAACCGGAAATCGTCGTGGGCCGGCTGCGGGCCAGCGACATCATCCTGCCCAAGCGCAACATCTCCAAGCGTCATGCCGTGTTCGTCGTCAAGGACGGTCGAGTGGTCCTCCAGGACATGGGGAGCACGAACGGCAGCTACATCAACGGCAAGAAGGTGCTCGAAAACACGGTCGTCGGTCCGGATGACAAGATCTTCATGGGAGACTATATCCTCCAGGTAGAGGTTCTGGACGACCAGGCCGGAGCCCAGGCGCTGGCCGGCGCGGCGCAACCCTATGCCCGTCCCGAGGACGAGCGCCGGCCGACCGCGGTCCACATGGAGCAGGACATGCTCCAGATGGAGCTGCCCGACTACGCAGGACAGCCCGATGCTGCCGGTGGGCCGGCGACGGTCGTGGTGGATCCGCTCAGCATTCCGACCTCCCCTCCCCCCCCGGAGGTCCTGGGCGCAGACGATGTGGCCGAGTCGTCGAAGGAGATTTCCAGGGATTTCAAGCTCGAAGAAGACGATGCCGCGGCCGACACGCTCCGGTTCAGGCAGGCGGCGAAGGTCTCGGATTCACCGCCTTCCGAGGAGCTGCTCGACATCCCGCTGCTGGATGAGGGAGAGCTCGAGCCCGAGACCCGCGACGCCCCTGCCCGGTTCGAGCAACCGCCCCCGGAGGCCGGCGGCGCAGGCCGCCCCGCAGAGCTCGAGGATGACTTCATGGCCCCGGCGCCGCCTTCCCGGTCTCGGCGTGTGACCGAGGTGGACATGCCTCCGGTACGCCCCATGCCGCCTCCCGAAGACCTCGGTACGTTCGGCCCGTCGTCCTCCCGGGTTGACCTCAAGACCTCTGCGCTCCTCGAGCGTCACTACGGCCGGCTCGCGGCCCAGTTCGATGCATGGGACGGTTCGTCAAAGGGAAAACCGCCGCAGCGCCAGGCCGTCGACCGACTGTCCGGGATGCTTTCCGGAGTCCTGGGCGAAGGAATGGCCGAAGCCGACCTGGCCGGGCTGGCCGAGTTGGTTTGCTCCGAGCTGACCGGCTACGGTCCCGTGGCGGGACTGCTGCAGGACCCCAAGGTCGGCGAGGTGTTCGTTGCCGCCTCCGGTGCGGTCCTGGCCTATGACTGGCGCGGCACGCACGTACCGGTCCCGGTCACCTTCAGTTGCCCCGCCGGGGTGACCCGCGTGGCCGGCCGCGTATCGGCTTCCTCGGGATTCGGCACGCAGCGCCTGGAGGACGGCACGCTCCTGAAGGTGCTGGCACCGCCTCTGTCCGGCGACACCCCGTGCCTGCGCTTCGTGCGCCCCTACCAGACCTCCATGTCGCTCGGCAAGCTCACCGAGACCGGGCTGGCGGGCAAGGAGGCCGTCGTCCGGCTCCGCCAGGCCGTCGAGGCGGGGCGCAGCATCCTCGTGGTGGGCCGGAACCCGGCCGTCAACTCGCTGATCCTGCATGCCCTGGCGGCAACGATCCCGCCCGACCGCAAGCTGCTCGTGTCGGGGGATCGGTTCGGGCCTGCCGAGCACCTGAAGAACCTGTCGACCTTCTCCCCCACCGCACTCGGCTCGGAGTGCTTCCTTGCCGCATGTGCTGCCCTCGAGGTCCACGGCATGGTCCTCGACGCGGGGTCGCTCGAGTCGGTCGTCCGCTCGGTCCGGTTCTGCCAGAAGCTGCAGATCCCCCTGCTCGCCTCGGGACGCGTGGCCGCACCCTCTCGGCTGGCCGCTGCGCTCAGTGGCGTGGACGAGAAGCCGGACGACCTGTTCCGCATGCTCGAAGCGGTCGGCATGCTGGTTGTTGCCACCCCCTCGGTCGAGGACGGGATCTCCCGGGTGGACGGAATCCACGTGTTCACCCTCGATTCCGGACGACCCAAGCTGGTCCCGTTCGCCTGATCCCGGGCCCGGGCAGGAACCTCCAGTCCATCAGGGACCTCGGCAGGGCTAGGACCAACGGATGACGACGGGGAAATACCGGTACGAGCTTTCGATCGACAACGGCAAGGGTGGAGTGCGCAACGTACCCCTTGCCGAGGGACGTCACACCGTCGGCAGAAGCTCGGAGTGCGACATCTGCATCGCGGATTCCTCGCTCTCCCGCCACCATGCCACGATCGAGGTCACGCAGGACGAGGTGGTCGTCGAAGACTGGCGGAGCCTCAACGGCACGTCGTTCCAGGGAAGCCGGATCTCCCAGCCGACCCGCTGGCCCGCCGGCCGCGAGGTCGTGTTCGGCGAGGTCCGCACCATGCTCGTGGAAGTCGATGAGGGGCCGGGAGCCGACGGCGAGGTCTGGTTCGAGCTGCTCAATACCGATGCCCGCGGCCGCCGGATCTCCGTGAGGGGGCCGCGCACCGTCATCGGCAGGAGCCACACTGCGGACTGCCAGATCAACCACCCCAGCATCTCCAGGGCCCATGCCATCATCAGCTACGATACCGACGAACGCTCCTGGGTCGTCGAGGACCGCAACAGCGCAAACGGCACCTTCGTGGATGGCACCATGGTCTCGAGGGCCCTGCTCAGCGGTGGGGAGAAGGTCCGGCTGGGGGACGTGGAGCTGAAATACCTCGGTCCTCACGCCCCCGCACCCCGGCGTCGCATGGGGCTCGTCATCCTTCTGATTGCCCTCCTCGGGGCCTCCATCGGGCTATTGCTCGTCTCCCTCTTCTGGCAGATGGCCGGCTGAACACGGCCGTGTCAGCCTCCGGATGAACGGTTTTCACGCGGGCCGGGCTCGAGCAGCGGACGTCACGCTCAACTTGACGGCGGAGGCCCTTCCCCTTCGGGAGGAGGGGCGTCCGAACGGCCCCCGCGCACTTTGCTCAGGGCCACCATGTACTTGAGCGATACCAGCTCCGGAATGCCGTGCTGGCCGACCAGCTCCGCGGCGATGGCACGGGGGCGGACCCCCTGCGCGGCGCGGTCCAGGATCAACGGGGTGACCGCCGAGAGCCGCTCCCCGTAGTCGTGGAGCTCCCGGTCGGTCAACGCCATCTCCCGTTGCAGCGTCAGGTTGCGCCACACGTGGAGAGCACTGTACAGCACGGCGAACCATCCCAGGTTGAGCCGGAAGAACGTGAAATCGATTGCGAACCACTCCACGAAGAACGCGGACAGGAGCATGCCTGCCCCCGCAACCCCCCAGAAGATCGTCCACGCCCACCGCACGTCAGACCACCATCACTTCTTCTCGCTGCACTCGGGCCACACTCCCCGGAAGTCCAGGTTGAAGTACGCATTGAAGCAGTACTCCAGCGACCACCCGGTCTTGTCGACCTCGTCCCAGCCCGGCCACTGGTTCTCCTGGTCGTGCCGCTGCTTGAAATGCACGGCAGGGTCCAGGAACCACACCCCTCGGGGCAGATTGTAGAACGATATCCCGTTCTGCGGGTTGTACTTCCAGGCCCACGGCGGCCGGCCGTCATCGTTGCCGATCGGATCCACGAACACCGACGGGATCTTCGTGCTCAGGTTCGGACGGTTCTTGAACAGCGTGCTGGTGAACGGCTCGTAGTCGTACTCCGAGGCCCACATCTTGTCCACCCCCACGTCCGCACGCCGCGGCCACCAGCTCTGCAGCAGGTGCACCAGCCCGTATCCCACGTCGTCCATCTGCAGCGGGAACTTGCCCCCGGTCTTGGTCAGCGCCGTGACCTCGCCCCCCTTGTACTTGTACTCGATCCGCTTCATACCGGCCTTGATCCCGGCGTTGAGCTGGCAGCCGTCCAGGAACCCGTTGTTCTCGTCCAGCCAGAGACACGATTCGTGCTTGCGCGCCGACAGGTACGCCACGTAGTGCCCGTTCGGGAACAGGTCGTCCCGAGGGTAGCTCCCGTCGAACTTGAAGTCGGTGAACGTGCCCCCCGTGTCGAACCCCGAGTCGTCCGTGATGAACGAGATCGACCGCTCGTCCGAGCCCTGCGGCTTGAAGTAGGTCTCCACCGCGACCGGCTGGGTGTCTGACTTGCGCACCACCACGACCGCGCCGGAGACGTCGTTGCCGAACCGCCCGCTTTCGCTCTCCGCAAACCGGTACGGATAGAAGAACACGTACGTGATGAAATAGTGGCTCTTCGTCTCGGCCACCGAGAAATGGACGTACCCCTCGAACTTCACCGCATTGGTCTTGACGTAGTCCACGTTGTCCTCGGCCACCCAGTCTCCGTCGAGGTCGAACCGCGTCAGGTAGTCGTACTGCGGGAACTGGTCGTTGGTCGCCTGGAAGATCAGCGGAGCGAAGCTGGCAGCCAGGTCGGTGTGAAGCTGCACCGGCTGGGTGGCCGCGGTGTAGAACGTGAACTGGTAGTTGTTCCCCATCATGTTCCCCGCGAGATCCTTGATCATCGGCTCCAGTCGGACCGTGTACGGCGACGCAGGGAACACCGCCCCCTTGGGAGTCAGCAGCAGGATGCTCTTCTTCTCGTCCTCCCAGGAGAACTCCAGGGTCACGTTCTTTCCGCCGGAATCGAACATCTGCACGGTCTTGTCCCCGACCGTGGGGACGTGCATCGGCTCCGTGAACTCGATCTTGACCACGAAGGGAACGGCCACTCCCATCTCCTGGTCCGTCGGGCTCGTGGACTTCACCCACGGAGGGGTCAGGTCCGGCATGAGATCCTTGAACTCCACCTGGACGTCCGGGAGCTCGACCTCGTCCGGCGTCGGCGTGTCCCCAACCTGGTCCGCCAGCTCGACCAGCTCGACCACGTCCGGCGCCTCGATCGCCTCGACCGCATCGATCACGTCCTGAACCGCCCCCCCCACGCACTCGGCTCCCAGGGCCGTTGCATTGCAGCTCTCGATGCACACGGCCGACACGATCCACTTGTGCATGGTCGAGCACCGGAGCACTGCCTCGTCCCCGCCGGCGGTCAGGCCGCACGTCGTGATCCCCGGCTGCGGGCACTCCCCGCTCTCCCCCGGGATGCTCTCCCCTTCCCCTCCCGCACAACCCCACACCGCCAGGAACAGGGCCGCGACCGCAAGGAACCTTTCCATCTTCATGCCCATCCTCCTCACTGTCGCACGGAGTCTACACGCCGGGTCCGGCGTTGTCCAGCCTGAGCGGCCGGAAGGGACAAAACGCTATTTCTCGATCGATTCGAGCATGTCCATGGCCTTCTGCTCGGCCGGGGGGCTCGACAGCTTGAGCCGGTTGAGCACCTTGCGGGCCCGGTCCTTCTGCCCCGAGGCCAGCAGGAGATCGGCCTCCTTGAATCCTATGGCTTCCGCAGTCACGTAGCCCGCACACGCACCGGTCCGGAACTCCTCGAGCAGGGCCAGCGCATCCGCGTTCTTGCCTGCCTTCTCGAGCGCCAGGAGCTTGTCCCAGGTTGCTGCGCAGTTCTCCTTCTGCTGAGGCACCTCTTCCCTGGTCTTCTCCTCGGCCTTCTTTTCTTGCGCGTCCACGACCTGCCCGGCCAGCTCGCCCAACTCCTTGCCGACGAGGAGCGACACGATCCCGGCCTCCTCCTGGCTGGTCCTGAGCGTCTCCGCCTGCTTTTCCGCGTCCTTTGCCGCATCCTGCTTCTTCCCTGCGTCGTCGCTGCGAGATTCCGTGACGACCGGTGCGGCCGATTCGGGCCGGTAGCCGGGTTGCACCGCTCCTCCGGCAGCCACGCCGTCCTGCCGTCGATCCCCCGAGCCCTCGGACTTCGGGACGGGCTGCGCTTCGCTTGGGGTCTTGGCCACCGTGACTGCTTCCGCAGGCTTCTCCGGGGGAGGAGCGGCAGCATCATCGACACGCCAGCCCACCTGCTTCTCCGCAACGTCCTGCCCCCATTCCTCGGGACGATTCACCACGAGGACCGGTCTTTCCTCCTCCAACTCCGCCGTCTTCTTGCTCTTTGAGCCCCGGTCCTCCCGGGGGGCAGCCTCTCCCTTCTCCCCCTCCGCCTTCCGGGTGTCCGCGTACCAGGCATCGGCTTCCGGCTCGGCTTTGGCTTTCCGCTCCTCCGCAGGGCGGTCGGCGGATTCCTTCTCGACGCTCGCCTTCCGTGCCTCCATCGCCCACCGCGCTTCGGTCTCCTCGGCCGCAGGTACCCGTGCGTCCGCGTTCTTCTCCATCTTGTTGCGCTCGCGGGCGGCCGAAGCCTCGTCGATCTTCTGGTCCCGGGCCAGGCTGTCGTCACCGTCCAGCGCGACGTTGCCCGCCAGGCCCTTCGTGGCCCCCTCGTCCGACTTCGAGAGCAGCGGGGCCTTCTTGTCCTCAAGTCCGTTGGTCCGCTCGAAGCCGCGCAGCGTGTCGGTGACGCTCGAGTCCACGGCCGGAGCCGCACCGCCGCTCCCGGTAGCCCTCTCCTTCGTCCCGTCGGGAGCAGGTTCTCCGCCCGACACCCGCCCGGGACCACCACTGGCCGTCGTTGCCACCTCCGCTTTCGTCTCGACGGCCAGAGCACCGGCCCTCGGCTTGGCCGCGGCCATCGCCGCACCCTCGCCCTCGGGCACGTCCTCTGCGGCCCGCCCCTCGGCCCCGTCCGCCGGCC
>VGRX01000259.1 GCA_016875215.1 Deltaproteobacteria bacterium
GGAGCGCAACGCCTACGATGACATGGACGAGGCCTATCGAATGTTCAAGCGGTGCAGCAGGAAGGCCCGCACCGGGGTTCTGGCAGAGCTGCTGCGTCCGCTCGACTACTGCCTTCTCGACATGGGGGCCGGGTACGGTACGCGACCGTGGAACATCACGGTCCTGGTGGGGGCCCTGGTTACCCTGTTTGCCGGCTGTTACTTCGCTTTCAGCGACCAGGTCCTCGATGGAGGATTGCGGGCTGGACCGCAGTCCTTCGGCTACTACCTTTTCTACAGCCTGGCCACGTTCATGACCATCGGTGCCGAGAACCTACACCCCGACTACCAGAACTGGCTCAAGTACGTGGTCGCGTTCGAGGGCTTCTGCGGGTTCTTCCTCATGACGCTCTTCGTCGCCACGTTCACGAGGAAGGTGATCCGCTAGGGGGTCGGTGGCAATACTGCTGTTTTGCTCGCCGCACGAGGGGAAACATAGCCCGACTCCAGCTCGTATCGCCCCGTGCGGAACCGTCCGTCCTTCTCTTTCGGCAGGGCCGACTTCGAGCGAAACCGCATGTGCCGCAGGTCCGCCTTCTCCCCGGGGGCAACCACAACCCCGTAGATCCGTGGCCCCGCCGAATCCAGAACCGCCACACTCCAGAGTACCTTGTGCCCGGGATCCACCGCAGGAACCCTATACTCCATGAAAATGGGCTTCCCGTCATCCTTGCATCCCAACTCGATCCAGTACTCCATATCTCTATCCCCCTTGTCCAGATCAATGCCGGAATTCGCCAACCCCGGAGCTCTTGGATCGGATTGCATGGTAGAGCTCCGCCGCATCAGGTGCATCCGGTTCCACTTCAAGCATCTGGTCAAGCACTTCCTCGGCTTTTGCCCACTGGCTCCTGAGCCTCAGCATACTAATCAGCCCCCGATGGACACTTGTATCGCTGGGGTCTTTTTCGATGGCGCTCTCGAACTCCTGGACGGCCTCGCTGTGTCGACCCAGGGCAGACAACGTGTTGCCCAGATGGATGGCAGCCAGGCCGGGGAAATGCTCGGAGGATCTTCGAAGTGGCTTGATGGCATCCTCGTGCCTTCCCAGCGTGCCGAGCAGTATCCCCTCCCACAGCCAGAGATCGGGGAGTTGGGGGTGAAGGGAGGTTGCCCTCCGAACGAGCTCAATGCCTTCCTCCGCCTGGGAGTGTTCCTGATAGGCAGCGAGGCAATCCCATATCCAGGGCGTCGGATCCTCGCTTCGGGACAGCAGTGCCTCAAAGACGCTTCGCGCCCCCGCCAAGTCGCCAGTCTTGACCAGAAAGACCCCAACTACCGACCCTACAGTCAGATCTGCAGGCAGCAGCTTCCATGCCTTGAGAAGATGGCCACGCGCCCCGGAGAGCCGGCCCATCCGGTCCAGCAACCCTCCCAACGACACATGCACAGCTCCGCTGTCGGGCTGCAAGTCCTCGGCCAAACGGAGTTCCCTCAGTGCGTCATCGGCCTTGTCCTGACGCTCGAGGGACACCGCCTTGGTTCGGCGCAATTCGATGCTCTCCGGATAGTCGACCAGGGCCCGCTCCAGCAACTGGTCAGCCTTTTCGAATTCCCCACAATTCATGAATGCGAGGGCCAGCCGATCGTAGCCTTCTTCGCCCCCCCCCAGGGACACAAAGGCCTCCGCAGATTTCCAGGCATCTTCCGAGTTCCCTGCCAACGCCAGAGCCTCGGCAAGGAGGCAGTGAACCTCACCGTCCTTGTCTCCCTCCGTGGTCGTGGCTGCTCGCTGCAGGAGGCCCAGGGCAGTCTTGCCGTCCCCCAACTCATGCAGCAGGCGCGCTGAATCCGTCAGTGCAAGCAGGTGCTCCGGGTCTTCACGAAGCGCCTTCGAGTAGGCTTCCAGCGCCGCATCGCTGTTCCCTTCGAAGTGGTGACACCTTCCCAGGCACCAATGAAGGTCGGGAGAGACGTATGCCTGTCCAGCCAGGATTGGTTCTGCGAACTCCTTGCAGAGATCATGTCGACCCACGCGATAGGCAAGAAAGCAGGCATTCGCGCCAACGACCGTTCTTCCTCGAAGAGCCTCGAGCTCGCGAGCAGCTTCCTCCTCATTCCCGAGGTCTATCAGCCCCAGAATGAAGTCCATCCTCGCTACTAGCTTCAATGGTGCGTCGGCGAAGGCCCGTCGGAACTCACCTTCTCTTCGAAGCAGGACGAGGCACTCCATGAGCCCTCGGCGCGCCCCACCATCGGAAGGTTCGAGGGAAAGAGCTTCTCTGTATGCCGCCGTTGCTCCAGGAACATCCGATCTTGCCTTGCAGATGGCAGCCTTCGCACACAGAATTCCCAACGTGCTTCGGACACCGTCCAACAACGATTCGGCTTGGTCTATTGCCCCCTCTGCCAGCCGGATTCGCGCTTCCAAGGCCCTGGCACTCGGAAGATCCGGAAATCGAGATCGAACGCGGCCGACCTCGGCCTCGGCTCGTCGAAGGTTCCCTTCTTCCAGGAGCAACTCGGCCAGACCAAGTCGTGCCTGGAACATCTGCGGGGCGTAGTCCAGGATCCGCCGGTAAACGCGGTGTTGTTTCGCTGAGTCGCCCCCGAGACCGAAGATCCACACAACCTCCCGAAGCAGGCTCAGCGGTACACCGCCAGCGTTGACCAGTCTGTCTACCTTCTGCAATGTGGTCGCCCAGTCGCCGGAGCAAAAGTGGACGAAGGCAGAAGTCAGAGTCACCAACGGATCGTCCGGCCGCAGCGCCAATGCGCGCTGCAGGAGGCACTTGGCTTCGCTTGCATTCTCAGCAAGGCTCTCGATCACGGCCATGCCAGCTGCAGCCACGAAAGCCCTCGGGTTTCTTCTGAGAACAGCCCGATATCGCTCCCCGTTCTCTAGGATATCCTCAACCATGTTGAGTGCGGCCAATTGCAGCAGAACGCTGCGATCGCGGGGCGCCCCAAGGAGCGCCCCTCGCGCGAGCTGAGATGCACGTTCCCGGTCCTCCTCCAGGACCTCCGCCGCCTGAGCGCTCGCAACCAGCACCACCGGATGAGCTGGAGCCAGTCGATGGGCCTCCTGGAGATGTTCGATGGCTCCGTCAGGGTCTCCCTCCTCGAGCAACGCGCGGGCCAGAACCGCACGCGCTGGGCCGAGCCCCGGAGCGAGTGCGACCGCGTTGCGATATTCCGCAATCGCCTCCTCGGCCCGATATTGATGCCAGATTGCTTCGCCGAGTGCACATCGGATGCGGGCATCATCCCTGATGCGCAACCCTTCACGACAGAGAGCCTCGGCTCCCTCGGGATCCGCACACTCGCTCAACAGACCGGCGAGGGCCACCCTGCTTTCCACATCGCCCGGATGCTCGGAGAGTAGCCGACGGTACGCGGCCATCGCACCGTCGATGTCGTCGGACAGGTCCATCTCTCGGGCAGCCGCCCGCTCCCGGACGAGTTGATCCGACGGGTCTTCCCTGTTGGCGGGGATCAGACTGTCCGGGGCCGGCACTGATGGTCTCGAGGGCACATTCTCCAGGCGAACTGCTGGAGTCTCGGGCTTGGCCGGAAGGGGGGGCGCCTTGCCCTCGCCAGGCTCTGCCGGCTGTCCAACTCCAGGCCCTTGGGGTCTTCTGTGTCCGAGGATGGTCCGAAGGGTTCGGACTATCTGCTCCACGATCGGGTCCGTCAGCGGACCGTACGCGAACAGACTCTGCACATTCACAAGGGAGTACTGGAGTTCCTCCGAGAGCTCCACCTTCTCGACAAGCACGGGGACAACCGGGATGCCGGCCATAGTTGCATTGGCCACCTCCCTGTGAACGTGGACGGACTCGTTGGAATGTCTCGAGACGACTAGGAGCACCACGCCGCACGACTTGAGCGCCCCCATGATCGCTTTCAGGTAGTTCTGGCCGGGAACGATGTCGCGAAAGGACACCCAGCACTGAAGTCCTCGGCCCGCCAACGCATCGTAGACTCGCCCCACGACCTCCTGGTCCTGATGTGCATGGCAGAAGAAGACGTCCGACCCGTTCATCGCCTTGCCCCCTATCCGAGTTGCTGCCCCTTCCGGAGCCATCTACACCTGCCCACCTCATCCGACGTTGGCACAACGGGATTAGAGCATCCTCGGTCTTCTCTTTCAAGAACTTCCGTGGGGATGCGTCATACGCCATGAGCACTCACCCGGTGGGTTTGCAGGCCGGATGCGAGTTCCTGCGACGGTCGCCTTTCAGGCTGCCAATCGGGCCTCAAGTGGGGCGATCTTCCGTTTGAGCTGCATCTTCTCAATCCGCAAGCTTGCCTGCCTGGACGCTAGACTCCCTCTCGTTGGATGATGCATTGGAGGTCCACTTTGGCGAGCGCCTGGTCTGTCGCAGCGGCTATCTTCCGCTGGAGCAAAGCCAGCCTGGAGTGGCTTTGTTCGAGGGTTCTCAGTTGCCGGGGGACATGCTCCAGCTCCACTTCCATTTGCTGCAGGCTTGTCCGCGACTCTTCAAGGCGTTTTGCCAAGCCGGCCGCCGAGAGGAATTCGCGATGGTAGATCCAACCTGCCAGCGTCACGAGAACTACAAGGGCGAATACCTAGAAGATCCACGACAATAGCATCTTCCTCTCATTGTGGTTGGGAGACGAGGTCCGAACGAATCCATCCCGGACTGCCGTCGGGGAGCAGTACCTTGCTCCAGCCGGACGATGTGTCCAACAACTCCACACGTTCGCCTCGCCTCAACGAGGTGATCTTGTCAAAGTGGGTTCCCGGCCCCGAACGAACTCTCGCTGATTCAACAGACACTTCCCGGAAAACCTTCGGGGGAGGTGACGGAGGAGTCATCAGCACCTGGGAGTGTCCCGGTATTGGCAACGTGGGGGATGTGGCTGTCGCAGGTGCAACCGGCGCTGAAGCCTCGAGTTGGCCCGTCGAGGGTGGCGTCTGAACAACAGGATCCGGCTCGAACGCAGGACGTTCCGGCAGATTCTCCGTGTCTGACGGCGTACTCTGCCGCTCCATACTCTCGATCCAATTCGCCGCAAGTCCGCCGATAATGACAAGTGCGATTATTGACAATCCTGAAATAAACAAAATATCCCTACTTAGTGGCATCCCCTTCTCTCGGTCGCTAGTCTGTATGTGATGCTATAAGTAAAAAAACAATTGCGCCAATAGCAACATACGGCCCAATGTCGAACTCGAAGTACGACATAAGCCACCCACAAATCCCGGAAATTACCATTCCAGCTTTGAACCCCGTCATGGCCTCTTCATTTGTTTTGATTTCAGTTCCCACGCGTTTGATCTCTTCGCGTAAGAGCTTCCCCTCCATCGTCTCTCGGCCTTCGATCACACTTTCGGTCACCAGTTCTCCAAGCCCCCTCCCCATCTCACTTCCACCGGGGATGCCCACCAGCTCGGCCACGACACCCAGCGCCGTAAACACGCCAGCGGTTCCGCTGCACGAGCGCAGCGAGTCCTCGTAGCGAGCAGCGTGTCCCCCTGCTGAGTACGCAGCCTCTAGCGTCTCCAGCCGGACACGCAACGGACCGATCCTTCTTTGGTGGATCGCAAGCCTCACCAGCACCGCCCCAAGGACGTAGCCGCCAAACAGCAGGACATCCACGGTCAGGCCGTGGCCTGCTCGCAACACGGACAGTTTGACCAATAGGAACAGCACCACTGCAAACAGTGTGAAGAAGTAGGGTCTCCAGTTCATGGGGTCTCCCGGCGAGAGGGCACGCTGCGCGCAGCGGGACTCGAATCCAACAAATCCCACCAGCTTCCGCTTGTTGTGCCTGATACCTGCATTGTCCCTCACTCATACTGCAGGATCCCCTGCCACTGGCTATCATCGGCGCGGAGTTGGACCAGGACCTTGAGCGGTTGGCTCGAAGAGCTTGTTGCAGTTCCGGTCCAGTTGTCCCCCGTGGTGCGCTGGAGCTTCGTCCATGCTTCCCCTTGAACCACTGCGACTCCGGCCACCCCGGGGACGTCCACGGAGAAGCGGAGCGGCTCCCCCACGGGCAGAGGGGAGAACTGCGGCTCGATCAGGTTGCATCCGATCTGGCCGTAGGTTCCGAAGGTCTCCGGAAAGCGAGAGTCGGTACCTGCTGCGGCCTCGTAGCCCAGGTCGGCCACCCACGTGTATCGGTTGGGCTCCGGATCCGAAGAGGTTCTCGCAAAAAGCCTCAGCTTCCACTGACCCGATTCCGGAAACAGCGCGTCCACCCTGGCCGCCCCCTGGATCCGACGGATGAACGTGCGGCGGGTCTGTTCGCCGTCATGCGGGTCCGCAAGCTGCGCCATGAGGAGCACGTCCTGGGGGGCAAGGAGATCAAGGGAGGCCGAGTCTCCGGCTTGGCTCACCTGGGTTGCCGGCCCCGCCAGTTCCAGCCCGTAGCCGAAGAACTCCCCACGAAGGTAGGGCAGGTCAAGGAACTCCTGCTTCCCGACCGGTCGGTCCAGCAGCTGCCACTTCGAATCGGTCGGGAAGTGCGTGCACAGGAACTTCTCCGGCTCGAGGAACAGGAAGTCCGTCCGGTAGGTCTTTGCGTACTCGTGCGAATCATCTATGTGTCCAGCATCCCACGTGATGTCCATCAGGTGCCATCGTCCCTGG
>VGRX01000260.1 GCA_016875215.1 Deltaproteobacteria bacterium
GGGGCGTCGCGGGCGGGCAATGGTCCAGGCAGCGGCGGTCCTCCCCGCGCAGGCAGTCCGGGGCCTCGTGGTAGGGGGCCTCGGTGGCGGACGGGTAGCAGCGCCGGACCCCGAGCACCTCCTCCAGGTCGGACATCCCGTCGTTGTCCGTGTCCCGCGCATTCCACCCGGAAGGCCTCGGCGAGGGGGCAAGACAGGTCCCCGCCTCGGCCTGGGCAGCCGAATCGCACGTGCCCAGGACCGCCTCGACCTCGGCCGACAGCCCGTCCCCGTCGAGGTCGGCGTTTCCTTCCCCCGAGACCTTCGAGACGAAGAGCCGCACTGCGGGCGACGAGTCGGGCAGGAAGGCCCCGGCCACGACGAAGCTGTCGAGGGCCTCGGTCCCCACCTGCAGCGCCGGCAGCGTCCCCAGCGCGTTGTTGGATGCCTGGTACGCAGCGGGCAGGACGGCCCAAGGTGCAGGCACGAGCCAGAGGACCGTATCATGATCGCCCCGCCGGGCAGGGTCCGGCACCGTCTCGCCTCCGGCGTCCCGCTCCAGCGGTACGGGAGGGGCAAGGCGGGCCGTGGGCTCCACTCCGAGCCCACTGTCCGAGAGCCTCGGGGGGGGGAGCGCTCCGGCAAAGATGCGGTCGCCCCGACGAAGCTGTCCGGCATGAATGGTGCGGCCCCCGAAGAACTGGCCGCGGGCCTCCAGCAGGGGCTCGCCCGCGACGCGAACGGTCAGCGCGATCTTCCCTGCCGACCGCGCGGACCAGGGGGCAACGAGCAGGCGGAGCCGGCAGTCACGATCTGCGGTCCACGCAAGGGACGGCAGCCCGCCCGGCCCGTCGTCCGCCACTGCCACGGCCGTTCCGCTTTCGGGCTCGCCCGCTTCGTCCACTCTCAGCAGCCAGAGGACGGGGTCGGGCCAGAGCCAGCCCGGTGAAGGCTTCACCTGGGGCACGACGACCTCCACGACCTCGCCGGCCTTGACCGGGAACGAGTACACGAGCGGTGCGGCAAGCTCGACTCCGTCTCCGCCGCAGCCCGACGACGGCGGCGGCTCACCGGGCATGCTGCCGGAAGCCGCAGGGGCGCTGCCTCCACCTGTTCCTGCAGCCTCGCAGCTTCCCAGCTCCTGCACCGGGAGCGCCTCCGGGAGAGGGAAGAACCCGCGCTTGTCGGGGGGAGGCGGGGTGGCTGGGGCCGGGACAGAAGCGGGAAGCGGGGTCCCTCCGTCAGCGGGGGCCGGCTGGATCTGTGCGGCCCAGGCTTTGAAGGCATCCCGTGCCGCTATGAACTCCTCGCGCGGGACCTGGCGCTTATCGAGCGGGACCCGCGGCGCGTGCCTGAGCACTTCGGCCTGCTCGAGCACGTCCAGATCGAACCAGGCGATGGCGTTGGCCCGTCCGGTCACTGCGACCACCATGCGGTCGATCCAGTCCGGCGGTGGGGAATCCGCATGGAACTTCTTGCACGGTTGCAGGTGCAGCTCGAGGACCGGGTCCAGCTCGGGCAGGCAGGGAGACATCTCGCTCACCAGGCCGGACGGAGGCTGGGTGACGGGAAGCACCGGCTGGGCAGGCTGCTGTGCGAGCGCTGGAGCGGGGAGCAGCAGCAAAAGCAGCAACACCGAGGATGCCCCGGTCCGGAGGCGGGCAGCAACGGCAAATCGCGAATTGCAGGTTGCAGGCCGCAAATCGAAAGACCCGGACTTGTCTCGGGCGAAGAAGCCCTTCATCGGTCCCTACTCTCCTCGGCGTCTAGCGGACGATCCGGGGCCACCAGGTGCCCGATGAATTGTACCGGGCCCCCAGGGCGCTGCAAGAACAAACCGGGTGGGACCCGCTACGATCACGCTGCCGACGCACCGCGCCGTCGGGCCGGACCGGGCACGGCGGCCGGTCGGCGTTGCTCCGTGCCCACGGTTGTCGCCTCGCGACCGGAAACCACGACTCCCAACTTTTTCTGGCTCCGCTTTCGCAGGAAGACTATACTCGATTGCCCTCTTGGTGGGAGGTGTGGCGGTGGTGCATGCAGAATCTCCGGTGAACAAGCTGGCGGTGCTGAACGAGATCTCGACTGCTCTCATGAGCGAGCTGGAGCTTCCGCACTTGCTGGAGCTGATCCTGGATCGTGTTCGAACCGCATTCGATGTCGACCGGTGCGCGATTCTCCACCTGGACGCGAATGCGGGCCGTTTGAAGATGCTGCGCGCGGTGGGGTACGACGAGGTGGTTGCCCACGGGTTCGAGATTGCGGTGGGGGAAGGGATATCGGGCTGGGTGGCAAGCACGGGAATGCCCGCGTTCGTGGCGGATGTTCGCCAGGACCCACGGTACGTGCCGGGCGTGACCGGTGCGGTCTCGGAGGTTGCGGTTCCGCTCAAGCGGCACGGCGACGTGGTGGGGATCCTGGACATCGAATCGACGCGGCCGCTGCGGATGCAGGACTTCGACATGGAGCTGCTGTCCGCGCTGGCGGCGAAGTGTGCGGCAGCGCTCTACACGGCGTCGTTGCTGCAGGATCTGACGGCGAGCAAGTACCAGCTCGAGCAGCGGGTAAGGGAGCTGCAGGTGTTGAACCACGTGGGCAAGCTCCTGGGGCAGGTGCTTCCGCTGGATGACGTTCTGCGCGAGATCCTGCGGCTGGCCCGTGAAAAACTGCATTTCAGGTCGTGCGCGGTGCTGCTGCCGGAGGCGGATGACGCGTCGGTGCTTCGGATCCGTGCTGCCGTGGGGTATCCCGAGGCCACGGTGGACAGAGTGCGGATCCACCGTGGGGAGGGGATTACGGGCAAGGTATTCGAGTCGGGCATTCCGCGCCTGGTGGATGATGTGACCAAGGCAGCGGGCTACATTCCGGGCATCATCGGGGGGCGGTGCGAGATGGCCTGCCCGCTGCTGTCGAGAGGCCGCGTGCTGGGGGTTCTGGACGCGGAGGGGGAGGAGCCGGGGTGCTTCGACGAAGGGATGTTCGTCCTGTTTTCGACGTTTGCGTCCCAGGCGGCCATCGCGATCAAGAACGCACAGATGCTGGAGCGGCAGCAGTCGATCTACTACCAGACGATCAGCAGCCTGGCGGCTGCGCTGGAGGCAAGGGATTCTTATACGCGAGGGCACTCGGAGCGGGTGACCGGCCTTGCGGTGCGGATCGGGGAGCGGCTGGGGTTGCGCACCGGGGAGATGGCCACCATCCGCCAGGCCGGTCTGCTGCACGACCTGGGCAAGATCGGCATTCCGGACGGGGTGCTCAACAAGCCGGCAGCCCTGTCGCACGAGGAGCGTGGCGAGCTGCAGCACCATCCTGCTTTCGGGACCAACATCCTCGGGCAGCTTGCCTTCATGCGACAGGCGAGCCGGGCGATCCTCCATCATCACGAGCGTTTCGACGGGAACGGCTATCCGTCCGGCCTGGTCGGTGCGGAAATCCCCCTGGTCGCCCGCGCCTTCGCGGTGGCCGATGCCTGGGATGCCATGACGTCCGATCGGCCCTACCGCGATGCCATGAAGGACGACTCTGCGGTGATGGAGATCGTGGACAACTCCGGGCACCAGTTCGACCCCGACGTGGTGCGGGCCTTCCTGCACGTCATCGGGCGTGAGGACCTGGTTCCGGAGTAGCTCCCAGGGGCTTTCTGGCCCAAGCCGCGATCATCACGGGCGGAGTCAGGGCGACCGCGTACAGGAACGCCTGGGTGAACGAGCGCCGGAACTTGAACTCGGCGACGCCCGCTGCATTGACGCACAACAGGCAGTAGATGGCTGCCACGATGCTCGGGTTCTCGACGACCAGGCGCCACAGCTCGGACCAGAAGGTCAGCCCCGCCAGCAGGCTGTCGTTCCATCGCACCAGAGCCGCCCCGGCGAGGTAGAGCAGCGTTGCAACGCCTGCCGCAATGCCGAGTTGGAGCAGGCGGGTGATCCCCCGGCTGACGCGGCCGGGCTCGCGGTCCAGCCCGGGCGGGACGGGCACATCCGCCTCCGCCCCCGCAGGACGGCGCAGGAACGCGGGGCAAAGCCGGGCCGAAAGCACCGGCACCACGGTCAGCGCGACCACCACGCACGTGACGATGGACACCGTGAGCATGAAGCCGAGGAACATCACCGGCAGGAACGAGCTGAGGAGCAGCACGCAGAACCCCACGACGACCGACAGCGCGTTGACCACGATCCCGCGACCGGACGTGGACAGGGTGCGCTCGACCGCTCCCCAGCGGTCCCCCGTGACCGACAGGTTCTCCCGGTAGTGCCACAGGAAGTGGATGATGTAGTCCACGCCCACGCCGATGACCACGCTGGCCATCATCACGGTCGCGATGTTGAGCTCGATCTCGAAGTGGCCCATGAGCCCGAAGATGATGCCCAGGGCAAAGGTCAGGGGCAGCACGACGTAGAGGCCGGCGACGATGCTCCGGAAGAAGAAGCACCCGATGAGGAAGATCAGCCCCAGCGACATGGCGATGCTGATGAGCTGGCCGTGCACGATGAGCTCGACCAGGGTCCCGAGCACCGTGACGAACCCGGTGACCATGGTGAACTCGCTCGACGACAGGTGCTCTTCGATGTGCCGCTCGGTGTCCTCCACCAGCGTCTTCAGGGCATTGGCGCTGGTCGAGTTCACCCGGGCAGCCACCTGGCCGTGCGTGTACGGGAAGTCGACCATGTGGTCGAAGTCGGTCAGGTCCGACTGGAACGAGTAGAGCAGCAGGAACTGCGCAACCGCATCCCTCCGGTCAGGGACCACCTCCCACGCCGGGTCGTCGTCGTGGAACGCCCGGTTCATTCTCATGATGGGATCCGCGATGGACTGGGTGCGTGAAACCATGGGCTCCCGCTCGAGGAACTCCTGGAGCTCGCGCACGCGGCCAAGCAGCGCGGGATCCTTGATGTCCCCCTCCACCACCACGTTCATCTGCGCCGACCCGCCGAAAACCCGGTTGACGAAGTCGTTGGCCTTGCGGATCGGGGTGCCCTCCGCAAAGTAGTGCACCGGGTCGGTGTCCACGACGACGTCGGGAATACCGGTCATCGCGACCACCCCCAGCACGGCGAGGATGGCCGTCACCCGGCCCCCATGGTCTCTCAGGAGGGAGGACGCCTGCACCAGCAATCGGTCGGTCAGCCCCGAGGCGAACTCGCGGGCGACGTTGGACGGAGGCCTCAGCAGGACCATCATGGCCGGGACGAACGTCAGGCTGAGAATGAACGCCAGCACCACGCCGAACGCGGCCATGACCCCGGCAAACCGGGCAGCAGGGATGACGTGCGTGGTGAGCGTCAGGAAGCCGGCCACCGTCGTGAGCCCGGCAGCCAGCACGGGGGGGCCCAGCGAGGAAGAAACCTGGAAGATCTGCGCCCGCCGCTCCCCGGACGGTTCCCGCCCGCGGCGCCCGAGATAGTGTGCAACCAGGTGGATCGCATAGTCGTTGGCCACTGCGATCAGCATGACCGGCATGATCACCGTGACCATCATGATCTTCTCGTCCATGTACCCCATGAGGCCGAACGTGGCGGCCACGCTCATCACGACCACCACGAGCGGAAGCACCGTTCCCAGCCACGTGTTGAAGCTGAACACCAGCAGGATCACCATCAGCACGATGCCGATGGGGAGGAACGTCCGCATGTCCCGCTGCATCCCGTTGAGGACCGACACCCGGGTCACGGGCAGGCCGGTGGAGACGGCCGAGTCACCCATCACGTCCCGGGTGACCCGCATGACGTCCTCCGCCATCCTCGTGTCCTGGAACCTGTCGATGGGCAGCACGACGAACGCGACCGACTTCAAGTCCCTGGAGATGATGTTGCCGACGTACAGCTCGTCCGAGAGGCGCTTGCGGGCTTCTTTCCTGTCCTCCGGCGTCTGCGGAGGGGACTCGGGGTCCAGGAGCGGTACCGGCTTGAAGCTCCCCGGACTTGACTCCAGGTGCTTCATGGTGAAGACCGAGAGCACCCGGTAGGCGTCGGGAATCTGCTCGAGACCTTCCTGGAGCCGGTGGAGGCGGGCGAGCGTCTCCCCGTCGAACAGGTCGTCCACGGTCACCGCAACCAGCACGATCTCCGACCCGGTGAACATCTTCTCGAACTTCTGCAGGTTCTGCCACTCGGGCAGCTCCTCGGGCAGGAGGTTCTTGATCGACGGGTCCATCTGGATCCGGGTGATTCCGCTCCCCAGCCCCAGCGTGAACGCAATGCAGATGCAGACGACCAGCTTCGGGTGGCGGATGACGAGCTCGAGCACTCGGGCGACCATTCGGACACTCCCATCCGGGAACCGTCCCCGGAACGGGCGCGATTGTGCCAGAAACGTGCAGGCGCGCAAAGAGCAAACATCACCCTTTCCGATTGACGTGCGGCCGCGCGCGACTATACTGGCAGCCGTTGTTCGGCAATCGGCTCGGTGGGAACATGGCACAGGTCGTCCTGAAGCACGTCTGGAAGCGATACACCGATTTCACCGCGGTCAGGGATTTCTCCCTGACCATGAACGACCGCGAGTTCATCGTGCTGGTCGGGCCGTCGGGGTGCGGGAAGTCGACGACGCTCCGCATGGTGGCCGGTCTCGAGGAGATCTCGGAAGGGGACATCTTCATCGGTGACCGCAGGGGGG
>VGRX01000261.1 GCA_016875215.1 Deltaproteobacteria bacterium
CCCCAGGGCCGGGTCTCGAGCGAGTCGGAGATCCTGCTCCAGGTGGTGGCTGACAGGCTCTCCAGCGGTCAGGGTGTGTATGCCGTGGCAGAGGCAGGGCAGGCGGGCCTTGCTCCGGCGGGGACCGGGAGCGCTGGACCTGCCGGAGACGGAGGAGACAATGGCTGAAGCGTATGTGGGGGCGGACCCGCGCATCTGCGTGGTGGGGCTCGGATACGTGGGGTTGCCGCTTGCAGTGGCTCTTGACAGGCGTTTCGACGTGGTCGGCTTCGACATCAGCACACAGCGCGTCGAGGAGTTGACGCGGGGGTTCGACCGGACCCTCGAGAACGATGCGCAGGTTCTTTCCGCATGTCGCATGAAGTACACGACGGATACCGCGGCAATCCGGGAGAGCGACCTGGTGATCATCACGGTCCCGACGCCGATTGACGAACATCGGAATCCGGATCTCGGTCCGGTGCGATCCGCCACGTGCCTCGTAGGGCAGAACATGAAGGCCGGGACCGTGGTGGTCTACGAGTCCACGGTGTACCCCGGACTGACCGAGGAAGAATGCGTTCCGATGCTGGAGCGCGAGAGCGGCATGAAATGGAAGGAGGGTTTCTTTGTCGGCTACTCGCCCGAGCGGGTGAACCCCGGAGACCGCGAGCACACGGTCGATCGGGTGCGCAAAGTGGTGGCCGGCGACACGCCGCGGACGTTGTCGCTCCTGGCCCACGTGTACGGCGCGGTGATCAGGGGGGGAATCCACGAGGCCGCCGACATCCGGACCGCGGAGGCCGCAAAGGTGATCGAGAACACGCAGCGCGACCTGAACATCGCGCTCATGAACGAGCTGTCGCTCATCTTCCACCGGATGGGGATCGACACTCGGGGAGTGCTCGAGGCCGCAGCGACGAAGTGGAATTTCCTCCCGTTCGAGCCCGGGCTGGTCGGCGGGCATTGCATCGGCGTGGACCCGTACTACCTCACCTTCAAGGCCGAGGCACTGGGGTACCACCCGCAGATGATCCTGGCGGGCCGCCGGCTGAACGACGGGATGGCCAAGCACGTCGCTGAGGTCACGGTCAAGAAGCTCATCGATGCGGGCAAGCGCGTGAAGGCGAGCCGGGTGCTCGTGCTCGGTCTGACGTTCAAGGAGAACATCTCCGACATCCGGAATACCAAGGTGGCCGACCTGGTGCGGGAGCTGTGCGAATTCGGCGTCGAGACGCACGTGCACGATCCGATGGCCTACCCGGAGGAGGCACTGCATGAATATGGCCTGGCGCTGTTGCGGGCGCCCGAGGACTTCGCACCGTATGACGGCATTGTGCTGGCGGTCAGGCACCGGGAGTACGTGGCGAAGTATGACTTGCAGGGGCTGCGCCGTCTGACCGGGGGAGAGACCCCGGTCCTCATCGACGTGAAGGGGCTGTTCGATCCGGCCCGGGCGCGTGAGGCCGGCTTCATTCACTGGAGGCTGTGAACGTGAGCACCATCCTGCTGACCGGAGCGGCCGGGTTCATAGGAGCCCGGACCGCACACCTGTTGCTCGACCAGGGGCACGACGTCGTCGGGGTCGACAATCTCAACGACTACTACGACGTGCGCCTGAAGCAGCACCGCCTGCAAGGGCTCGACGGCCGCAAGGGGTTCCGCTTCGTGCAGGGTGACATCGAGGATGGCCCCCTGGTGGAGCGGCTCTTTGCAGAGCGCAGGCCGGACGTGGTGCTCAACCTGGCGGCGAGGGCCGGGGTGCGCTACAGCATGCTCAATCCGCACGTGTACATGTCCACCAACGCCATGGGTACCTTGAACGTGCTCGAGTCGATGCGTCGGCACGGCGTCGCCAAGCTCGTTCTGGCGTCGACGTCGTCGTTGTATGCGGGGCAGCAGATGCCGTTCTGCGAGGAGCTGGCGGTCAACACTCCGGTGAGCCCGTATGCCGCGTCGAAGAAGGCTGCGGAGGTGATGTCCTATACCTATCACTTCCTGTACGGGCTCGACGTGTCCGTGGTGCGCTACTTCACGGTGTACGGCCCGGCAGGAAGGCCGGACATGAGCGTGTTCAGGTTCATCCGGTGGATTGACGAGGGGACGCCCATCGAGCTGTTCGGGGACGGCAGTCAGGCCCGGGATTTCACGTACGTGGACGACATCGCCCGGGGAACGGTCGCAGCCATGCGTCCGCTGGGATTCGAGGTGGTGAACCTGGGGGGCGGCAACCAGCCGGTCAGCATGCTCGAGGTGATCTCGATCCTGGAGAGGCTGCTCGGGAAGAAGGCGGTGATCGATCGGAGGCCTCCCAGTCGGGCCGACGTGGATGCGACCTGGGCGGACATCCGGAAGGCCGACAGGCTCTTCGGGTGGAGGCCCGAGGTTCCGCTCGAGGAAGGTCTGTCCCGGACCGTGGGCTGGTACGTTGCCAACCGGGAGTGGGCTTGCCAGGTGCAGCTCTGATTGGTGTCTGGTCCCATCCGCCGGCCCGGGCCGGCCGTTCCGACTTGATCGTCACACGCAGCGGCGGAAGTACTCGATGGTGCGCTTGAGCCCCTCGTCGAGCCGCACGCCCGGTTCCCAGGCGAGGATCTTTCGGGCCAGGGAGATGTCGGGCTGGCGGCGATGCGGATCGTCGTGAGGAAGGGGCTTGAACACGAGGGCCGATTTCGATTCGGTGAGTTGGATGATGCGCTCGGCGAGACCCCGGATGGTGACCTCCTCGGGGTTGCCCAGGTTCACCGGTCCCGTGAAGTCGTCAGGGCTGTTCATGAGTCGGACGAGGGCCTCGACCTGGTCGGAGACGAAGCAGAAGCTGCGAGTCTGGTTCCCGTCACCGTAGAGGGTGATGTCCTGGCCCTGGAGGGCCTGGAGGATGAAGTTGCTGACCACGCGGCCGTCGTTGGGCAGCATGCGGGGCCCGTAGGTGTTGAAGATGCGGGCGACCTTGATGCGGAGCCCGTGCTGGCGGTGGTAGTCGAAGAAGAGGGTCTCGGCGCAGCGCTTTCCCTCGTCGTAGCAGGAGCGAAGCCCGATGGGGTTGACGTTGCCCCAGTAGCTCTCGGTCTGGGGGTGGACCTGGGGATCGCCGTAGACCTCGCTGGTGGAAGCCTGGAGGACCTTGATCTTCAGGCGATTGGCGAGATTGAGCATGTGGATGGCCCCCTGGATCGAGGTGAGGGCCGTCTGCACAGGATAGAGCTGGTAGTGGATCGGGGACGCGGGGCAGGCCAGGTTGAAGATCTCGTCCACTTCGACATGGAGCGGCACGGTGATGTCGTGCCGGACGAGCTCGAAGTAGCGATTGTCCATGAGGTGAAGGACGTTGGCCTTGCGCCCCGTATAGAAGTTGTCGACGCACAGGACCTCGTGGCCGTCCGACAGGAGGCGCTCACAGAGGTGGGAGCCCAGAAATCCGGCACCGCCGGTTACCAGCACGCGACGGGATCCTGACGAACGGTTCATGGCGACCTCCTGTGCTCCTGGTTCCACCAGGTGCGGACGATATCGGCGATTCTCCTGCCGGCGAGACCATCTCCGAACGGAGTGGGGCCGACGAGCTGGATTCCGGCGTCGGGCATGGCCAGGCGGTCCAGCGCAGCCCGGACGACGCGTGCTTCTTCGATGCCGGCGACCGTGGCCAGGCCGCTGGACACGGCCTCGGGCCGCTCGGTGACCTGGCGCAGGACCACGAGGGGCCGACGGAGCACGACGGCTTCCTCCTGCACCCCGCCGGAATCAGTGAGCACCAGCCTGGCGCAGCAGAGGAGGCGCAGGAACACGGGGTAGGGCAGTGGTGCGAGCAGGTGAACACCGGGAACGTCAGCCAGGATAGAGGCTGCCTTGCGGACCGCCGGATTGGGATGAACGGGCCATACGACCAGCGCTCCCGGTACCTGCCTCGCAAGAGAGGCCAGCGCGGCGCACACGCCCTCCATCCCGGCTTCGAGGTTCTCCCTCCGGTGCAGCGTGGCAAGCAGGAGCGGCCGCCTGCCCGATGCGGCAAGGGCAAGGAGGTCCTCGTCGAGACCCGGCACCGCGGGGGGCGGCGCTCCCGGCGCTTTGGTGAGCACGCTGCGGACCATGTCCACGACGGGATTCCCCGTCAGGTGCACCGTTGCCGGGTCAACTCCCTCCCGCAGCAGGTTCGAGACCGCCTCCGATGTCGGGGCGAAGTGGAGGGATGCCAGGCGGGAGGCCAGCGTCCGGTTCATCTCCTCGGGAAACGGGCGCGACAGGTCATGGCTCCTGAGCCCTGCCTCCACGTGGCCGAACGGGATGCCAGCGTGGAATGCGGCAAGGCTCGATGCCAGCACGGTGGTCGTGTCCCCCTGTGCGATGACCAGGTCGGGGCGATGCCGGCGCAACAGCGGGACGAGCCGGCCCAGCATCCTGGCAAGAAGCCGGGCCGGTTCCTGGTTCCTGCGCATCAGGCCCAGGTCGATGTCGGGCTGCAGGCCGAAGGTCTCCAGCATCGCGTCGGCCAGCTCACGGTGCTGGCCCGTGACGACGAGCATCGACCGGGCCCACCCGGCATCGCTCAGCGCGGCCACGACCGGGGTGAGCTTGATCACCTCCGGGCGCGTGCCCATGACGGTCAGGACCGATGGCGGACGGCTCACCTGCGCTCTCCGTACCAGAGCTCGCTGAAGCGCAGGTACTCTCCCGTCAGGACGGGGCGCCACCATGCTTCGTTGGCGAGATACCAGTCTATCGTCGCAAAGAGCCCGTCTTCGAAGGGCACGCGAGGGGTCCAGCCGAGCTCGGTGCGGGCACGCGCACAATCGAGCGAGTAGCGCCAGTCGTGGCCCGGACGATCTGCGACGAAGCGGACCAGATCCCGGTTGCCGCAGATGCGGTCCGCGATGAGGTGCACGACCTCGATGTTGGTCCGCTCGGAGTCGCCGCCGAGGTTGAAGATCCTGCCGGCATTGCCACGGGAGAGGGCAGCGAGAATGCCTCGACAGTGGTCGTCGACGTGGATCCAGTCGCGCACGTTCCCGCCTGTGCCATAGACCGGGAGCTCGCGGCCCGAGGAGGCATTGAGGATCATCAGCGGAATGAGCTTCTCGGGGAATTGGAACGGACCGTAGTTGTTCGAGCTGCGCGTGATGACCGCATCCACTCCGAAAGTGTTGTGCCAGGCCATTACGAGGAGGTCTGCCGCAGCTTTGCTGGCGGAGTAGGGGCTGCCGGGGGCGAGCGCAGCATCCTCGCTGAACCGTCCGGAGCTGCCGAGGCTGCCGTAGGCCTCGTCGGTACCGACCTGGAGGAAGCGCACGCCGGGGATGCTCCGGCAGACCTCGAGCAGGTTGTAGGTACCCGTCACGTTGGTGCGGAGGAAGGCCTCGGGGGCAACGACGCTCCGGTCCACGTGGGACTCGGCCGCGAAGTTGACCACCCACTGCGGCGTTTTTCCCCAATTTTATAGTGCCCGCTCGAGCGACTCGCGGTCCGCAATGTCGCACCGGTGGAACACCAACCGGTCGTTTCCGGCCAGGTCGGCCAGGTTGGCGGGATTTCCGGCGTACGTCAGGAGGTCGATGTTCAGCACGACGGTCCCGGGGACGTCGCGAAGAAGCAGGCGGATGAAGTTCGAGCCGATGAATCCGCACCCGCCGGTCACCACCACCGCAAAGTCCGACATGCCCAGCTCCTCCCGCGGCCGTTCTGCTGCCCGGATTCAACACCAACCCGGGCCCAAGGTCAAGGTCGAGCGGACGAGCAGGGCGATCCGGGGGAGATTGGCGGGGGATTGGCGAGGGATTGGCGGGGACATTGGCGTGGAGATTGGCGTGGAGATTGCCGGGGACATTGGCGTGGAGATTGGCGTGGAGATTGGCGGCGGGATTGGCGGGGGGATTGCCGGGGGAAGCCCGCAGATGTAGATTAGGGGATGTCGAGGCCCCGCTCTCGGGGCGTGAGCGAGGGATACCATGAAGGGGATACTCCTGGCCGGCGGAACGGGGAGCCGCCTGTTTCCGCTGACCCTGGTGACGAGCAAGCAGCTTCTGCCGGTCTTCGACAAGCCGATGGTGTACTACCCGCTGTCCGTGCTGATGCTGGCGGGGTTGCGCGAGGTGCTCGTGATCTCGACGCCCGTGGACCTGCCGCGCTATCGGGAGCTGCTGGGAGACGGCAGCGAGCTGGGGATGCGCATCTCCTACGCCGCTCAGGACACTCCGGCCGGAGTGGCGCAGGCGTTCCTGGTCGGCGAGGAGTTCCTTGGCGGGGATTGCGTCTGCCTCGTGCTGGGTGACACCCTGTTCCACGGACACGGCCTGACCGGTCTCCTGCGGGAATGCGTGCTGGATGTGGAGCAGCAGGGCGGAGGCATCGTGTTCGGCTATCCGGTGCACGACCCCCAGCGTTACGGCGTGCTGGAGATCGACCCCCGCGGCAAGCTGGTTGGAATCGAGGAGAAGCCCGACGCACCCAGGAGCAACCGGGCCATGGTGGGGCTATACTTCTTCGATTCCGGCGTGGTCGAGGCTGCGCGCAGGCTGAAGCCTTCAGACCGGGGCGAGCTCGAGATCACGGACGTGGCCCGTGACTACCTGACCCGGGGAAAGCTCAGGCTCGAGAACCTCGGGCGGGGCTATGCATGGG
>VGRX01000262.1 GCA_016875215.1 Deltaproteobacteria bacterium
GAACGACCTCGGCGGTCCGTGTCAAGGTCAGGTCGCAGAAAGCCAACTCGATCACCGACGAGGCCGACTGGTTCGACCGGAACATCCTTGTCCGCCCGCTGCCTGCGCTCGAGGAGGACTACCGCTACGTCCCGGCCGAGACCCGCTGGGGTGAGCTTAAGCTCTTCCGTACCTCCCCCTCGGGTGAGCACGTCGGGATCTACGTGACGGCGAAGAAGCTCGAGAAGCCGGTGGACAGCGTCTACGATGAGTCCTTCACCTGCACAGCGGTGCTGTTCAACAAGGACTACGTCCCCAAGGCGCTCTTCGTCCTGGATGACTTCTTCCCGCCGATCCTGGAGATGAGCCAGGTCGCGCTGGTGGACCACGTGCTCTACTTCGACTGCAACTTCAACGGCTACGCCAGCATCATGAAGAAGAAGACCGGCTACCTGGTTGCGCTGGACCTGGACAGGGGGGAGGTGATCTGGTCGACTGCCGCGCTGACCGCCGGCTACCGGGGGTTCCTGGTTCACCGCGACGTGATCTTCTCGGGGTACGGCTTCACCGACGAGCCGGACTTCCTGTTCGTCATCGACCGGGGCTCGGGCAAGGTGCTGCAGAAGGAGAAGCTCAAGAGCGCACACGAGTTCCTGGTGATCAAGAAGGACGTGCTGTACGTGCGCTGCTATGATACCGACTACGAGCTCGACGTGGTCGAGAAGGGTTCCCGCAAGTGACCCGGGAGCCCGGCGCGGCCGGTCCGGCATCGCTGAGCCGGGACCCGCGCTGCGAGAGGTCATGTGACGTGTCTGCGACGAGGGGCCGACCATGCCCGTGACCCGGATCCGTGCCGTCCTGTTCGAGGTCGAGACCCGCTGCAACCTCGACTGCAACTACTGCTACAACGCGTGGAAGGCGGTCCCTGACTACCCGAGAGGCAAGCTCTCCACCCGCAAGACGATCAAGATGATCCGCAAGATGGTCCAGGAGGCCGGGGCCGACCAGGTCGCGCTTACCGGCGGCGAGCCGCTCCTGCGGGACGACCTGCCCGACATCGCGGCCTCGCTGCGCCTGCACAAGGTCCAGGTCTCGGTGCTCACCAACGGCATGCTCATGGACGATGCCTGGGCCCGCGACCTGCTGTCCACCGGCGTGGGGCTGTTCCAGCTCACCCTGATCTCCACCCAGGAAGCGATCCACGATGCGCACTGCGGCAAGGGTGCGCACAAGGGGATCATGAAGGCCCTCGAGATCCTGCGCCGGTTCGGGGCCAAGGTGGCCATCACCGTAGTGGTGACCAAGCAGTCGGTGGACGAGCTGCCGGAGTTGATGCGCATGATGCAGGGCATCAAGCAACAGACGTTCCTGCTGAACCGGTACAACCCTGGGGGCCGGCGGGTCAGGGAGGGCAACTTTGCGGACCTCATGCTCGACCGCAACGAGACCGAGCGGATGCTGCGGTACGCACAGGAAGGGGCCCGCATGTACGGCATGAAGCCGGCCGTGGCCGTCCCGATCCCTCCCTGCGTGGTGGACCGCAAGCGCTACCCGCAGGTGCGTTTTGCCGGCTGCTCGGCCTACACCGACAACGCGTACTACACGCTGGATCCGCTCGGCAACGTGCGGATGTGCAACCACTCGCCCGTGATCCTGGGCAACATCATGGATTCCCACTTCCTGGATATCGCGAACGGCCCGCTCTGCCAGGAATGGGTGGACGTGCGACCCGAGTTCTGCGTTCCCTGTCCCGGCTGGATCGCGTGCAAGGGGGGATGCCGTGCGGTCGCACAGCAGGCCGGCAACCCCCTCACCACGCTCGACCCCTACGTCGCTGCCAACGTCCGCCCCATGAAGCCGCCGAAGTAGGGGGGGCGATGCGATTCCTGCGGCCGAGGCGGTGCATGGGCCGATGGGGGCCTCGGGACTCAGCCCCCCTGCCGCTTCGCCCGCTCGGCCGCCTCCTGCTCCTTGGCCACGCGGACCATGACTACGGCCCGCTCGATGCCCCAGGCCAGCAGGCCGAGGCCGATGCCAACCAGCAGGCTGGCCGGATCGTGCCAGAGGTAGAGCTTGAAATACGCTGCCTGGAGAAGAACCAGGCATCCCACGGCAAGCCGCCAGGTGCGGCCTGGACGCAGCTCCGTAAGCTCGCTGGCCAGGAAGTAGGCGACGATGAGCCCGTGTCCGCTGGTCGGCAGCGGCACCGTCCACCGGATGCCTCCAAGCGCACCGACGAGCACCAGCCCGAACGTGATCCGAAGCCCGTTCCAGGTGAACCGGTGCCGACGGAACTCGATCAACGCCTGCGCCAGCAGGAGCCCGAACGGCAACCCCACGCTGGCCAGGTACCAGGGCGGGGCGACGAACGTCGTGGGCAGCAACCCCACGCGCACCTCCACTGGCCCCATGACCAGCGCAACCCCGTAGCTTGCCGCGGTCATCAGCACGGCAAGCAGCGCGCTGAAGCTCTGCTCGCCCAGCCCGCGTCCAGCGGCTTCCCCTTTCCTCGAAACGGCCGTGCTGCCGTCCTGTCCGTTCCCTTCTCCGGGTTCCTTCATGATGCCGGCTCGAACTCGCAGATGTAGCGTCGCTTGGCGCCACAGTCGTTGTCGTTCCACGGACCCCAGGCAAACATCTCAACGCAGTCCTCGGTGGTCCAGAAGTCGCCGTCGTCCGGCTGCCCTCCCGCCCAGGCTGTGAACTTCACCGGCTCGCCGTTGGCCCAGCTCCACTCCCATGTATACCACTCCTGGTACAGCCCGATCCAGTTCGACACGCCGCCCAGGTGGGCCGCCAGGAAGGCCTGCTCTTCCGCAGAGCTGATGCTGGCGAGGTGGGTTCCCTGGTCCTTGCACCAGTTCCTCGCGTCGCCCCAGGTCCTGTTCGCGTTGCAGAAGTAGTAGACATGCCCGTTGAACGGCAGGGCCTGACATCCCGAAAGCGTCGGGCAGACAGGACAGGAGTAGACGCACAGGCCGTCCGGCTGGCACTGGTGGAGCGCCGGACACCCGCCGCAGCTTCCGCCGCACCCGTCGTTGCCGCACTGCTTGCCCGCACAGCTCGGGATGCAGGCGCATTGGCCGTCAGGCTGGCACGTGGCGGGCAAGACGCAGTAGCCGCAGTCGCCCCCGCACTCGTCCGGCCCGCACTGCTTCCCCTCGCAGACCGGAACACACTCGCAGGCCCCCTTGGGCGAACAGGAGAACCCCTCGCCGCACTCGCCGCAGCTTCCGCCGCAGCCGTCGTCGCCGCACACTTTGCCGAAGCACTTGGGCGCACAGACGCATTTGCTGTTGACGCAGAGCTGACCGAACTCGCACGGGGGGAAGCAGCAGCTCACCTTGTCATCCCGGGGGAACACGCACATCCCGTTGATGCACTGGTCCAGCGTGCACGGATCGTCGTCCGAACACTCATCGAGCACCACGAAGTCGTCCCCCGCAACGTTGCACTGGGCGCGGCTGTTCTCATGGCAGAAGATGGTCTTGGGCGAGCACAGCCCCGTGTCGATCTCGTCTACGCCCGGGATGTCGATCGCCGAGTCGGCTTCCGGTCCGCTCCCGTCCGCAAGATCCCCGCCTCCACCCTCCCGGCCGCCGTCAGGGAGCGGGCAGTCCGGACAGAGGTCCGCAGGCGGCAAACCGTCCCCGCCTGCACCCTCCATCCAGTCCCAGGCATTGTAGCGGTAGTCCGAAAAGTCGATGAGCGGGGCCGGCGGCGTCCCGTCGCATGCGGCAACCAGCACCCAGAGCACCACCCACTTCCAGCAGTCCCACGCCCTCACGCGTCTCCCCACCCGAAAAGAACTCCCAGTTCTTTGGAGGCTGCCCGAAATTCCTTCGCCTCCGGGCCGCGGTCTTCCGCTGCCCGTGGAGCCACGTGAACGCCGGCCGTGGCGAGCACGCGGCAACCATGTCGGAGGCATTCTACCCAAGTCGACGCACGCGGGCCAGATAGAATCCCAGGAGCAACAGCAGAACAAGGGGTTCCGCCGGGAACGAAGCTCCGGTCCCCGCCACCCGGCAGCCGCAGCCGCTTTCGTCGGCATGGGTAGAGGAATCCACCTCGACTTCGGCATCCACCTCGGTGCCGGCCGTCGCTTCCGGCGATACCGGCATCCCGTCCTCCGGGGGCGCGTCAGGCCCGACCACGTCCGTCACCGGCTCCGGTCCCACGGTCCCGTCGGGCAGCGTGACGATGTCCGGCGCCGGCTCGGGCTGGACCACGACGTCCGGCTCGGGCTCGGGCCAGGGCTCGGGCTGTGCGACCTCTCCGCACGCGGTCTTCTGAGCGTTGCATCCGGCGCCGGCTTCACACTCGACGGGGTTGCCCCACTCGAGGCACGGGTCCGCATCCCAGCCCGGGATGCACTCGAACAGCACCGCCGGCTCCTGGTCGTCGGTGCACAGGGCAGTCCCAGCCGTGCACTCGTCCTCACACGGCTGCTCCGCCGGCTTGCACAGGCCGTCCTCGCAGCTCCCGTCCAGGTCGCACGGCGTGACGTTCCATTCCACGATCCCGTCACCGGCCAGGTCCACGCAGCAGCGCACCGCCGGCCCGTCGATGCACTCCGACACCCCCGGCTGGTCGCACTGCGCCGAGCAGCCCGGCGTGCATTTGCCGGCCACGCAGCCGGCACCGATTTCGCAAAGCTCGAACGGCTCCCATTCGAGGCACGCATCCTTGTCCGTGTTGCCGCACTTGTACACGCCCCAGTGCCCGGCCGTATCCCGGAAGCAGTTGAGATCGCCCTCGTTGGAGGCATAGCACGTGTCGAAGCAGTCCGCGACGTCCGCAGTGCACTTGGCGCTCTGGGCCGACTTGCGCTTGCACGCGGGCTTCGCCGGGTCGCTGCACTTCTCCTGCGAGGTCCAGACGTAGCATCCTGAATCCGCATCCAGCGTGCATTTCACCACGTGGTTGAAGCCGTCGGCCTGGAAATCGCAGTCGAGCTCATCCGGCAGGCACATGTCCACGCACCCGCCGTCGGCCAGCTTCTGGCACTGGGCCGCAAAGTCCGGGCCGCAGGCCAGGTTGTTGCAGATCGCTCCCTTGCCGCAGTACTGGAGATTGCCCCACTCGAGGCAGCCGTCCGCGTTGAAGTCGTCGCACTCGGCCTCGTACCATTTGCCCGTGGAATCCTTCTCGCACCCCTTGTCCCCGGCCAGGTCGCAGATGTCCACGCAGTTGCCCGAGCAGTAGCCGAACTGGCAGAACTCCCCCGGCTTGCATTCGTCGGCCTTGTACCAGTCGAAGCAGGGGTCGTCGTCCGCATTCGCCTTGCACCCCCACTTCTCCCAGTTTCCGCTCTCCCCCATCTCGCACTTGAGCGCGGTCGGGCCGCCGCACTCGTTCTCGCACGTCACGATGCACTGGTGGCACATGCAGGTCATGCCTGCCGGACACTGCGGATCCCCCTCGTCGATCTCCCCGTTGCAGTTGTTGTCCAGGCCGTCGCAGTCCTCCTCGTCCACCAGGCCGTCGCAGTCGTTGTCCTTGTCGTCGCACACCTCCAGCGCACCCGGGTGGACCAGCGGATCCTCTTCGTCGCAATCCGCATAGTATCCGTCCCCGTCCAGGTCCTGGGCGATCTTGACCTTGAGCTGCGGCGTGAAGAGCCCCTCCTTGCTCGAGAAGTCCACCCAGCGCCAGATGGGAGCATCGGTCTTGCCGTAGTCGGCGTCCTGGATGTGGAAGCCGCAGTTCGACATGACTGGGTTGCCCGGGATGTCCGAGTTGCCGTTGACCCAGTCGGTGACCGCCTTGGTCACGTCGAAGATCCACGCTCCTTCCGGCGTTATCGAGACGTTCTGCGGCAGCACGTTCCACGTCGTGCCGTTGGTATCGTTGAGCGTCTGCTCGTTCCATTCGCAGGTCTCGTCCGCACCCAGTCCGATCTTCTTGAGCGCGTAGATCTGGATGTTGAACGGGCCGCCCCATTCCTGGACCTTGGCAACCTCGGTGAGCCGGAGGCTGGCCGAGACGACCTTGCCCTTGGGCAGCGAGTTCAGGTTGAACCGGATGTATCCCCGATACTTGCGGAAGGCCTCGAACTTGGCCGGCGTGTCCGCACACTTGCCCGGGGGGGCGCAGTAGTTGTACGGGTCCGCGTCGCAGCACTCGTCGGCCGGGTCGTGGTCCGGGCACGGGTCCCAGCCGCCCGGCACGCACTGCTGCGGCTCGATTCCGACCCGGATTACCGGCTCGAACCCGTGCACGATCTTGTCGTCGTGCGTGGCGTACGTGTCGTGGAGGGGCACGAAGCTCTCCTCCGCAAACGGGTTGACTTCGGCCAGCACGGCGGCCGGCCCGCCCAGGATCGCAAGCACCGCCACGGCAACCAATACGCGCACGCTCATCTCCGCCCTCCGCAGTGAGTCGGAAACGGGGGGATTCTACCGCGAGGCGGGGGGGGATGCAAAGACATAGGACTATAGGACGAATAGGACCTATAGGACCATAGGACCTATAGGACGAATAGGACCTATAGGACGAATGGACGGCATAGGGGGCGGCGCGGATCTAGCGGGTGGGTTTGACTGGCGGCCTTTCGTCCTATTGGGGCGGCGGGTCCTATTCGGTCTATTTGTCCTA
>VGRX01000263.1 GCA_016875215.1 Deltaproteobacteria bacterium
GTCGGACACGTCGGACACACGAAAGGAAGTCGGACTCGTCGGACACGTCGGACGGCGCCAGTCGGACACGTCGGACACACGAAAGGAAGTCGGACTCGTCGGACACGTCGGACGGCGCCGGTCGGACACGTCGACTTGGCTCCCCCCGAAGGGGGGGGGCTTACTGCCCGTTGCCATCCTTGGCTGTCCAGCGAAGGACCGTCTCCGGGGTGACGGGGAGACGATCCGGGAGCTGGCCGCATGCGTCGCCCGCGGCCAGAGCAACCGCTGTGGGGACGGAGATCAGGGAGGGCTCGCCAATCCCCTTGGCTCCGAACGGACCGTCAGGATAGGGCTCCTCGACGAAGGTGGCATCCATCTGGGGCATGTCCAGGCTCGACGGGATCAGGTAGTCGGTGAAGCCGGGGTTCAGGCAGCGCCCCTTGTCCAGGACCAGGTTCTCGGACAGTGCCCACCCCATGCCCTGGACGATCCCTCCGTGCACCTGCCCTTCCAGCGTCACCGGGTTGAGCACCTGCCCCACGTCGTGGACGGCAAACACCTTCTCGACCTTGACCAGGCCGCCGATGAGGTCCACTTCCACCACCGCCACGTTCCCGGTGAAGCAGTACACGCTGTAGGCGATGCCCTGCCCCGTGTCCTTGTCCCACGGCTTGGGCGGCGGCGCGTACCAGCCCGATGCTGCCAGGTGCAGCTTGCGGCGGAACGCCTCCATGCACAGGTCGGGGAAGCGGACGTTGGCCTGGGAAATGGTCGATGACGGATGGTCGATCGTCACCGGCGAGGGCGCGGACGCAGAGACCTCGGGGCGGAGGGCGGGCGGGTCAACCGGGACTTGGCGGTATGCCCCGTTTCCCACCTCGACCTCCCGGGAGGGGCAGCCGAGCATCGAGGCGGCCAGCTCGACCAGGCGGGAGCGGATCTGAAGTGACGCGGCCCGCACCGCGTTCCCGCTCATGATCGTGGTGCGGGAGGCCACCGTGGGGCCCGAATCCGCAACCATGCGCGTGTCAGTCGGGAGCACCCGCACCCGGGCGTAGTCGGCCCCGAGGGTCTCGGCCGCGATCTGGGCGACCACGGTAAATGCCCCCTGGCCCAGCTCCGTGCCGCCGATGTTGACCTCGACCGAGCCGTCGGCGCGCACCTGCACCAGGGCCCCCGAGCCTTCCAGGTGCTGGCCCCCCGCATGCAGGCAGCAGCCGTACATGGACAGTGCCAGCCCCACCCCCTTGCGCCGGAAACGGTGGGTCCGGTTGAACTCCAGGGCCTCGGCCCTGAGACGGTCGAAGTCCGACCGCTGCGCCAGGGTATCGAGGACATCCCGGGAAGGCGCCGAGGGCGGCAGAGCCTGCCCGCAGATGAGCGGCATTCCTTCGGAAAGCAGGTTCTTGCGGCGCAGCTCGACCGGGTCCATGCCCAGCCTCGCAGCCAGGCGCTCCATCATCCCCTCGATTGCGAAGGTCACCTGGGGATTGCCAAACCCTCGGAATGCCCCCCCTAACAGGTTGTTGGTGTACACGATGAACGTGTCCACGTGGGCATTGGGGAAGAAGTACGGGCCGGCAGCGGTGGTGTTGGCCCGCTCGGCCACCACGGTCGACAGACCGGCGTACCCCCCTGAATCGACGAACTGGGTGACGTAGATGGCCTGCAGCTTCCCCTCCCGGTCCGCACCGACCTTGTACCGCATGCGCATCCGGTGCCGTTTGGTCGAGATCTGGAAGTCCTCGGCCCGGGAGAAGACCAGCTTGGCAGGTCGTCCCGTGGCGAGGGCAGCCAGTGCGGCCAGGGCAGCGACCTCGGAGGGGTACTCCTCCTTGCCGCCGAAGCCGCCGCCGGTGACCGCCTGCTCGACCCGGACCCGGTTGCGGTCGAGCCCGAGCGCCCGGGCGACTCCGGACTGGACGTAGAACGGGCACTGCATGGAGCCTGCAATCGTGACTCCTCCGCCGGCCTCGGGCACGGCCAGGGCCCCCTGAGGTTCGAGGTAGGCGTGCTCCTGGTAGTTCACCTCGAACTCGTGCTCGACCACGACGTCGCAGGCAGCGAGGCAGGCCGCCGCATCACCGAAGCGGATCTTCTGGTGTGCCAGCAGGTTGCCCTGAGCATGGAGCTTCGGGGCTACGTCCTTCAGCGCCTCTTCCGCATCGTGCACCGACGGCAGGGGCCTGTAGTCCACCTTCACCAGCGCAGCGGCCTTGCGCGCGATGTCGCGGGTCTTCGCCACCACGAGAGCAACCCGGTCTCCCACGAAGCGGACCCGTTCCGCGGCCAGCAGGGGCTGGTCCTGGAATACGCACCCGATCTGGTTGACCGGGACGTCGGGGGCCGTGAACACCCCCAGCACCCCCGGCACGGCGAGGGCCTCGTCGGTTCGGATCGACAGCACCTCGGCATGAGGGTGGGGGGAGAGCGTCATGGCGCAGTGCACGAGCCCCTCGATCCGGTAGTCGTCCACGTACCGGGCCTTCCCGTCCACCTTCTCCAAGGCATCGACCCGGGGGAGCGGCCGGCCGATGACGTTGAGTCTGCTCGTGTCGCTCATCGGTCACCTCCATCCCCGGCAGGCCCGTCCGCACAGAGCGGAGTCAGCTCCACGACGTTGCGGAAGGTCACGGTGCGCATGGGCTTCCTCCCTGGCGTGTGAGCTGCTCCACGGCCCGGGCGATGCGCTCGTAGCCGGTGCACCGGCAGAGGTTGCCGGACACGGCAGCCAGGATCTCGCCCCGGGTCGGGGTCGGGTTGGAATCCAGGAGCGCCTTGATCGACAGCACGAAGCCCGGCGTACAGAATCCGCACTGGACCGCCCCCTGGCCGACCATGGCCTCCTGGATGCGGGACAGCTCCTGCTTCGGCAGCCCCGCGACGGTCACGACCGTCCGCCCGTGCGCCTGCCAGGCGAACAGGACGCACGAGGTGACCGGGCGTCCGTCGAGGAGCACGGTGCATGCCCCGCACTCCCCTTCGCCGCACCCTTCCTTGACCTCGGTGCAGTCGAACGACTCCCGCAAGAGGTCGATGAGGCGGGTTCCGGCCTCGACCTCGGCCTGGACCGCCCTGCCGTTGAGCGAAAACGCGATGGTTGTCATCGGCTCTCACCTCCGAGCCGCCCGAACAGCCAGCACAGGCAGCGCTCGATCACCTCGCCCTTGTACCAGGCGCTTCCACGGACATCGGAGATCGGGGAGATGTCCCGGCGTACGGCTGCCTGGAGGCTCTCACGGGTCGCCCCGGCGCCGTTTCCGGCGGGTGTGCGCCGCACTGCGAATTCCTCCACCATGGCGGTCAGCTCGCTGACCCGCAGCCCCTCGAGGGCCTTCTCCGTGTCGCGGAGCCGCAGCGGCCTGGGACCGACCGAGCCCGCTGCCAGCCTGGCCCCGGCAACGGTCCCTTCCGAAAGATGCAGCCGGGCGGAAAACGAGGCGGCGGAGATCACGTTTGCACCCCGGGGACCGAACTTGCGGAACAGCGCTCTCTCTCCGGCCGACGGCAGGGGGAGCCTCACCTGGAGCAGCATCTCGTCCGGGGCCAGTGCCGTCCTGCCAGGGCCGATGAAGAACCGGTCCAGCGGGAGCTCACGTCTCCGACCCGCGCCCGCCAGCACGACCGATGCCTCATACACCAGCAGCACCGGGGCCGAGTCCGCTGCCGGCGAGGCATTGCACAGGTTGCCGGCCAGCGTCGCAACGTTTCGGATCTGGGGCGAGCCGATCTGGTTCATGGCCTCGACCAGCACCGGCACCTGGCTTCGGAGCAACGGGTGAGCTGCAAGATCGGCCAGCGTGGCCAGCGCAGGCAGCACCAGGACGCCACCTTCCTCCTCCACCTCCGCGGCGACCGGCGGCAACCCGATGAGCACCTCCGGTTTCAGCCTCCCCGACCGGGTCTGGAGGAGCAGGTCCGTCCCTCCCCCGGCAAAGCGGGCCTTCTCCCCGTGCTCGGCCTTCCATTGCAGGGCCTGCTGGATGCTTTCCGCCAGCAGCACCGTGGCCATCCCTGCGTCCGTCATGTTTCCCTCCGACGTCAACGCACCCTGCGGAGATTCTATGCGCGCTGGGCCGGATTGGCAATCATGTGGGACAGGGCCCAAAGCGTCCGCTCGACGCTTGCGCCCGGGGTCGCGGCATCCTATGATGCGGCCGGCCTGGAGGTGACGACATGGCCTGGAAGAAGCCGACGCGGCCGGGACGACCCGCTCTCGAGATTGAGCCTACCACGCTGTGGGAGTATCCCTCGCAGAACTACGGGGAGGGAATCCAGGGAGACCCCGCGTTTCCCGGAGCGACGCCGAGCTACGTGGTCTGGAACCTGCTGAACCGCTATACCCGGGAGGGAGACCTCGTGGTCGACCCGTGTGCCGGAAGCGGGACCACCCTCGACGTGGCCCGCGACCTGGGCCGGCGTGCACTGGGCTACGACGTGGCCCCGACCCGAAAGGACATCTTCCGGGTCGATGCGCGAAAGCTGCCGCTCGAGGAGGGCAAGGCGGGGTTCGTGTTCATCGACCCCCCCTACTCCACGCACATCAAGTACTCCGACGATCCCCGCTGCATCGGGCGGCTCGATGCTGCCACGCCGGCCTACTTCCAGGCCATGGAGCAGGTGTTCGACGAGATCGTGCGGATCCTGCGCCCCGGCGGACACATGGCCCTGTACGTCTGCGATTCCTACGTTCACGACAAGGGCTTCGTTCCCATCGGGATCGACCTGTTCCAGTTGCTGCGGAAGAAGCTGGAGCCGGTCGACGTGGTCTGCGTCGTGCGTCACAACCGGACCCTGTCGCAGCCCATGCACCGCAAGGCCGCGGTCGAGGGCAACTACTTCCTGCGAGGGTTCAACTACCTGTTCGTGTTCCGCAAGAGGACGAGGAAGTAGCTACTTCTCTGCCATCTTCTTCTTGATCTGTGCGGCCTCGTTGCCCGCAGCGGAGTTGGCGCCGGCCAGGGCAATGGCCTGGTCGGCAAGCTCGACTGCCGCCGCCGGGTCGGAGGCTTCCCGAGCCTGCTTGACGAGCTGGGCGGCCTTGAACGAGAACAGGTTCTCGAGCTTGCCCACGTCCTTGTTCGAGCTGCGGTACTTGCGGGCCGTGTCGAGCATGCGGCGGGCGGAAGCGTAGTCCCCGTCCGAGAGGCGCCGCTGGGCCAGGGTAACGGAGGTCGAGGCGAGCAGGTCGTCCAGCTCGCCCTTGTAGCCCCCGTACAGGTCTGCATCGAGCACCCGGGCCTTCTCCAGCAGGTCGATAGCGTCCTCTTCGAGCCCCGCGTCGCGGGCCGTGGCAACCGCCTCCTGGTAGGTCTTCCCGAATGCCTCGATGCGTCCGGCCAGCCGTCCGAGAGAATCTCCGTCCCGGCCGGAGCCCGCCTCGCGCAGGAGGGCGGCCGCTTCGTCGAACTTCCCCTTCCTGTACAAGGACTTCGCGTTGCTGCGGGCCTCGTCCGCGCCTGTGGAGGGCGTCTCGACCGGGGGCGGGGTGTCGGTTCCGGCTTCCGGGGCCGGGGGGAGCTCTCCGTCGACTTCCCTGAGCCGCTCCTCGGCCTTGTTTTTTTCGATTGCCTTTGCCCGTTCCCGGAGCGCCTGTGCGAGTCTGTGCACCCTGTCCCCGAACTCCTTGTCCGAGGCCGGAAACACCCCCCCCTCGTTCTCCATGTCCTGCAGCTCTTTGGGCTGTGCATCGGCCTTCTCGAACAGCGCCTGGGCGCGGTCGAGCAACTCACCGAACGTGATCTTCTTCTTGAGCAGGTCCACCCGTTCAGTCACGGTCGGCCCGGCCGAGGGGATGAACTCGGGGTAGCGGGCATCGATTTCCTCGTACACCGCCAGAGCGCCGGCCAGGTTGCCGGCCGTCTCCAATTCGACTGCAACCCGCAGCCGCTCCTGAGCCACGTCCGGGGTCGATGCAACGGACAGAGTCCTTCCCTCGTCGACCGGCAGTTTCGGGGCCACGAGCCTTGGGTTGCGACTCGCGGGGGTGGCTGATTCCTTCGAGTCCACCCGGGGCGGGACCGAGTGATCCAGCAGCGACAGGGCCAGCATTCCTCCCCCGACGACGAGCGCCAGGACCACGACCCACGATACCAACTGGGAGAGCGACGACGGCGGGATGCCATGCCGCCGCGCCTGCCGCATCTCCGGCTGCGTAGCGGTGCCCGACGTCTGGGAGGCCCCGGGGTGCCCCTTGCCCAGTACGGGAAGCTCCTGCGTGTCGCGGAGGTGAAGGGAGCCGTCGTCCCTGCTCCTCCCGGGAGGTGCTCCTGCGTGAAAGGTCATCACCGTGGTTCCGGCCTCGACCGTCATGCCGTCATCGAGGATCAGCTCGGAAACCGTCTTGCCGTTGACCAGGGTCCCGTTGCCCCCTCCGAGATCGGTCAGGTGGAGGCCGTCCGGGAGGCGCCGGATGGCCAGGTGCCGACGGGAGACCGTCGGGTCGTCGAGCACGAAGTCCGCATCATCGGCCCTCCCGACGACGACCATGTCCTTGGCCAGGGTGAAAGTCCTCCCGGCCATCGGACCGAAGAGCACCTCCAGGTAGCTGTTGCGGGGCCTCTGCACG
>VGRX01000264.1 GCA_016875215.1 Deltaproteobacteria bacterium
GGGGGGAAGGGCCCAACGGCGAGGTCGCGGTCCCGATCGGGGATACCGGCGTCTACAACGTCCAGGGGCTCGAGCTCAAGCCGTTCGGCGACATCGACATCAAGATCACGATCGACCTGTCCCAGCTCCACCCCGAGTTCGAGTTCGTCAACGAGTACGACAGCCCCAACGTGTACCTCAAGGGCTCGATGAACATGTGGACCCCGGTGCAGATCCTGGATGCCGGACCCGACGTGGACAAGGGGGACGACGTCGCGGGGGACGGCATCTACACGTTCGTCCAGGGAAAGAACCTGGGCAAGCACACGGGGCTGCTCTACGACGGCCAGCACGGCCAGTTCACGCTGATGTTCTCCAAGGCCGAAGAAACGTGGGACATGGCCGCTGAGTACAAGCTGCTGACCGAGGGCGCGGTCAAGGGGGTCAAGGAAGGGGTGCGGGTCTACGTGAGCTGCTTCGGCAGCGAGTGGAAGGAGGTCGACATCACGTTCGACAAGGATTCCTGGGGGACTTCCGAGAACACCACGGTCATCGCCAAGTGCGACGGCGAGCCGCCCAAGCCCGAGTGCACTCCGGAAGGCAACGAGTGCGACCCGGGGGAGAAGTGCATCGACGGCAAGTGCAAGGTCTGGTGCGACGCGGACGAGGAGTGCGACGAAGGGCTCAAGTGCAAGGAGCACAAGTGCCAGATCTGGTGCGACCTCGACGAGGAGTGCGGCCAGGGGTTTTCATGCATCAACCACCAGTGCCAGGAAGTGACGGTGAAGAGCGAGCCGAAGATCCTGTCGCTCGAGCCCGACTCCGGGCCGGTGGAAGGGGGGACGCTGGTGACGCTTTCCGGGACTCAGCTCGCGGACGGGGCCACCGTGAAGTTCGGCGGGGCGGCAGCGGAGAACGTGACGGTGCTGTCCGACACGTCGCTGACCTGCGTGACACCGGCCGGGGCCGCGGGCAAGACGGCCGTGACGGTGACCAACCCGGACGGCGGCGCCGATACCTTCATCAAGGGGTTCACCTACATCGAGGAGGCCAAGGCGCCGCAGCTCGATTCCATCGACCCCGGGACGGGGCCGGTCACGGGCGGCACTGCGGTGAACCTGTACGGTGCGAACTTCCTGCCCAACCCCACCGTGTTCTTCGGCAAGGGGTTGGCCACGGGCATCCAGTTCATCGACTCGACCCATGTCGTGGCGACCACGCCGTCCGGGGAGCTGGGCGGCGTGGACGTGAAGCTGGTCAACTCCGACGGTCAGGAGACGTCGCTTGCCGGGGCCTTCACCTATGTGCCGAACAAGGTGGACTATGCCAACCTCTTCCCGCCCCTGGCGTTGACCAGCCTCAAGGGCAAGCCGGCCGGCGAGGCCTATGCGGAGGCGTGGGAGCCCGGCATCACAGCGGGGGATGGAGCGGGACCCGGGCTCAAGGCGCAGCTCGGTTACGGGCCCGAGGTCGCGGACCTGCCGGCCGATCCGGCCAAGTGGACCTGGGCCGATGCCGTCTACCACGGCGAAAGCGGCAACAACGACGTCTGGAAGGGGACGCTCAAGTCGGACGCACCCGGCTCGTACCGCTTCGCCTTCCGTTTCTCGATGGACGGAACCAACTGGACGTACGCCGACTCGGACGGCAGCACCAACGGTCTTGCCATGGACAAGACCGGGACATGGGACGTCAAGGAACCCGGGGACGGTCCGATCATCCTCGGCGTGAAGCCTGCTGCCGTCTCGGTGCTGGGCGGCACGACGGTCACGATTTCGGGGGCCGGATTCGGGGCCGGGCTCGAGCTGACCCTGGGCGGCCAGGTCGTGCCCACGGCCAACGTCACCGAGGATACCGTCGTGTTCACCGCGCCCAAGCACGAGGCCGGCGAAGTGAACCTCACGGTCAAGAACCCGGACGGCAAGAGCAACACGCTGGGCGGCGGGCTGACCTATACGCTGCAGTTCACACCGGACTGCGACGGCGACATGTCCGAGTGGCCCGGCGAGATGCTGGTCACGACGAACGGGCTCGAGAGCAACTGGGACCCCACCAAGAACGCGCTGATGGAGCTGTATGCGGCCTATGACGACGACTACTTCTACGTCGCGGTGTACGGCTACGTCGAGGCGCAGAACTACATCGTCGGCTACCTCGATGCCGACTACCCTGCGGGCACGGGCATCTCCCAGCTCAACCTCCTGTTCGACAACAAGGGAAACGGCGATCTGGACGATGCGCTCAGCAACATGGTGAGCGTGAGCGTGCCCGGCTTCGGGGCCGAGCTTGCGTTCGGAAGCCGGGGGATGGCCTCCTTCCTCGAAGGGGAGGATCTGGGCGGCTCGACGTACGTCGGGTGGCGCGGGCTCGAGCCGACCAACAACTTCCCCTGGCTCCAGGGGACCGTGGCCTGCACCGCGGACATGCTCGAAGCCGCAATCCCGATGGCCACGCTCTTCCCGAACGGGAAGCCGGCCGGAGGCAAGAAGGTGGCGCTGTTCGTGAAGGTGACCAACGCCTACGGCGGCATGGACGGACTTTGCAACCAGACGCTGCCGCAGTTCTTCAATCCCGAGAAGATCGAGGAAGTGGCGATCGTTGCGGTCGTGAACGTGATGTGAGGGTATGGTCGATGGTCGATGGTCGCCGGGGCAAGGGCCAGGGCGGACGATCGGCCGACTGAGCGGTGAGGCGAAGCGATGTCGAGAGTCGTTGTTCTGTGGGCGATCCTGGCACTGGCGACCTCTTCCTGCGGCACCAAGCCCGCCCCGTACCAGCCCGAGTATGACATTCCGGGATGGGACGGGCAGGTACGGGTGCTGCCGGACGGCAACGTGGTCCCCGTGGGGCCGGACGGAGCGGTGCTCGACATCGTCGGTGACGCCCCTGTGCTGCCGGACGGGGAGATGCCGCCGGACCTGGTCGACGACGTGCCGCAAGCCCCCGACGACAAGCCCGAGGTGGACGAGATTCCGCCGCAGGTGACCGGGGCTTTCTCCGCAGACGGGCAGACCGTGTCGGTGCGGTTCTCCGAGCCGATCGATCCGGGGACCGGCGGGGAGCTGGCCAACTACAGCATCACCGGCTCGGACATGAGCCAGGTCGGCCTGTCGAAGGTCGAGGTCTACAAACAGTTCGCCCATCTCACGCTGTCCAACCCGTCGCAGGTGAACTCCGCGTTCACGTACACGGTGCTGGTCCAGAAGGTGGAGGACCTGGCCGGCAACGTCGTCGACCAGAAGGCGAACAAGGCCGTGATCAAGCGGTCGGTGTACCTGACCATCGTGTGGCATCAGCACCAGCCGTTCTACCTCGACCCGGTCAAGGATGAGCTGACCGGACCCTGGGTGCGCAAGCACGCGACCAAGGACTACTACGACATGGCCTCGATGCTCGAGGATTACCCCGACGTCCACGTGAACATGAACATCACGCCGGTCATGATGATCCAGCTCCTGGACTACTACGTCGAGCGGCTGGGCCCGTACGTCGATGCGGCGAAGGGCACGGTGGACGAGGCAGCGTTCCTCGCCCAGTGGAAAGGGCGGACCGACCCGTGGATCGACCTGCTGCTCGAGGACACACCCACGCCCAAGACCGCGACCGAGAAGCAGCTCGGATTGCTCTACAAGGATCCATGGGCGTGCGTGAGCACCTCGGACATCATGATGAAGCACTTCCCCCAGTACATCGAGCTGCGGGAGAAGAACCCCGCGCTGCTGACCCAGGAGGACTTCCTCAAGCTGAAGATCCTGTTCGAGGTCGCGTGGATCGACCCCGACTTCCTGAACGGAGCGGTGAAGCTCCCCGACGGGTCGGTGGTGGACCTGACCGATGTCGTGACCAAGAGCACCGGCGTGGATCCCGAAGGTGATCCAATGGCGGTCTACATGGTCAACGGGTTCTCGGAAGAGCTGGCCAACCGGCTCGTGGCCGAGGAATTCAAGATCATGGCCAACATCGTGGGCATCCACAAGGCGCTGATGTATGACCCGGCGACGAAGCAGGGGCAGATCGAGATCACGACGACGCCGTTCTACCATCCGATCCTTCCCTTGATCCACAACACGGACCTGGCCAAGCAGGGGCAGCCGTTCGACAATCTCCCGAACCCGGCCTACAGCTATCCTCAGGATGCCTACGCCCACGTGCTCAAGGCCAAGGCGTACCACGAGTCGATCTGGGGCATTCCGCCGCTCGGCATGTGGTGCGGCGAAGGAAGCGTTGCCGAAGACATCGTCGAGATTCTCATCGATGCCGGACTGCTCTGGACCGCGACCGACTCCGACGTGCTGTACAAGAGCAAGGTGGTCGGCGGCGGGAACGCAACCCCCTACATCCCGTACAAGATCGACGTGGACAAGCAGGATGGGACTGCAGGCGCCACCGATGACGAGATGGTGATCATCTTCCGGGATACCGGGCTGTCCAACAAGGTCGGGTTCACCTTCCAGATGCTCAAAGGGGAAGTGGCAGCAGGCGAGTTCCTCAAGGACGTCCTGGCCCATGCACCGAACTTCGGCGGCTCGGACCGGCTCGTGGTCGTGGTGCTCGACGGCGAGAATGCGTGGGAATCCTACAAGAAGGATCTGGACGGGAAGAGCTTCTTCCATGCGCTCTATGGCGACCTGTCCGAGTCGTTCGAACTGGGCGAGATCGTGTCGGTGACCATGTCCGAGTACATCCAGGGCAACCCCGATCGGGGGATCCCGGCTCACCCGGTCACGCAGCAGAAGGAGCTCGAGCCGTTGTTCCCGGGTTCGTGGATCGGAGGCAATTTCGGCATCTGGATCGGCGAGGGGGAGGAGAACCAGGCCTGGGAGTACCTGTACGGGGCCAGAAAGGTGCTCGAGATGTCGGGCCTGTCCCAGCCCAACCCGCAGGCGCCGGAGCCTTCGGACAAGGACTCGCTCGAGTGGTACGTCTGGAAGGCCTTCGACGAGATCTACGCTGCCGAGGGGAGCGACTGGTTCTGGTGGTACGGCGCGGACATGACCTCGCCGGCCAATGACGACACGCCGTTCGACAAGGCTTTCCGTACGCACTTGACCGGCATGTACACGTTCATGAACCTGGCGCTCGAGAAGATGGGCAAGCCCACCTACGACGTGCCCGAGTACGCCCCCATCGTGCAGAAGAAGGCGCAGGCCATGTCCGGGCCGTTCGGCAAGGCACCGACCATCGACGGGATGTTCACTCCCAACGAGGGAGAGTGGGACGAGGACGGAGGGTTCTTCTACGACAACGACTCCGGCGGCACCATGGCCGGGCCGGATGACGACATCGCCCAGGTCTACTATGGGTACCTGGGGCAGGACTTCTACCTGGCCCTGCTGTTCAACGAGGACCTTTCCGCGAAGCTGTCCACCAACTACAACGTGACCGTCTACACGACCCACAAGCACATCACCAATGCCCAGACGGGCCAGTTCACGGCCAACAAGGTCAACAAGAAGACCTCGCAGGGCCTGCCGATCCAGTTCTCCGCCGCCGGTGCAGCGTGGGAGATCAGGGTGGACTTCTCCTCCAAACCCCCCAAGCTCCTGCTCGGCAAGGCTGACGGTAACGATGGATGGGTTTCGACTCCGGCCACGACCATGAAGCTGGGCGGCCCGGTCCCGGGCGGCAAACTGCTCGAATTCAAGATCCCCCTGGCCGCACTGGAGATGGAGTTCGGCGATCCGCTGGAGATCATGGCGGTGGCCTCGGAAGGGACAAAGGCCATCGACACGGCCCCGTATTCGGGCGGCAAGGTCGTGTTCGACGATATCACTACGCTGGTGTACGTGACCTTCGAGGTCGACGTGACCGGCAAGGTGGTGCCGATCAATGCCTACGTGAACATCGAGACGCCGCCGCCGCCCAAGGGCAACGGCGTGATCTACATCTCCGGCAACCAGGATGCTCTGGCCAACTGGATCCCGAACAAGATCCCCATGGTGGACAACGGCGAAGCACCGGACAAGAAGGCCAACGACGGCATCTGGACCGCCACGTTCGGGTTCGCTCCGGGGACGATGCTGCGCTACAAGTACACCTGCGGTCTTCCCAAGGACGAGGGCAAGTGGCCCGGCACCGAGGAGTTCCCGCTCACCGAGCGCGGCCTGGACGTGACCCAGGATCCGAAGTACCACAAGGTGGCGGTCAAGGATATCTTCGCAGACCGCCCCAACCCCACCGGAACGTCAGGCCCCAACACGGAAATCGAATTGGCCCCGTAGGGGCAGGCCCCCCTGCCTGCCCCCCCCGCCGCCCCCGTGCCTGCCCCCGCGCCTGCCCCCGTGCCTTCCGGACCACCGAAATCGAATCGGCCCCGTAGGGGCAGGCCCCCGTGCCTGCCCTTGTGCCTGCCCCGGTGCCTGCCGGACCACCGAGGTCGAATTGGCCCCGTAGGGGCAGGCCCCCGTGCCTGCCCCCGTGCCTGCCGGACCACCGAAATCGAATCGGCCCCGTAGGGGCAGGCCCCCGTGCCTGCCCTCGTGCCTGCC
>VGRX01000265.1 GCA_016875215.1 Deltaproteobacteria bacterium
TTTTTCGGCGAATTCTGTTCATACGCCACTACGCCACGCCAGATCAAAGCGCACGTGCGAAGAGTTGTCAAGTAATTCCCCGGGATCCTTAGAGCCCGGGCAGGAACTCGATGACCATCGGCTTTCCTACGAGGGCGCCGGCCGCCCCGGGTTGACCGTTCTCGGGCTCATCCCGGTTCCAGGCGAGGTCGAGGCGGGTCAGCATCCCCTGCCCGGACACGGTCCCGACGGAGGGCAGGGTCAGGTCGGCCTGCTGCGGCGGGGAGATGTCCAGCAGCATGAGGGTGACGCGGTTGTCCCCCTGGAGCAGCTCGGGGGGCAACGGAATCCGGGAGCGTGTGGCGGTGAAGAAGTCCGCGAATCCCAGGTCGGCCAGGAGCTGGCGGGTCCCAGCCCCCTGGAGCAGCCTGGAGTGCAGCCCCTGGCTCAGCGCCGGCTCGTCCGAGGCCCACACGCCGACGGCCTGTCCGTTGAGGAAGACGACGGCCAGTGCGCTCTTCCCTTCGAGGACCACTTCGGGGGTTCCTTCCCAGGGAGCGAGGGCCGACTTGGAAAAGACGAAGGTGGCCCAGGACATCTGCCCGTCCTGGAGCGCCAGGGGGGTGGCCTCGCCCACGGGGTTGGTCGTGGAGAAGCCGGCATTTGCGGGTGCTCCGGCGTCGGGGCCGAGGTTGTGCCACCCCTTGAGCATGCCGGCCGTCACGCCGGTTCCCGACGCATTCCCCCGGCTCGTCTTCCACTCACCGGACAGCGGTGCGGAGACGGCCCCGACCACGACCTTGGACGGCCCCCAGATCCCCTTGTGCGCTGCCGGATCCAGGCCCTCGACCGCGAAATGCGGGATCTTCGATGACCTGGAATCGAGATTGGGCGGCAGGATCGGGGCGGTGCTGTACAGGGGGAACATGGACAGGGGACTGCGGCCGAAAGCGAAGGCCCGGATTGCGACCTGGTTGGTACCCTGGACGAACAGGCCGGCCGGGACGCGAAATCCGATCTCGCTGGTTCCGGACAGGGTATCTCCCGAGGACATGGGGACGTTTCCAAGCGCGACCGCGCTGCCGGCGTACTGGCCGTTCACGAAGAAGGTGAGCACGTCGGCCCCCCCGCCCACCGATAGGAACCCGTCCTGCCCGGGGGCCACCGGTCCCAGCTCGACGCTGGTGAGATACCAGCCCACGCCGAACGTCGCAGGCTGGTCCAGCGCATCCATGGCCACGGGGACGCCGGCCTGCACCAGGAAATGGTCCGGGAACTCGGCCGTGCCCACGTCTTCCGGTGCGCCGAAGTACCCCTCCTGCCTGACGTACAGGTCGCCGTGGGGAATCAGCTCCGGCGGCCCGGCCACCGGGCCGGAGAGCTTGCAATCGAGCATGTTGGCGTAGTCGGTCCACTTGCATGCCGCGGTGCTGCCGTCCACGGTGACCTTGTCCGGAGCCTTGGTCATCAGGAAGACGAGGCGGTCCACGCCGGGCTGCACCCGTCCCGAGACGGTCAGCTTGCCGTTGCCGTCCGGCTGCACGGAATCGATCTTGGAAAGGCCGAGGGCAGCGATGTCGGTGGCGTCGGAATTGAGCTCGAAGTGGAGCGAGCGGGCGACATCGAGGGTGGTGGACAGGATCTGCACCTGCTTCCCGCCGCCGAACCCGACCACGAGGGACCCGGTGGAATCGTGCTGGAACTGTACGGCCAGCTTGCCCCCCGGGTCGGTGTGGAGCCCGCCGCCCGGCAACGAGTTGTGGACGATGTCGGGGATGCCCGGGAAGTTGGCGAACGAGATCTCGCCCGGCTCGGTGAAGAACGTGCCGTCGGCGTTCACGAGCGGCTTGCCGTAGGCGACCAGAAGCAGGCGGCCGTTGAATTCGCGGATGGCGGCAAGGTTGGCGCTGCAGTACTCCATCATGGGGTAGCCGGCGCCCAGCGGGTGGTTGACCAGGAGGAACTTCTGCCCCCACCCGAGCGCGTCCTCGCCCCCGGCCTGGTCGTCCGACGCCGGGATGACGATGCTGGAATGCCTCGGGATGGTGGCCCCTGCATACGTGATCTTGGTGAGGAGGTCATAGCGTGAGTGCAGGTTCTTGCCTTCCTTGAGCACATCGAGGTTGAGCAGGTGCACGAGAATCGTGCCGTCCGAGGCATCAAAGAAATAGGTGGCGCGGCCGGTCGGCTCGGAGGGGGAGAGGAACCACTCGTCGAAGTGGTCGCCGAACAGCTCGGTGACCCCGCCCGCGACGCCGGGGGCCGGAGCCTTGTACTTGTCCTCGATGGCCCCGACGGACGGCAGGCTCACCGTCAGTTTCAGCGGCGGGTTGGAGTTGTTGGGGCCGATTCGGTGGGGCAGATCTCGATTGGCCATCATCGGACCGACACGGTCGAAGATCAGGTTGAGGTGGCGGAACGCTTCGAAGGAACGCCTCGGCACTCCGGAGAGCGAGATCGGGGAGGCCGGGTCGGCCCGGGGCGGGGTCACCGCGGGCCTGGCCTTGTCCAGCTTCGAGAATACCGACAGGCCCGTCGCGTTGTCCCTGACAGCGGAGGCGTCCGGCGGAAGGACCGAGGCGGCAAAATCGCGCACCACGACGACGTCCGCACCGGCCATCAGCGCCCTCGCCATGTGCACCGGCGACGGCAGGATGCCAACGGCGATCCCCGGGACCGCCATGTACACCTGGCCGTGGAGCGCTGTGTTGCGCATCTCCTTCTTCAGATTCCAGAGCTTGAGCTCCATGGACTGGTACGGGCTGTCCGTTGCCAGGTCGAAGGCCGGATAGATGCCGGGAGCATCGCCGGTCTGGGCAATCCGACGGCCCCCGTTCTCGAAGTCGCCGGTCAGCGACGTGACAAGCGGGACCTTGATGCCATCCGCCTGCACGGCATCCCGCAACTGCGCCATGTACAGGCCCGGGTTGAGCGGAACCGGCATGCTCCCCGCCATCTCCTGCATGACCCGGTTGCGCGCGTCCCGGAGGAAGTAGAACAGGTCGTAGTGCGACTCGACCTGGTAGAACGCCAGCTTGCCCTCCGGGAACGACGTGATCTGGTAGGGTACCACCTGGGCATTGACCTGGTCGAACCAGGCTGCTGCCGAATTCTGCCAGTCCGCGTCGGTCATCCGGATGGCGATCTTGTTGTCCGCCATCGGCGACGGGATCGCGTCGCCGCCGGGGCCGATGCGGTCCGGAAGACAGCCGGCTGCCTCGCCCGCAATCCAGGGTCCGGCGTGGAAGTAGATGTACAGGTTGCGGCTCTGCGCCTTCTGGAGGAAGGCAGCGAGGTTGAGGTTGCCGGTCGAGAAGTCCAGTGCCCCGGGGGTGGTCTCGTGGCGGCGCCAGCAGGCCGAGGTGTAGACTCCGTTGAAGCCGGCCTCTTTGACCTGGTCGAGCAGCGCATCCCAGCGGGAGGCGGGGAACTTCCAGTAGCTGACCTCGGCAAACCGCATCTGCAGGTACTTGCCCGCGATGATGAGCCCCTTGGCGCTGACCGTGAGCGGCCCGAAAGCCTCGAACGGATAGGTCCCCGGATCGGTGTCGGGCTGCTTGATGTCCTCCACGTCGGGCGCAAGCTCGTCCGGAAGCTGGACGTCCGGGACGTCGTCGATTTCCGGCAGGCCGTCCGAGAGGACGTCGTGGTCGCCGGGCTCGTCGACGATGTCGGAGTCGGGACGCAACTCTTCGCCGACCGCCTCGACATCCGGGCCGGGGGCATCCTTCTCGATCGGCACGTCCTTGGGGAACTGCCACCAGCTCTCGTAGGTGTCTGCGCCCCCCCCGCCACCCGAGCACGAGCCCAGGAGCGCAATCAGCGTCACGAGGAAGACAAATCGGTACCTGCGCATCCCACCACCCCTCTTGCCATCAAGCTCATTTCCTTGTACCAGAATGGAACGGAGGCGGCAAGGAGGGGTTCCGGTTTCGTTTACACCAGAGCCAACGACCCGTGGAATCCTGCGTTCTTGACAACCCGAGCCGCCCGGCATATGAATTCGGGCCGGAGTCGGAGAAGAGCATCATGCCTCGAACCGGTTGTTCCGGCCAACTGCTGCGGAGCTGGTATGCAGGGCCGCCAACTGGGTGAGGACCCACCGAGAGGGCTGAGTCGGACGCCATCGGGGAGCCATGGCAGCAAGCAAGTGACTGTTCGGGGGAAGGAATGGAGACTCGGCTGACGCTGTTGTTCGCTACGGCGGTGTGCCTGTGCGCGTGCTCGGGCTCCCCCTCAGGGGCCGGGGACGTTCGTGACGCGGAGGACTCGGTCGCAGGGGATGTCTTGCCGCGGGACAGCTTCGATGCGGCATCCCTCTGCCCGACCGATGTGCCGTTGTCGGAGCGGGTTCCTCTGCTCCCCCAGCCGTTTGCGGTGTACCGATGGGGGGAGCCGGTGGCACTGAACGGAACCCGCCTGGAGGTCATCGGGCCGGGGGAGGACGCTGCGGCGGAGCTCGACGCGCTGGCCGAGGCCGCGGGGCTCCGGCAGGGTGGGAACGGGGAAGGGGATGTCGCGGTCCGAATCCAGCTCCATGACGAAGCGGACTGGGCCGCACTGCAGACCGTGTGCAGTCTCGATGCAGGGGTGATTCCAGGAGCCTACTTCCTGGATGTGGAGGTGAAGGGAACGACCCTGGTGGTTCACCTCCTGGCCGGGGAGGAGACTGGAAGGTTCTATGGCCTGAAGACGCTGCGGCAGGTGATGGGGGCGGGTCTTGCCGGACTCCCCGATGTTCGCCCGGGACGGGAGGAGAGAGGCGGGGGCGGACAGGACGCTACGGAATCCTCTCCGGCATCGGGCCGCTCCGTGCGCATCTTCGATCGACCGGCCATTGCCATGCGGGGGCTCATCGAGGGGTTCTACGGGACCCCGTGGGGGCCCAAGGCCCGGCTGGACATGGTTGCGCTGGCCGGCGAGCTCCGGTTGTCGCACTACCTGTATGCCCCGAAGGCCGCGCCGCTGATCAATACGGCCTGGATGCTGCCGTTCGAGCAGGACGATCTGGCCCATTTCGAGGCGCTGGCGGAGGCGGGACGGCGCCACCACGTCCGGATCTGCCTCGAGATGCACCCTTCCTGGCTGTTCCATTACTCGAGCGACGAGGACATGGCGGTGCTGCTGGGCAAGTTCGAGGCGGCCGTCGCACAGGGGATCGACTGCCTCGCACTGGCCTACGACGACGTCTCGGACAAGCTGATCCCGCCCGATGACCAGGCTTTTGCGGACTACACGGCAGCGCAGGCCGACTTCGTTCCGAGGCTGGGCGAGGCGCTCAGGGCGGCCCACCCGGATGTGGCGCTGGTCTACGTGCCGGTCGAGTACTATACCAATCACCCGCGGGCGGCAACGGCCTGGCCTGTGTTCGCAGCAGCACTGCCCGACTACTGGGAGATCGCGTGGACGGGCCGCGAAATCGGCAACACGGCGATCTCGCTTGCCGATGCGGAAGAAGCCGCCGGGATGATGCAGCGCAAGCCGCTGCTCGGAGACAACTACCCGGTGTCGGATGATGCGAACAAGACCGGGGTGCTCTTTCTCGGGCCGCTGGTGGGCCGGTCGCCCGACCTGCTCCAGGGGCTGTCGGGGATCGCGTTCAACGCCATGCCGCTGCCGTACTCGTCGCTGCCTGCGGTGGCTACCGCTGCCGACTACTCGTGGAACCCTCAGCGCTACGTACCGGCGGAGTCGATGCGGAGCGCGTCCCGCCTCCTCGGCGGCAAGGAGGGAGCCGACGCGCTCTACACGCTTGCCATGGCCAATCGTTGCGCCATGCTCGAAGGGAGCGCCGCACCGGAGCTTGCCGAGGCCGTGGCGGAGCTCTGGGAGTCAATCGAGGCGAAGGACGCCCCCGACGCGGCCGCGCTGGCGCTGCGGGAGCAGTTCTTCGTCCCCTACCGGTCGGTGCAGGACGGCCTGGCATCGGAAGGGGTGCTGCCGGGCCTGGCCGCGGAGCTTGTCCCGTGGACGTCCAAGCTGACCGCTTACGGCAAGGCGGGCGAGCTTGCCCTCGACCTGCTGCTCGAACAGGCCGGGGGGAAGGTCACCGCCCCCGGAAAGGTCCAAGACCTGGCGGACCAGGCCGAAGCTCTGGAGGCCCTCCTTCCCAAGCCTACGGGCAAGATCATGGACGAGTTCCTGGACAGGGTTCTCCTGGAGTTGGAGGGGAAGTAGACTCGTCCAAGAATCCCCGGTCCAAAGCCATCGACTTGCAAGGCCGGTGTGTTGCTGATGCCGTGGTGGGACACGTCGGACGGCGCCAGTCGGACACGTCGGACCAACGAACGGAATCGGACACGTCGGACACGTCGGACGGCGCCAGTCGGACGAACGGCCGCTGGTGCGGGGATGAAGACGTACCGTGGGTGCGGGCAACCTGACGGCCGATGCGCTTCCCGGGCCGTGAGTGGCGGACCAGCCCCGGGTTGGCCGGCAGGCCTACCCGGGGTGGAGCAGATGTGCCGCTGGTGGGGGGGG
>VGRX01000266.1 GCA_016875215.1 Deltaproteobacteria bacterium
ACCGTGCCCACGGACATGCAGGGCGAAGAGGTGCTTCCGGAAGTCGTCGAGCCCCCGTTCCGCACCGTGAACGAGGCCGCCGTGGACGAGCTGAAACCCTCGTGCGACAACTGCTATATCCTCTCGCACGATGCCTGGGACGGAACCACGGAGGTGCCTTTCCCCTCGAAGGGGAGCTACGACCAGCCCTACGAAGGGGCCATGCTCTATCTCAAGCCGTACCAGCGGTTCCGCATGCCTCATCCCGGCCGCGTGACGCGCATCTTCGTGTACACCGGAGAGGCAGCGGGCGCGATCCGCCTCGGGGGCTCGGCCTGTCCACCGGCTTCCCGGGCGGCCACTACCCGTGCCTGGACGAGAACACCGGCAAAGACCCCTTCCCCGTTGGGAAGCCCTACCTCATGGAGGTCTCGGACAAGCCCGGTTGGCGTGTCTTCTCCGTGGGCAAGCTCGACTGGCACCTGCTGGGCTACGACGAGCTCTTCGTGCTGTTCGAGCAGGAGGGTGAAGCACGGGTCGGGCTGGCACCGCCCGCCCCAACGTTCCCGGGTGACTATCCCGCTTACGGAGGCATCATCGGCGACATCCCCGGAGACCTGATGGAGTGCTTCCCCACCATGAGCGCGTTCAGCGGTCCGAACGACGAGCCGCTCGTCTGGCTCATGAGGGTCGAGATCGAGGCCGACGAGGTCGTCGAGACGCATGAATTCGAGGACCAGGGCGTCGAGACGCTCAACGTGGGAGGTCACGTGTCGTTCGGCGACTATGACAACGACGGCGACGAGGATTTCCTTTCCGGGGGAAGCCTCTGGCGCAACGATGGTACCGGTGCGTTCACCAATGTCTCGGAAGCGGCTGGGCTGACCGGGCTGGGTGGAGAGACCGTCTGGGGTGACTACGACAATGACGGCCACCGAGACATCCTCGGCATCGGAGGCAAGCCGTTCCTGTACCACAGCAACGGCGACGGCTCATTCACCAACGCCACGGAGGAGGCAGGCATCGCCATTCCGGCCAACAGCCAGGGGGTGGTCTGGTTCGACCTCGACGGCGACACCAGGGATTCCGGTCAAGCCGCTCTTCTATCATGGTCGCGGCGTGTGCGCGGCCGACTACGACGAGGATGGCGATCAGGACGTCTACGTCGGCAACTACCGCCTCGACCCGAACCAGCTCTGGAACAACCAGGGAGGGATGAAGGGCTTCAAGGACGTGGCGCAGAAGGCCGGCGTCGCAGGCATCTTCGAGCAGGGGGCCTACGGCCACACCATCGGCCCGAGCTTCGGCGACCTGGACGGTGACGGGCTGTTCGACCTCGTCGTCCCCAACCTGGCCCACCCGCGCTTCATCGAGTTCTCCGATCCGACCACGTTGTACTTCAACAACGGGGACGGCACGTTCGCCGGGTTCGAGCCGCCGGAAAAGGGGATCGTCTACGACGAAACCCACTCCGACTCGGTCCTGCTCGACGCGGACGGCGACGGCGACCTCGACGTCTTCCTGACGTCGGTCTACGAGGGGCGAAGGTCGTTCCTCTACTACAACGACGGCAAGGGCGGCTTTGCTGACCGGACGTACCATGCCGGCATCCTCCACCTGAACGGCTGGGGTGCTGCCGCTGCCGACGTGGACGGCGACTTCGACGTGGATCTCATCGCCAACCGGCTGTTCGTCAACCAGGACCCGCAGGGCGGCCACCACCTCGCCGTGAAGCTGGTCGGCGGGGCTGTTCCGGGCAAGACCGACGGGGTCTCCAACCGCGACGCTATCGGTGCGGTCGTCACCGCGAAGCTCACGGACCGCACGCTGGTACGCCAGGTCGAGGGTGGCACAGGCGTCGGCTGCCAGAACAGCAGCGTGCTTCACTTCGGCCTGGGCAGCGCCAAGACCGTGCCCGAGTTGATCGTTTCCTGGCCGTCTGGTAAAGTCACGAAGCTCGCGGACGTGGCAGCGGACAAGCTGCTCGTCGTCCAGGAAGTGACCCCCTGACGCTGGGAGGAGGCTCACAACTCATGAAGAACATCCCCGCAACCCCGTGGATGATCGCGTCCTGCGCCTGCGTGGCACTGTGCACGTTCGTCGGTTCCGCACGCGCCCAGCTCCCCCTGCCCGGCGCCGACGTCAAGAAGCCGGCGATCTCGCTCGGGGCCTCCACTCCCACGGCACAGAAGGTCCAGGAGATCGTGGCCGAGCTCGAGGAGACGGAGAAGAGCCTACTCAAAGAGCAGGCCAACCTGCTGCGCTGGAAGGAGGATTCCGATGCTGCGGGGGCCCGGCTGGCCGAGCTGCGCAGGATGCGCGACGAGTTGGCCGAGCGCACCCAGAAGGAAGGGAAGGTTCCGGAAGGGGGAGACCGGCCCGTGCTGGCGGACGTCGATCCGGCCCTGCTGCCGCAGCTCGAAGTCTCGGTCGAAATGATGGAGGAGCTGTACGACACGCTGACCTTCCTCATCGAAACGTTCCGGCAGGCGCAGGCCGAGACCACCGAGGGGCTGTCGCAGGCCCGCCGCCTCCTGGACGTGCTGAGCAATCCGCCTCCGGCCGGACCGGCCGGCAAGTTGGTGTTGGACGAGATCCTCCGCTACATGGGCGACTTGCGGATGACGAGCATCTCGCTGTCGCTGCTCAAGGCCCGCCGGGCCGGGCTGAACGAGGAGCTCGAGCAGCGGATGAAGGAGAAGAAGCCGAGCTACCCGCTCCCCGAGTTGGAGGAATGGGCCGGCGATGCGACGAGCCGGCAGAAGACCATGGAGCTCCGAGACGAGCTGACCCGCAAGCTGGCGCTGCTCCATGCGTACCGCAAAACTCTGCGCAGCCATGTAGCGGGTCACATCCAGGCTCAGCTCGCGCGCGTCCGGTTGCAGATCTATGATGGGGAAGAGGAGTTGGTGCGCCTGGAGGCCGCCCGCCCGCAAGTCATGGAATCGCTGACCGTGGGGGACACGGACATCGTGACGGCGGAGGACCGCTTCAAGACGGCGGCCAAGCGGATCACTGACGATGAGAAGGGCGTGCGCAAGGAGCTCAAGCTGTTGCGGCTGAATCCTCCGGCGGGCTCCGAGGGGCAGGGGGTCTTCACGCCGGCCAAGGAGTGGGATGTCAAGCTCGCGGTGCTCCAGCATCGTCTCTACGTTCTCGACGTCGAGCTCCAGGTGGAGAAGTTCCGCACGGCCGCCGTGGGAGCGCTCCAGAGCCTGCTTCGGTTCTCGCCCCCATCCCGCGACTTCGTCGAGGCGTTCGAGTGGTATCTCGATGCCGACCGCCAGGCCAAGGCCCGCGAGGAGCTCGAGAAGCGCCGGGAGGCATGGCGCCAGGAATACCAGCACCTGTCGCTGCAGGAGCCCGCTCAGGGCGAGGAGAACCTGGCGGCCTCGATCCTCGACGGCTACAAGCAGGTGCTCGACCTGTACGACCAGATCGGGGCCCGCAAGTGGGAGATGGAGTGGTGTGCGGAGCTGGTCCGCTTCTACCAGGATCGCTACGAGATGAGTCGGCGTGACGCGTGGTGGTACGCCTGGCGAATCGGCGTGAGCATCCTGATGCTGGGCGCGGCGCTCCTGTTCTCCTACCTGCTCGGGAAGGTGTCACTGCGGCCCATCCGGAAGCGTGGTACCGAGGCGCCGCCCTGGCTGCGCACGACGTTGTTCCTGACGTTCCTTGCCGGTGCGCTGGCCATCTGGCTTGTGCTGCTCGTCGTCACACTGACCAACATCTGGGGATCGGTCTTCGGCTTCGACCGCATCGGGGCCGTGCTGACCACGGTGCTGTTCACCGTCGGAGAAACCGAGGTCACTCTGCTGTCGATCGGCAAGCTCATCGGCGTGTTCGTGGTCACGATTGTCGTCAACCGACTCATCGCACGCTTCCTGACCGGCTACATCTTCACCTACTTTGCGTGGGACATCGGCATTCAGCACGCGATCCTGGCGGTGGTGAAGTACCTGGTGCTGTTCGGCGGATTTGCGCTGGGGCTGGAATACGTCGGCATCGGGTTGTCCGCCTTGGCGTTGTTTGCCGGAGTCATCGGTATTGGAATCGGCTTCGGACTCCAGAACATTGCGAGCAACTTCATCTCGGGTCTCATCATCCTGTTCGAGCGCCCGATCAAGAAGGGGGACTTCGTCGACGCCGGGGGGCTCGAAGGGCGGGTCGAGGAGATTCGGGCACGAGCCACGATGCTCGAGACCCGCGATCGCGTCACGGTCATCGTTCCCAACAGCGAGTTCGTCGGAGGCCGCGTGGTCAACTGGAGCCACGGTTCGAATGTCGTGCGGCTGCACATCCCCGTGGGGGTGGCGTACGGGACCGACGTGCACAGGGTGAAGGACGTGCTCGTCGAGCTTGCCGGCAAGCACCCCCGGGTGCTCCAGGATCCTGCTCCCAACGTGCTCTTCACCGGTTTTGGGGACAGTGCGCTCACTTTCGAGCTGCTCGTCTTCACGGAGGACATCGCTGTCAAGAACTCGACCATCAGCGACATCAACTTCGCGATCGACGCTGCGTTCCGCGAGAACGGGATCGTGATTCCGTTCCCGCAGAGGGATCTTCACATTCGCTCTCCGGCGATGCTCCGCTGCCGAAAGGGTAGCGACATCGATACCGCTGCCGCCCCCGATGCTATCGGTGCAGGGACATTGACAGGGGAACCGAATTCACGATGCGGTCGGTGAGGCAGAGGGTACCCCGAAGTCCCAGGAAGGGAGAATCGAAGAGGCAGTGCATTCCGGGGGACTGGAAGCCGAGGAACACTCCGCCCACGGCCAGGGTCGCGATGCTGCCGACTGCCTGCTCGTTGGCGATGAGGACGGGGAGACGCTGGGCAGCCTCAGTCACCCGCTGGGTCTCGAGCCAGAGCTCCCGGAGGCTGGGGGAGTGCATCACGATTCCCGATGCGCCGGCATCCACCGTCACCTGGGGACCGGACAGAGCGACGAGCCTCACGACCCCGCCCATTTCCCGCAGCATGCGCGTGACGGCCGCAGCGAGGTGGCTTTCGGTGCAAACCAGGAACTCCCGGTTCAGAAACCAGCGGGAGACAGCCTTCCGCAGCTTCCTGTAGTACACCGGCAGCTCCGCTCCGAGCCAGGCTTCAGCCCTCTTCGCAAACGGGCCGGCACTTCCCTCCTCGGCCGATGAAGTGGTGAGATGCCCAATCCCGTCCCCTTTCCCGTTCCCCTCTGCGGCTGCCGCCCCATCGGCGGCCCCGGCCACCGTCCGGAGCCACTCGGCCGAGGCGGAGAGACCCAGCGGCAAATCGGTGCACTGCACCGGACAGCATTCGCCCCAGCTCCGCCACGTTGGCCTCGTGGTCCCCCTCGCTGCGGTCCCACAGGTAGCCGACGATGGCCACTGCCCCGGGACGCCTCCCGACCTCGGGCAGCTTGACGTTCTGCGCCACGGCCTCCATGACCTGGGCATAGCCCGAGCACCAGTCGCCCAGCGCCTCGACCGGACGGATCGTCACCACGGGCATTCCCATGCGATCCTCCACGCGCCGGTAGATCGAGTCGTAGTCCACTCCGACCATCGATGCCACGGCCGAAGGATAGGCCAGCAGCATGCTGCCCGGCTGCCGGCCGATGGCCATCATCTGCGCGGCCATCAGCTCACGGCGGTCCAGGACGACGCTCTCCGGGCACAGCCCGGTGTTGGCAATCCGGTGCCGGCCGTCCGCGGAAAGGAGCGTGCTGTTCCAGTCGTGGTTGTCCTGGATCATCTCCGCTCGCAGCGTGGCACAGTCCGCGGAATCCACCAGCATCCAGATGTCGGGCACCGCGTTCACTCCCAGGTACGCGCCCAGCACCCTGGGGTAGCCGAACCGGATACCGTATTCCGTCAGCACGTCGTCCCACTCTCGACGATTCACGGGCCCCCCTCCACGTCCGCAATCCGTGCCGCGTCCCCCCCCTGCATTGCAGGTCGTCCGTCACCGCCCTCCCTCCTTGCCCGAATACCTGGCGAAGTCCCGGACGAAACGCATCTCGCACACCGCAAGAAGCCGCTCCGCTGTGCGGACCGCACCGTCGAAACCGGGTTCCAGGTCGGCCAGGCCGAACCGCCCCACCCCGTGACTCCACAGCCGCTCGTCGTGCTCAAGATCAGTGAGCACCGCGGACAGCCCCGACGACAGCCACCACGACAGTCGTGCAGGCTCCTCGGAACCGACCAGGACCTCCACCTTGAATCCCAGCTCCTCCAGGAACGGCGCCAGCGGGACCCCGCACATCCGGTCGGGCCGATCGATCAGCCTCGCCTGCCCGCTGGTCCCCGAGCCCGGCAATCCTCTCCACGGCACTCGCCTGCACACCGGCCACCTCGCCGCAGAAGTCGGGCTCGATACCCGACGCACGGGCCACCTCGTCGAGGAACCGCAACGTCCCTTCCATGCCGAACGGAGGAGAGGCTTTCAGGACCGGCACACCCAGCGGCACCCC
>VGRX01000267.1 GCA_016875215.1 Deltaproteobacteria bacterium
GGGGGCGGCCAGGAAGAGGAGGGCCGGCCAGGCGGCGCCCGTCCGGGGCATGCGAGCGGTGGTTGTTTCGTTCATGAGGCGCCTCCGAGGAACATGGAAAAAAGGCCGCCCACAGACGGGGGCGCACCGGAGTTGTTCAGTTGTTTGCCTGGGGTTCAGTCGGTCTTCCTGAGCTGCCTGAAGAAGTCGGTCAGGAGGCGGGCGCAGCGCTGCTCGCACACGTGGGCAACAACGGGGAAGCTGTGGTTGAGGCGGCCGTCGCCGGGGATATCGAAGAGGGTGTCGCAGGCACCGGCCTTCGGGTCGGGGGCGCCGTACACGAGTCCTGCGATGCGAGCGTTGACGAGGGCCCCTGCACACATGGGGCAGGGTTCGAGAGTGGCGACCGCGATGCAATCGGACAGATACCAGGTGCCTTTGCGTCGGGCGGCATCCCGGAGAGCGAGGATCTCTGCGTGTGCGGTGGGGTCGTGGAGGGTCTCTCTGAGGTTGTGGGCGGCAGCGACGATTCCCGACGGGTCGACGATGACGCACCCGACCGGAACCTCGCCGAAACGGATGGCCTTCTCGGCTTGTGCGATGGCCGATTCCATGTAGTGTTGGCACACCTCGAGGTCCCAGGGAAATCCCTGCACCGACCACCTCCACGAAAAACTCGGCGCGCCCAAGAAGATTCGAACTTCTGACCTGCGGTTCCGTAGACCGCTGCTCTATCCAACTGAGCTATGGGCGCACATTGCGACGGTTGCCCCGGTGGAGGGGTGGCCGTCCACGGCGGAGAGAGAGGGATTCGAACCCTCGGTACGCCTTTTGAGCGTACACGCGCTTAGCAGGCGCGCACCTTCGGCCTCTCGGTCATCTCCCCGTGCGTTGCCGGACCGCCATGTCAGCGATCCTGACCGGAATCCACTTCTTGAAAGAGCAAAGTGGGGGCATTCCGCCCGCCAAGCAGCGCGTATAATACCGGCGGGCCTTTCGCTGTCAAGCACAGTTTGCGCCCGAAGGCAACCGTTCAGTCTCGGTTTGACCGAAAACGCCCATGGCCCCTCCGGTCCGAGCCCCGACCGTGAGGAAGGGGCCCGGACCGATGCGTGTCATCGACCCGTGCGATTCAGGTCGTGTGTCATCCCGGGGGACGGTGAGGGTTGCCGAGGGGGGGGGCGACTTTGTTCTTGAAATCACATCGAGAACCGATCATAGTGCTTTGAAGACACCCGAACTGCGGGGCAGACCTGACGCAACGGAGGGAGCGCAAGATGGATCCGAAATACCACGTGGACGAGACGAAGCCCTGGTTCCGGCCCGAGTCCGGATGGCCGCAGGAAGTTTTCAAGAACATGGAGTTCCCGCGCATGACGCTGGGCCAGATGTTCGACGAGGCGGTGCGGGAACACGGGAACCAGCCGATCGGCTGGTTCCTGGGGTCCTGGATGACCTACTCGCAGATGGCGCGGCACGTGGATGCGCTGGCGATAGCATTCCACAACCATGGATTCCGGAAGGGGGACGTGATTGCGCTGCTGCTGCCGAACAGCTTCCAGTACATCATGTGTTATTACGCGTGTGCGAAGCTGGGGGTGGTGGTGTCCGGAGTGAACCCGACCTACAAGCCGGGCGAGATCCTGCACCAGCTCAAGACGGTCAATGCCAAGGGGCTGGTGGTGCTGGACGCGCTGTACCAGGGGTCGGTCGATCCGATCCTGAGCCGCAGTGGAATCCAGTTCCTGGTGCACACGGGGATCGCTGACTTCCTTCCGCCGTTGAAGCAGTTCCTCGGCAAGCTGCTGAAGAAGATCCCGACAGGTCCGGTTCCGAAGCACTCGATCCCGCTGAGCAGCCTGCTGAAGACGCGGGGGGCAGCACCGGCAGTGGACCTGGATCCGGAGGCCGATACCGCGACGTACATCATGACGGGCGGGACGACCGGGGTACCAAAGGCGGCTGTCCTGTCGCACTTCAACTGCGTGTCGAACGTGATCCAGTCGCTGGCGTGGCTGTACAAGCTGCAGCCGGGCATGTGCAACCTGGGCGTCCTGCCGTTCTTCCATTCCTTTGCGATGACCTGCGTGATGAACGTGACGATTCGTGCGGGCGGGTGGATCATGATCTATCCGAAACCGCCGGCCATGGACGAGCTGTGCGTGCGGGTGGAGACGCTCGGAGTGGACAAGAACACGATCTTCCTTGGGGCGGAGATCCTGTTCCAGAAGATGGCCGAGTACGTGGAGGCCAACCCGGGCAAACACAGCCTCGAGAACAAGCTGCTGCACTGTATCTCGGGTGCGGGACCGCTGCACCGGCCGGTGCAGGAGAAGTTCGAGCGGATGACCAATGCCAGCCTGGTGGAAGGGTACGGGCTGACCGAGTCGTCGCCGGTGGTGAGCGCCGGGCAGTTCTACGGCAAGCGGAAGATCGGCACCGTCGGGTTGCCGTTCACGGGGACGGAGTGGAAGATCCTGGACATCGAGACGGGGACCAAGGTGCTGCCTCCGGGGGAGGAGAACATCGGCGAGCTGGCGATTGCGGGGCCGCAGGTGATGGTGGGATACCTGAACCGTGACGAGGAGACGGCGGAGACGGTGGTGACCGGGGCGGACGGGAAGCGATGGCTGATGACGGGTGACCTGGGCTTCATGGACGAGCACGGGCAGGTGACGTTGCGGGATCGGAAGAAGCAGCTCATCAAGTACAAGGGATACAGCGTGTTTCCGAAGGAGGTCGAGGAGCTGGTCGGCGGCCACCCGATGGTGTCGGAGGTGGCGGTGCACGGGCTTCCGGATCCGGAAGCGGGCGAGGTGATCAAGGCCTGGGTGGTGCTCCGGCCCGATTCGAAGGGGAAGATCTCCGAGGAGGAGCTCCTGGCCTGGAGCAAGGAGAACATGACTCACTACAAGGTCCCGCGGCACATCGAGTTCCGGGACGACATTCCCAAGACTCCGGTGGGCAAGGTGCTGCGCCGTGAGCTCGCCGAGCAGGATCCGATCTACAAGAAGTACAAGAAATAGCGCCTGGGTCCGGTGTTGACGGCCGGACGGCATCGGGAGATGGTCGATGGTCGACGAGGTCACGCCGAAGCCTCAAGCGGGGGCGGCGGGTCCGCAAGGTCACGCTGAAGCCTCATGCGGAGGCGGAGAGCCGGCCCCGAGCCCGGTCGCGGGGGCGCTGAGGTCCGATTCGGGGGACAGCTTCAACCCGGATCGGGACGAAGTGGGGCGTCTGGTGAGCGAGGTGCGGGGGCGGGTCCAGGAAGATGCTCCGCTGGCGCCGTTGACGACGTTCTGCATCGGGGGGCCGGCCAGGTTGCTGGTGGCGCCGGCGGACGAGGGGGACATCGTCACCGTCCTGTCGTTCTGTCGGTCGACGGGAGCGCCGCTGTACGTCCTGGGCGGGGGGAGCAACGTGCTCGTGCCGGACGAGGGGGTGGAGGGGGTGGTGCTGCGTACGGCCGGTGCCCTGGACCGACTGGCCGTGGAGGACGGGTTGATCGTGGCGGGGGCCGGGGTGGGCGACGAACGGCTGTCCGAGTTTGCGCTGGGCCTTTCGCACACCGGGTTCGAGTGGATCTTCGACATTCCCGGCACGGTGGGCGGGGCTGTATACATGAATGCGGGCAACAGCGACGGGGAGATGAAGGACGGGCTGGTGCGGGTGCGATGGCTGGCGCCGGATGGAAAGGGCTGCGAGGGGGACGCCGCATCGCTGGACCTGGGATACAGGGCAAGCCGGTTCCAGGAGCGGCCCGGGATCATCGTGAAGGCCTGGCTGAGGCTGGGGGCGCGGGACGATGCCGGGGCAATCCGAGGGAGGATGGAGGCCATCCGAGACCTGAGGAGCCGAAGCGGTGTGCCGGGTCGGTGTTCAGGCGGCCTCCAGGGCATTACGCGGGCAAGCTGATCGAGGAGGCGGGGTGCGGGGGGCTGCGGGTCGGAGGGGCCGAGGTCTCCCACCGGCACAAGGGGTTCATCGTGAACACAGGGTCGGCGACGGCACGGGATGTCCGCAGCCTGATCGAGATGGTGAAGGTGCGCGTGCTCGAGTCGAGCGGGGTCAAGCTCGAGACCGAGGTGCTGGACTTCTCGGAGGTCCGTTTTCCGCTCGACTGATGCGGAGTCGATTCCGCCCCGGGGAAGGCGATCCCGGAGCGCATCGCAGCCCGTTCCTACTCTACGAACCTGACGGGGCCGACATCGACGAAAGGAGGAGGGACTCCGCCGATCCGACAGAGGGTCCACGCCCGCTCCCGGACTGAGGACCAGAGCCCTCCCATGGCAATCGAGACGCGGATCCACAGAGGCTTCAGCTCCGGAAGGCGGCCGACTCCGAAGTAGACCCGGACCAGGCCGTCCCAGTTGACTCGGACGTCAAGGTCCGCCACGTGTGCGCCGGTCGCATCGACGAGCTCGAAGTGCGAGGGGTCGACGGGCCAGGCGAGAGCGGGGTTGCGCACGATCCAGATGCAGTCCGTGCCCAGGCGAAACGGCTCGAGCGGGTAGTCGCGCTCCTCGGCGAGGTCGAATGCGAGCCCCTCGCGGGCGACGAGCCGTTCCGGTTTCTCGGGACGGGGTGCGAAGGCCGGGCGGACATGCTCCTCTACGAGGGGGTAGACGCCCAGAGCGCTCACGCTGAACACGACGGCAATGGCAACGGAGGTGACGACGATCCAGCCGATTCGGCCGAGCCGGACGCGGGTGGTCCGGGGGAGGGAGAGGTACCAGAGGACGAGGGGGTCGTCGGCAAGCCAGACCCGGAGGCGGCCCCGGAGGCTCGGGGGGGTCGCCCAGGCCGGCCGGTCCTCGGATACTGCCTGTGCATTCCGCTTCCTGCTCGACTGGATGAACACCTCGCGGGTGTCTTCGACGGTCTCGCCGATTCCGATGGAGAGATGCGACCGGGCGGAACCTTTCTCCCACATGCCCCGGGCATCGTACTCGTCGGTGTTCTCCTCGCGAAAGCGGATGTTCCCCGATGTGGGAGGGGGAGGGGCCTCCGGTTCCGGTGCGGCGCCTTCGCCCGGGGCCGGCAGCTCGTCCGAGGGTTCTTCCGTATCGCGTGCGGAGGACGAGGCGTCCGAGGGTCCCTCCGTACCGCGTGCGGAGGACGGGTCGTCAGAGGACCGCCGGCTCTGCGTCGACGCACGGGACGAGGCCTCCCAAGGGAACCGGAAGCGTCTCTTCGTCTTGCGGGCCATGCGATGCCCCTCCGTTCGGACCCGGATCATAGCGGAGGACAGGCTCGCAGGCAAGGAACAGTGCGGCAGTCGCCAAGTTCTACCCATAGGCCGGCTGGTGGTCGTGTTCGGCGACGGCGACGGCGACGGCGACGTCAACGACAACGTCAACGACAACGTCAACGAGCGCATGGGCCAGGCAGTCCCTTGTGGGTAGAACCCAAGGGGTAGCCCAAATCCACCATCAACGACGTCGAGAGGGCGATGAGCCTGCCTGTGTGGGGGATCCCTGACCACCAGATCGGTGCCAGATGCAAGGCGCGACCGAGCCAGCCGAATGAGGCGTGGCCTAAGCCACGTCGCAGTGAGGCGGCGACGGAGCAACGCCGCAGGTGGTCCGAGATGGTGGTTCAGGGGGTAGCGTGACATCTTGACATTGGTTGGAAGCGGCTGCTACAAGATGGTGCTGCCAGTGGGTGGGGTGTGCTTTGGCCGAGGCTTTCGACAGGACAGACGGGAAGGGGTTGCGAGGGCTGGTCGGCGGTGCCTTCGACCGCCGGCTGGAGACGGGGTGGACCCCCCGGATCGAGCACCCGCTGTTCCTGAATCCGCGGTCCAGTGCAGAGGACGCCAAGGCGTTGCGGGCGTTTCTGGCCGAGCCGCCGGTGGCGGTGGAGATCGGGTTTGGTCGGGGGTTGTTCCTGGTGGGGTTGGCCCGGTCGTGTCCGCGGTGGCGGGTCGTCGGGCTGGAGGTGAGGCGGAAGTGCGTCCTCTCCGCGCTGACGCGGTTGGACCGGGAGGGGCTGACCAACGCCCGGGTGCTGCTGGGGGACGCCAGGGAGCTTCTTCCGGTGTACGTGAATCCGGGGTCGCTGGAGGCGCTCTTCCTGCTTTTCCCCGATCCGTGGTGGAAGAGAAAGCACCACAAGCGGCGCCTGCTCTCGGCCGACCTGCTTGCCGGGCTCGTGGGGCTGTTGCGGCCTGGGGGGCTGTTCCTGGTTCGAAGCGACGTGCCGATGGTGCTGGAGCTGACCCGGGAGGCAGCCGCCGGAACGGGGTTTTTTCGCGAGGTTCCGGGCGCGGGGTTCGAGCTTCCGGTCACGGATCGGGAGCGGCGGTACCTGGAGAGGGAAGTGCCGTACGGAGAGGCCTGTTTCCGCCGGATGGAGCGGGCGGCGGAGGCTGGGGCCGACGGTGAGGCCTGTTTCCGCCGGATGGAGCGGGCGGCGGAGGCTGGGGCCGACGGTGAGGCCTGTTTCC
>VGRX01000268.1 GCA_016875215.1 Deltaproteobacteria bacterium
TTTTCCGCCGCATGCGGGGTCGCACCAGCTCGTCTCGGCAATCGCATCATCGACCTCGCGGTAGAGCTCCAGGTTCATCGGATCCAGAAGCAAAGCACGCGCGTTCGAAGGGGCTTCGAGCTCGCCGGGAAACAGGATGCGGCGGACGGTCTCGGTCGCCCCGGGGATGTGCCCGAGGCGGGAGGAGAGCTGCGCCAGGAGGAGCAGGCGGCAGAGCAGCTCGACCTCTCGAAAGGGTGTGTAGTAGGCCCCCAGACCGCCCCGCAGCGTCCCAGCGGAATCAGCGAGCATCGCCTCGAGCAGATCGCACAGACATTGGGGAGTGACAACTCCCGGCCCACTCTCCTCGTAAGGCCACTCCTCCCGGTAGAAGTCCAGCCCGTCCAGGTCGAGCTCATGGAGAGCCGCACATTGCCGGAGTGTCGCGTCCACCATGGCGGGAAGCATGGGGTCACGAGGCTCGGGAAGGTCGAGTGGACGGTCGAAACGGTTGGCGACCCAGCGCAGGACCTCGCGGCAGGAATCGCTCAGCCCGTCCGGATTCTCGGCCCCCGGCCCGAGTTGCCGCACCGCTGCCAGACAGATCGATATGAGTTCTTCCGAAGCCGGAATGGCCTCCGTCATGCGCGCTGATCACTCTTCACGAGCCTGAGCACACGGCCCAGCACTTCCCTCCTGCGGACAGGGTTGAGCGCAGCCAGGAAGGTCTCACGGACGGTGCCCATGGCTCCCATGGGAATGCGCTCGAATACCGCCTGCACGGGCCGGCTGTCATACATGAGGAACAGGAGGGCATGCAGTGGGTGCTTGTCCTTGTAGACGCGGTAACGGAACGTGCGGAACTGGCGGTCGATCTCCTTGCGGGGGAAGGTCGGCATCTCGAGGACCGATTCACGGTAGACCTTGGCAGACGTCGGCTCCTCCTGCAGCCAGCCTTCCTTCTTGCATAGTTTGTACAGGTCCGAGCCGGGCCATGGAGTGAACACCCAGATCTTGGGGCAGGCCCCGCAGGAGGGGGAGAAGACGACCTTGTTCCGGTGCAGCCGCTTGTTGATCTCGACGGTGTCGTTGAACATCTCCGGGGTTTCGTAGGGCAGGCCGACGATATTCGAGATCATCGGGATGATCCCCTTCTCCTGCATGCGGTCGGTGACCCGGAACAGGTCCTCGTTGAGCTGTTCCTTGTTGAGCACCTTGTTGCGGATGTAGTCGTTTCCCGAGTCGAGGCCGAGGAAGATGTGGCGGCAGCCGGCCTCGGCCAGGGCATCGATCATGCCGTCATCGAGGCAATCGACGCGGGAGAACACGTCGAAGGGGTAGGAGAACTCCTTCTTGTAGGCTTGGACGAATTCCATTGCCCATTCCCGGTTCCAGGTGAACGTGTCATCCCGGAAGAGGACGTGGCGGAACCGGTAGTTGGCGGCCAGCTTGCGGAGCTCGGCCATGACGTTGGGCACGGAAATCACGCGAGCGTAGGTACCCGGCTGCATGCGCTTGATGTGGTGGTTGCAGCAGAACTGGCAGGTCCAGGGGCAGCCCCGCGAGAAGATGAGGTTGATCGTGCCGTTGTTGGCGTTGATCACTTCCTGGAGGTCGGCCACGGAGCGGTCCATCATGGGCAGCGAGTCGAGGTCCTCGATGAACGGGACCGGCGGATTCCTGCGCATTTCGCCGGCCACACGGAAGTAGAAATTCGGGCAACCCAGGGGATCGTCGTTTCGTTCGAGCCGCCTGAGGTACTCGGCAAAGGCCACTTCTCCCTCGCCGTAGCACAGGCCGTCGACTTCGGGCACCTCGAAAACCGTTTCCGGTGCGACGATGGCGTGAATGCCACCGACCAGGATGGGGACCGTGGCGCTCCAGGCCCGCGCTTCCTTCGCCACAGGGGCGATGATGGGGGTTTCGCAGGTCACAGCGGAAATGCCCACCACGTCGGGCCGGAACTCACGCAGAGCGGGTCCGACCTTGCGGAAGTCCCGTTTCCGGGCCAGGTGGAGCGGCCGGATCTCGTGCCCCTCACGAACGAGGTAGGCAGACAGCGCCCCCACGGCATTCGGGAAGCAGGCCGGGAACTGCGAGTGCAGGTTCGAGGAAACCAGGAGTACTTTCATGTTCATCACCCCCCGGGGTTGTCACGGGCGGCATTATCGTCATGCGGTGGGGGCGGGTCAACAGGAAGAAAAAGGGATCAGTTCGACAGGACGCGGCGGGAGCGGCGGAGCGTCAGCACGGCGAGGGCGGCCAGCAGGAGCAGGCCGAGCCCGCCAGTCGAGGTGTTTCCGGCCGTGCAGCCTTTGGTGCCGGTGTCATCGGTCGCAGCATTCTCTTTGGAGCCGCCGGTGCCTCCGGTCTGCTCAGCGCCGCCGTCGGGCTCGGGAGAGGCGGGGTCTTCGGGGGTGCCGCCGTCGTCTTCTCCCTTCTCGGTGCCCAGGGCCTGGGCCTCGTAGTCCGTGTATCCGGCCTCGCTCCAGCCGCCGGGCAGGCAGTACAGCTCGGTCCCGGCCTCAGGGCAGTCGCACGGCGGGCAGTTGCACTCGGGGCACTCCTCACCCTCGGCGCAAGTTGTACACTCGCAAGCGGCACAAGCGCAATCGAGCCCGCCCACGAACCCCGCACACTCCCACCCCTCGGGGCACTCGTCGTCCGTTGTGCATTCCTGCTGCTTCGGGGCGCAGAAGGCGCCTACGACCGTGCACTCCTCGGCGAACTCCTCTTCTTCGCACTCGCAGGGCAGCGGGTCGGTGGGACAGTCGCACGGGGGGCACTCCTCGCCTTCGGGGCAATCCGGGCACGCGCAGCCCGTGCAGGCGCATCCGCCAACGCCGGAGCATTCCTCGATCTCCAGGCACTCGAAGCCCTCGGCACAGTCGGTGTCAGCGGTGCATTCCTTGGGCTCGTAGATGCAGACCTTGGCAGTGGTCTCCTCGCACGGGAGGGGGTCGGGCTCCTCGCAGGGCTCGCATTCGCACTCCGGCGGATCCGTGCAGTCCTCCGAATCCGGGTCGCAGCCGGCGCAGGCGCATGGCGGGCAGACCGGCTCGGTGGCGCAGGGGAGCGGGACCTCCTGGCAGGTGAAGTCCATGGGGCAGTCGGCATCCTGCTCGCACTCGTCACCGTACCAGGGGCCGGGGCCTACGTCGATCTCGACGCACTCGCCCCCTTCGGGACAGTCAGGACACTCGCAAGGGGGGCACTCCGCCCCCGAATCCGGGTCGCACGCCGGACAGGCACACGCACACGGAACCGCCACGCACTGCGAGCCTTCGGGGCAGTCCGCGTCGGTCGTACACTCGACCGCCATCGCACTCGACAACGGCAACATCAGGAACAGCGCCAGGAAAGCCAGTCTCGTTTTCATCGTCAACCCTCCGTTCTTGATTTCCAATCAACTTCGAGCAGCATACCATCGTTCGATGGCGGCCGCCAGTCGTATGGCGGTTATAGCAACGAGCGTGCCAACACCTGTCCGGCGGGACCGAAACAACTGGAACCCGCATGGCACCTCGGTCTACCAGGCCGTCAGGTCGTGCACGTGCGCGGCGTGCGTGCGTGAAAAACCGACACACTCCCCGGGTGACTGTGGAAGTACTCCACACTCGGAGGTCCAGCCGGCCACGTCGCCACGCCCGTGTCTGCACGGAGCATGACGGACCGGGCAAGGGTCCCAATCGTCGGGACCTGGCAGGGGCTGTACTAGCGTTTCAGTGCGCAGTGAAGACGTCCGGCAATGTAGTTAGCCACGGCGAGGTCCGCGGGCAGGAAGCGGTTCGACGTGAGCGAGTCGGCCAGCACGAGCGCACCCGAGGTGCTCTCTCCCGACGTCAGTGCGGCAAGCAGGGCGTTCTGCGGCGTAGCGCCCAGGAGGGGGGCAAGGAGGTCTGTGCACAGCTCCTGGCTGGGCAGGTTGTCCAGCACGAGGGAGGCGCCGAGCTTGGACACGAGCGACAGGAGCATGCCGTCCTCGGCAAGCAGCCTGCCCGTGAGGCGGTGGGCCCGTTCGCCGATGGCGGCAACCACCTTGAGGCGATCGGGGCTGCCGTCTGCGAGGGCGAGCAGTGCGATGCGACTCGGTAGGGCAGCGAGTGCGAGCCGCAGCGTCCGGTCCGCCATCTCGCCGAGGGTCCCTGCCCGCCTGAGCGCGCTGTCCAGAGGGTCGTCGAGCCAGCCGAATCCGGCCGGGGCACGAGGGGGGCCGGCATCCGGTCCGGCCGTTCCCTTGCTGGCCCGGCGAAGCGCATCGAGATCGACCTTGAGGGATGCAAGAGTGTCCTTCTTCCCTTGCGGGACATCGACCACGCGGATGAAGTGGACGGGCCGCTCCTGGCCGGGGACGGGAGTGTCGCCGCTCGGGACCGGCCCCGGCGACACCGGGAGGCCTGATGCGGCGCACAGATCCCGCTGCTGGCGCAGGCGGTCTTCGATCTCGGCCCTGTCGAAGACCATGCAGGGATGGCCGGCGGTCTTCACGTGGCGGACGGGACGAGCACCCACAGGGGTCAGCTCGCTCGTCTGATGCACTGCCGGCCGAAGCCCGGCGTCCTGGAGCTGGGCTTCCAGGTAGGTCATGGTTCCGTGGACGGTGGGCCCGTTGGAAGGGGTGGGGGAGACGACCTCGATGACCTCGGTCTGGACGGAGAGGGGGCGGATGTAGAACTCCCTGCCGTCCGTCACGTTCCGCACGAGGATGGTGCCGTCCTCCCGCAGGTCGCAGACAGCCTTCCCTTTGGGGATGGAAGCGGAGCCGACTCGCTCGAGGGCGAGCTGGAGCGCTGCCATCCAGTTGGTCGCTTCCACGCGCACCAGCGTAGGAGGCGCCTGGTTCGCAGCGTCCGGAATGGTGAGCTCGAACTTCATCCTACCTCCACCGATCTTCACTTAGCAGAGCGGTTGGGGAGTGTCAATTCCGATGCCTGAAAGCGTCACCCCGGATCGTCCGCTGTCCTTGACGATCGGACGATTTGGGGCCACGTTCTTTCCTTGAAGCCTGATGGGATCTGAGGTAACCTCCGGCCATGAACAACGGGTCCCGCTCCTGGGCGGAGCGATACAGTCAGTTGGTCCTGACGCCTGATGATGCCGTTGCCCGGATCCATTCCGGTGACACGGTTTTCGTCTCAGGGGGCGTTGCGCAGCCGCTCTCGGTCCTGGCGGCACTGTCCCGCCGTCGGGATCTGCGCCGGCTCACGTTAGCCACGGCCGATACGATCGTGCCGCCCGACTTCCTGGTCCGCCAGTACCAGGCGGCATTCCAGGGCGAGCCTCCGGACCGCAGCATCCGTCACACCACGCTCCAGGTCGGCCCCGGAGACCGCGACGGGGTCATGTCGGGGGTGGCCGACTTCATCCCGGTGGACGGAACCTCGAGCGGGAACGTCTTCCTGGGGCGTCACCTGGATGTGGTGGTGGTCGGCTCCTCCGGAATGGACGAGGACGGCAACCTGAACCTGTCGTGCAGCGTCGACTGGCTGCCCGAGCTCGTCGCGGCTGCGGACCAGAACGATACCCTCGTCATCGTGGAGGTGAACCGCCGGCTTCCCTGGACCGAGGGGCAATCCACGTTCCGGCTCGAATCCGTGGATTGCGTCGTGGAGGCGGACCGGGACCCCATCGGGCTTCCGCCGGGGCCGGCCCTTGCCGAGGCCTCCGCTGTCGGTGCGTTCCTGGCCGGGCTGGTCCCGGACGAGGCAACGCTGCACCTCGGCCTCGGGGATCTCGTTGCGCAGGCGTGCGTCTCCCTGGAGCGCAAGCGGGATCTCGGCGTCCATTCCGACCTGTTGGGGGACGTCTTCCTCCACCTGGCGCAGCGCGGCGCGCTCACCTGCCGCAGGAAGGGGTTCCTCGACGGCCGCTGGATCGGAAGTCGCGTGCTGGGCGGCCGGGCACTTCTGGCTCACGTGGATCGGAACCCCTCGGTCGAGCTCCATCCCATCGAGTTCGTGGCCGAGACCGCGAACATCCAGCGCAACCGGAGAATGGTCTCCATCACGCAGGCCTCGCTCGTGGACCTGATGGGCCAGGTGGCTGCCCAATCGGTCCAATGGGAATGTCACTCCAACGGTGGAATCCAGCACACCTTCCACCGGGCTGCTGCGCGAAGCACCGAAGGGCTCGGAATCATCGTGCTGAAGTCGTCCTACCACGACGGGAGCCAGTCCAGCGTGGTGCCGCACATGCCGCTCGGAACGCTGGTCACGGTTCCGGCTCAGGACGTGGACTGCGTCGTGACCGAGCATGGAGTGGCCAGGCTGCGCGGAGGGACGCTTCGACAGAGAGTGCTCAGCCTGGTGGCCGTCGCCCATCCGGCTCATCGTGACCGCCTGGCCTTCGAGGCCAGGAAACTGAGACTGCTGTAGACCCGGGGATGCGAATGAACCACACCTCTGCCAGTACCAACCTGCTCGCGGCGCTCA
>VGRX01000269.1 GCA_016875215.1 Deltaproteobacteria bacterium
GTAGAGCGTCTTGGCAGTCTCCCGGTCGCCGAGGTTGAGATGGTAGATCCCCGCGGCTGCCCGCATCACCTCGTGCCGGTAGTCCATGCTGCCGATCAGCTCGACCAGCTCCTGGTAGAGCTCGACCACCGCAGACCAGCCGTCGAGCTGGCCGGCCAGGTCCTCGAACTGCTGCCGCAGCGAGGCGTCGTCGGAAAGAAGCAGCAGCAGACGGCGCACCGTGAGGAACGCTGCCTGGGCGTTGTCCGCCTCGAGATAGAGCACCCGCAGCCGGGACAGCAGGTCGATCCGGTCCTGCCGGGCTTCGGTCCACTTCAGCTCGATCTCGAGCGAGTCGCAAAGCCGGGCCCTGTCCTCACGCAGCTCGTAGACCGGCTGCAGTGCACGGGCGATACGGAGCTGAACCCGATCGTTGCCGATGAGCTCCTCCAGGAGCATCACCGCCCGGGCGTGCTCCGGATCCACCTGGAGCGCTTCCACGTACCGGCCCACCGCCACGTCCACGTCTTCGTGCACGCTGAAATGGAGCATGCCGATGTCCACGAGGAGGTCGGCCAGCTCGGTCCCGCGGGGTTGCAACGCAGCAAGCCGCGACTCCAGCGCGTCCAGCAGCTCGCCGAACCGCTGCTCCCGGTGGAGCACGTCACACAAGTGCTCATAGGCCTTGGGCAGCCCCGGGAACTCGGCAATCAGCATGCCGTAGGCCCGTATCGCCCCGTCCGCATCCTGCAGCCGATGCTGGCATACCTCGCCGAGCTGGAGAAGGATCTGCTGGCGCTCCTCCGGCGCGGACTCGAGGATGAGCTGGCGCTCCAGGATCTCCCGGTAGCGGTCCCACTGCTCGCCGCGGCGGTAGATCCGGCCGAGAGCGGCCACGGCCACCAGGCTCGTCTCGTCGATGGCGAGCACCCGGTTGTAGTACTCGGTGGCAGACTCGACGTTGTCGAGCTTGGCCTCCAGGATCTCCGCGATTCGGAGCAGGTAGGGCGCCTTGTCCCTCTCGTCCTCCATCAGGTCCAAGGTCTGCTCCAGCACCGAGATGTAGGTCTCCCAGTTGTTGGAGGCGTCGGCCAGGCGCTCCATCTCGCTGTGCACTTCCGAACGCGTGTAGTCGATCTGGTAGGCGGATACATAGGTGAAGAAAGCCTCCTGGATCTGGTCCAGGCGATGCTCGTGGATCCGAGCCTTGGAGAGGAGCAGCTCGAGGCGCTCCTGGCGCGGCATGTCCTGCTTCTCGGCCAGCAGCAGCTCCTGCACCGAGACCAGCGGCTCCCAGCACTCCAGCCGGGGGTACAGCTCGACGAGCTTCTGAGCCGCCTCGACGTTCTGCGCGTCGACCGAGAGGACCTCTTCCAGCGCCGCACGGGCCTTGTCGTCCTTTCCGCCCGCCTCGCCGTACAGAGCGGCCAAACGGAACAGCATCTGGACCTTGAGGATCGGCTCCTCCTCCTCCTTGGCCATCGCTTCGAGCGTCCGCGTGTGGTCGCCAGGATTGCCGTGCTTGCGGAAGAACCCGTCGATCGCGTCGAGGTCCTTGGCCCGGACCAGGATCTTCTTGAGCTCGGCCTTCGCACGGAAGTTCTCGGCATCCAACTCCAGCAGGCGGTTCCACGTGTCGGCCGCCTGGTCCATGTCCTGGACCCGCGTGGCGTAGATCGTGGCCAGCCGTTCGAGGAGCTGCTTCTGCTCCTCCGCAAAGACCTGCCCGATGCGCTCCTCCAGCAGACCGGCAACCCCCTCGAAGTCCTTGCTGCGCTCGTACAGCGACATGAGCGAGTCGAATGCCTCGCGGTCCTCCGGATCCTCGGCCCGCACCTCCTTCCAGAGACCGACCCCGACCTCCGCTTCCCGAACGTTGTCGAGAGCGAGCTTGGCAAGTTTGCGCAGCTTGGTCGAGCGCTCGCTGCCCTGCAGGAAAGAGAGTTCGCGGCGTGCCACGTCCACGTACTTGCCCCAGTCGCGGCGCTGCTCGTAGAGAGTCTTGAGCTTGCGGATCACCTGGAGGTCGTCCGGAGCGATCTCCAGCATCGACTCGTAGCTCCGCATGGCCTCCATCGCGTTGGAGAACCGCTCCTCCATGATGACCGCGATTTCCTTGTGGAGCCCGTAGGCCTTGCGGGGATCCGATGTGGCCTCGACCTGCCCCTTGAGCAGCTTGACCAGGTCCGGCCAGCGGCCGCTCTGCGCGAACTGGCTGCACAGCTCGCGGAACGCCCCCTCGTTGTCCGGCTGGAGCTTGAGGATGGCCTGGTACGCGGCTGCCGCCTTCGCCTCCATCTTGAGATGATCCCGGTAGATGGGAATCAGCTCCTCGTACAGCGCAATCTGCTCCCGGGCTGCGGAGACAGGCAGCGATTCGGCCTTGAGGCGCAACATCTCCGCGACCTGGTGCCACTTCCCGGTCTTCTTGTAGAGAAGGAGCAGCTCTTCCGTGGCCTCATGGTCGTCGGGGACCTCCTTGCGCAAGGCCTGCCAGTACGCGAGCGCACGCTCCTCGTTGCCCTTTTCCTGGGCAAGCCGGGCAGCCCGACGCTTGGATTCGCTCGCCGGATCGGCGACGCCCTGGGCCTGGGCCTCCTGCTGGAAGAGCTGTTCGAGCTTGCGCCAGTTCTCCTTTTTCAGGAAGAACTCGACATAGAAAAGGTGCAGGCTCGCGGCCAGCTCGGAATCCGGGGGGAGGCGGCGGAAGAACATCTCGGCCATGTCCTCGTTGCGGATCCGATCGAGAAAGACGCGGCCGATGCGGTAGGTGACGTAGTCGCTGATCGGCCCGGCCACCGACTTGGCCTTGAAGTCGGCGGCCCGCATCAGGTTGGCCACGGCCTCGTCGCTGGCCACGGCAGAGAGGACGGTATCCAGGAACTCGTCGAACAGCTCCCGGGTTCCTTCCCTCAGGATGGGCTCCAGGTGCGTCTGGAAGGTCCGCGTGTCGTTTGCATTGGCCTGCAGCGCTGCTCTGAGATCGTCCATCGCCATCGAATCCCCTCACTCCGATTGATAGTTTCGAAGCTGCCCAGCCCCGCCCGTCGTACCCCGGGGCTTAGTTCTTATAGCACATGGATTAGACAAAAAAGAAGCACTGAATTTTCCACGCCTGCGCCAGCGCGGTTTTCCCCGCCCGCGCCAGCGTGAAACGGGCATGATTCTTCTTCGCCCGCGCCTGTGCGAACGGTCCCCGACGTCTCATCGGATTGACGCAGCAGCCCCCGGATGGTATGACTCCGCCCGCATGGAGGGTGCCATGAGAAGACTCCCACTGTCGTTCATCCTGCTCCTGGGCTTGATTGCTGCCGGCGCCGGCTGCCGGAAGCAGAACGGTGCGAATGGTCCGACCCAGACGCAGCCGGGCAGGCCCGCGGTCGAGGCCCCGGCCCCCGCTGCCCCGAAGGCCGACGATCGCCCGGAAGAAAACGTGGCCCGGGTGGGCTCACTCTATGTGCTCGGAAGCGAGCTCGACGATCGACTCCGCGTGCTCTCGACCGGGCGGAAGCTGGATGCCGCAGGCGCGGATCGGGTCCGACGTCGCGCCCTGGACGAGCTGGTCGAGAGGCGCCTGGTCACCCTGGCGGCCCAGGAGGCCGGGATCACCGTAGCGGACGAGGAGCTGTCCCGGATCGTGGACGAGAGCATCGCCAGCCGCGGAGGACCCGAGGGGTTCGCCCTCTTTCTCGAGAAGCAGGGAATGACCCCGGAAGGATGGCGCGAAGAAAACCGGTTCATCGCGCTGCGCAAGAAGCTGCGGGACGATCGCTTCCCCGTGGAGATCACCGAGGACGACGTCGCAGCGTACTACGACAAGTATGCAAAGGCCGGCAACAAGGGGGAGAAGGTCCGGGTGTCCCGCGTCTTCCTGCCCGTCGGCAACGATGCCTCCGAGGAACAATGGAAGGAGGCCGAGCAGTCCCTCGCTGCCGTGAAGGCCGAGATCGAGGCCGGGCTCGCATTCGCAGAAGCGGCGAAGAGATCCTCCGGGTGCCCGTACGCCCGACAGGGAGGCGACATGGGATTCGCCACCCACGCACGCCGCCCCGAGGACGTGTTCGCCCCCGCATTCACCATGGAGGTCGGCCAGATCGCCGGTCCCATGCGCGTGACCAAGGGGGTCCAGATCCTCACCGTCACCGAGAAGACCGAGGACAAGGTCGGCTCCCTGGCAGACGAAAAGGAGAACATCCGTCGCGTGCTCGAAGGGCAGCAGCGGCAGCGCAATACCCGGAAGCTGACGGACCAGCTCCAGAAGCAATACCGGGTCGAGTACTTCCTGTAGCAGTGGACAGCGAGCAGTGGGCCAGAGGCGCCAGCTCCGGAGGTACATGCGGGAGGGAGGGGCTGGAACTGCCGCGCCGGGAGGCGGGATCTGAAACTGCCGCGCCGGGAGGCGGGATCTGAAACTGCCGCGCCGGGAGGCGGGATCTGAAACTGCCGCGCGGATCCGGGGCAGACAGGGGAGAGTCGGTTGGTGAGCGAGACGGCAGGAAAGCACATCCTGGGAATCGAGTCGTCGTGTGACGAGACGGCTGCCGCTGTGGTGACCGCGGAGGGCCGGGTGCTGTCCAACGTGGTTTCGTCGCAGGTTCCGCTGCACGCACGGTACGGGGGCGTAATCCCCGAGATCGCGTCCCGCAACCACCTGCTGGCCATCGGGCCGGTCGTGGACCGGGCGTTGGCCGAGGCGGGAGCGACTCCCGCCGACATCGCCCGGATCGCCGTGACCCGGGGCCCCGGGCTGGCCGGCGCACTCATGGTCGGGCTCCAGCACGCAAAGACCCTCTCCTGGCTGCTCGGAATCGACCTGGTCCCGGTCCACCACGTTGAGGGACACATCACCGCCATCCTTCTCGAGGACGGCGGTGAGCATCCTCACGGGCCGCTGGAGTTCCCGTACGCTGCGCTGGCCGTGTCCGGCGGGCACACCAGCATCTACCTGGTCCGGCGGCCAGGCACCTACCTGCTGCTTGGCGTGACCCTCGACGATGCGGCCGGCGAGGCCTTCGACAAGGTGGCACGGCTGCTGGGACTCCCCTATCCGGGGGGTGTCCACATCGACCGCCAGGCCCGCAGCGGCAACCCGGACGCGATCGCGTTCCCCCGGCCGCTCCTGTCCGGAACGCCACGGCCCGACTTCAGCTTCTCGGGGCTCAAGACCTCGGTGCGCGTTCACGTCGAGCAGGCCGCTGCAGCGGGAAGAACGCTGCCTCTGCCCGACCTCGCGGCCAGCTTCCAGGAGGCCGTCGTGGACGTCCTGATCCGCAAGACCCTCGATGCCGCGGCCGCTCACGGCGCCGCAGACGTCGTCATTTCCGGCGGCGTGGCCGCCAACGGCAGGCTTCGCGAGAAGATCGTTGCCAAGGCTGCCGCCGCTGGAATCCGCGCCCATCTGACCCGGCTCGCCTACTGCACCGACAATGCCGCGATGATCGCAGGGGCGGGACGCTTCGGGACCGCCGTCTCCCGCAGCGACATGATGCGGCTCGAGCCGTTTGCCAGCGGCCAGCTCGCACCGCCCGTGGGGGCCTGATGTTCCCGAAGAAGTCCATGGGACAGAACTTCCTCTCCGACCTGGAGAGCGCCCGAAAGGTGGTCGAAGCCGGGGGCATCGGTCCCGGAACGGCCGTGCTCGAGATCGGCCCCGGAAGGGGGTTCCTGACTCGCTTTCTGGTCGACGCCGGTGCCCGGATTACGGCCGTGGAGAAGGACCGCGAGCTTGCCGCGTTCCTGCCCGGGATGTTCCCGGATCATCCTCTGCAGGTGCTCGAAGCCGACTTCCTGGAGCTGGACCTTGCCCCGCTCGCAGCCGGGAGACCGGTGGTCGTCGGCAACCTGCCCTACTACGCGGCCATGCCCATCCTGATGAAGGTGCTCGAGCATGCCGATGCGTGGCCCCGGATGGTCTTCATGTTCCAGCTCGAGGTCGCCCGGCGTCTGACCGCAGCCCCCGGGACCGGCGAATACGGCGTGCCCACGGCCATTGTCGCACTCACCCACGCAGCATCCATCGTCCGCCGGATTCCGCCCGGCGCCTTCTTCCCCCGGCCCAAGGTCGAATCCGCCCTGGTCCGGTTCGACCCTCTTCCGGAACCACTGCTTCCCGATCGTGCCGACCGGACGGCCTTCGGCGATTTCGTCGCGGCCTCGTTCCGGTTCCGGCGCAAGAAGGGGAGCAATGCACTGGCGCTCGGCACCGGCCTCGACGCCGCTGCCGCGGCCAGGCACCTCGAGCAGCTCGGCCTCGACCTCAACGTGCGACTGGAGGAGCTCCCCCCCGGAACCCTGGTCCGGCTGTGGAGGAGCCTGGCAAAGGCCGGGTAGGACCGCTGTCATCCAGGCACGTCGTCGGGTTGCCCACCCCCACGGCCCGCGAACCGACTCGGCCACCGGGGATCCCGCACCGACGACCCGGGGG
>VGRX01000270.1 GCA_016875215.1 Deltaproteobacteria bacterium
TTTTTGCCGCTACCGGAGCGGGCAAGCTCACCGGCGACTACCAGAAGATGGTCCGCAAGTGCGTCGCGGAGATGTCTCGGGCCGACGTGGCTTGCATCCTCAAGGCGGACACCGTCAAGCAGTTCGACGAGTGCAAGTGAGCGACCGCTACGTCACTCCTCGTCGCCGGTGCCCTTCTTCCCCATGAACTTCCAGTACGTCGACAGGATCTCGAACTCGGCCTCGTCCCGTTCCGTCCCGTAGGTCTTTCGGGCAGCGGAGCGGATTCGTTCCGCCAGCTTGCGGTCGCCCGCCGGAGGGGGAGGAGCCACGGCGAGCGAGAACGGCTGGCTCCCCACGCAGCCCGCGCTCCGCACGTAGGCGTGGAAGTTGTCCACTCCAGACAGGTCGTGCCGGTTGAACGTCGGCTCGAACAGCGGGGCCAGCAGCTCCGCATCCCGGCTGCCTACCCTCAGAACCACGGACGTTCCAACGTTGCCCAGCACCGCCCGCAGCACCTCGGGGCGGAGCTGCTCCACATACTGGTGTGCAACCGTGAGCGCCAGGCCGAACTTCCTCGCCTCGGCCAGCATCTCCGCAAAACGCTCGTCTGCGAAGAGCTGGAACTCGTCCGCATACAAGAAGAACGGCCTCCCGTTCCCGGCCCCGCGGCGAGTCACCGCATGCCAGATGCGCGACACGATCTGGCTCGACAGCAAGGCGGCTGCCTTCTCACCGAAGCGCCCCTTGCCCAGGTTGAACAGCAGGATCTTCCCTTCCGCGATGATGGAATCGAGGTCGAGCATCCGGGGTTGGCAGATGATGTTCCGCAAGGCCGTGTCCGATACGAACCTCGAGAACTTGCTCGTGATGTAGGTCGACAGGTTGTTCAGGCTCGCCTCGCCTCCGGTCGCCTCGGCCTCTTTCACGAACTCGGTCAGCACCGGGTCGGAATCGCCGAGTCGCTCCTTGAGCCGGGCCCTCAGCTTCTGGTTGGTATAGAGCGATCGGAATACCATGAGATTGGGGATCTCCGAGCGCGACTTGGGTGGCTCTGCCCCCATCAGCAGCCCCAGCATGCTGCGGAAGTGCACCTCGAAGATCGGCCCGCCCGTCTGGCGCAGGTCGTAGATGTGATCGATGAACCCATACATGTCGTCGATGACGAGGTCCCGCATGCGCCGGTATCGCATCGGATCCTCTTCGTCGATGAACAGGGGATTGAAGCCCACCGGCCGCTCCGCGTCCGCCGGATCGACCAGCACGACGTCCTTCGAACGCTCGGCCGGAAGCCGCTCGAGCAGGTCGTCGATAAGGCTGCCGTGCGGATCGAGAAGGGCCACTCCCCGCCCTTTCCGGATGTCGTGCAGCACCATGTTGAGCAGCAGCGTAGACTTCCCCGTACCGGTCTGCCCCACCACGTACACGTGTCGGAATCGAGCCTCGGCGTCGAGCGCAACGTATCCCTGCTGGCCGAGGTGGAGGTTGGTTCCCAGCGGAGCGTCGCCCCCTGCGGAACCGGTCATCAGAGCGGTCCTCGACCGGCTGGTGGCGATGCCCGGGAAGTCGCTCCCGCGCGGGCACACCGTGCGCACCACGGCAGCAACTTCCATCGGGCCGAACAGCAGGTCCATGGTCGGGTTGAGCAGCGGCTCCACCGTTTCCTCCGGGGGGCGCGCCTCGACGTCGGCCCCCCCCCGAAACAGGCAATCGGCGCCAGGCTGCCCCGTTCGAATGGAGGCATCGTCGATGGCGGAAAGCACCGTCGCGACTGCGGCGTCCGAAGGGCGGGCGTCGCTGCACAGGAACACCCGTACCGCAAGGGTCCGGGCCTCAAGCAGCGCCAGCCTCCTGAGTGCCCAGTCCCTCAACGCGCCGGCCTGGAGCTCAAACACGGAATCCACCTTCTCGCTTCCGCCGAATGCCGGGGAAAGTGTCTTCTCCGCTGCGGCGAAGTTCTCGCGGGCCACGGCCAGCGCCTGGTCCGGCGCCCGGTCGAACCCGCGGCCGTGCACCACCAACGTCGTCCGGGGCTCAGAACGCAACAGAACGTCTGCCACCCGCCGCCACGGGTCGTCGCTCGGGACCCAGGGGAACAGGTGGAGCAGGTGGAACTCTGCTTTCCCGCGCACCGGTCGAACCTGCGATGTCCCCGGCTCCGTGGTGAACCCGAAAGGCTCCCGCTCCAGGTGCCCGTGCGCCACGGTGACCTTCTCCATCCGGCGGCGCAACTCGACGCAGAATTTCGGCCGGATAGCGTCGATGTACGGCTGCCGGGACTCCGGTCCCTCCAGCGGCTCCCAAAAGGCGAAATCCAGCGTGGTCTGGAGCACCAGTGAGATGTTGCACGCACCGGTCTGCGCCAGCCGCTCTGCCTCGGCCGCTGTCTTCCCGCGGCCCACCGAGAGCAATGCCACGTCCAGCCTGCGAAATCCGGTCTCGTCCGCAGGTCGCGGCAGGTGCACCAGGAAGAACTCCCGGGGATCCGGCATGGCCGCCAGCGCATTGGCGAAGTCTACGCACCGCTCCCGGCACGCGTTCGAGACGGCCGCTGCATCCGGCTCCAGTCCGGCCGTCTCCCGGAACAGCACTTCCGCCAGCAGCTCCCGCAGCCGCAGTCCAGCCACGGCGACATATTCCCTTCCCGACTTGAAGTGCGATGCCACGAAGCCCATGTCTCCCCTCCGGAAGGCCCTGTTTCAGTCATACTGGAGAATCGACTCCCACTGGCGGTCCTCAGGCCTCAGCCGAACCACCACTCTGACCGGCCCGCCCCTGCCGGGTGTGGCACTGCCCGTCCAGCGGTCTCCTTCGCCACGCTCGAGCATGGTCCAGACGTCGTCCTGATACACTGCCACTCCGCTCACTGTGGGTACATCCAGTGCGAACCGGGTGGGCTGGCCGACCGGAAGCGGAGCAAACCTCGGCTCCACCAGCCAGCACCCCAGTGAATCGTACTGCCCGAAAGCCTGCGGAAAGCGCTGGTCAGTTCCGGCGGTGGCCTCGTACGCCAGGTCCGCAACCCCCTCGAACATCTCCGACCCGTCACCCATGGCGCGCTTCGTGCCCAAGCCCCGGTCCCCGCCGGTCCCCGCACCGCCTCCTCTGTCCCCCGTCGCCTCCGCCCGGGCGTAGAGCCGCAGCTTCCACTTCCCTGCCCGCGGGAACAGCGCCCGGATCCGGGCCGCTCCCTGGCCGCCTTCGATGAATGTCAGGTTCGGCACCTCCTCGTCATCGGGCGTGGTGACGTGTGCCCTCAACCGAACCCCCTCCGGAACGAGCAACTCCAGGGTGGTAGACTCCCCTGCCTGTGTCAAGGCGGCTACCGGCTCGGCCAGATCCAACCCGAGCCCGAAGAACTCTCCCCGCAAACACGGAAGGTCCAGGAACTCGTCCGAGGACAACGGCGCTGCCAGGAGCTGCCACTTCGCCTCAGTCGGGAAATGCGTGTGCAGGAACTTCTCAGGCTCCAGGAACAGGAAGTCGGTACGGTATCTCCTGGTGTATTCCCGCGTGTCCGCGATGTGCCCGGCATCCCACGTGATGTCCATCAGGTGCCAGTTGCCGGCAATCTTCACCGCGTTCCAGGCGTGGTTGCCCTTCGTCGGATCTTCCGGCCGGAACAGCCGATGCCCGTACCCGCGGCCGTAGCCCGAGATCTTCACGCACTCCAGCCCGGCCAGGCTGCACATGTGCTCGAACAGTCCGGCGTATCCGTTGCAGACCGAGCTTCCTCTCCTCAGAGTGTCGGCAAAGCCGGTGCCGCTCCGCTTGTAGTCGCCCGTGAAGTACCCCTCCACGTCATACTCGATGTTCTGAGCAACCCAGTCGTGCAGGAGCTTGGCCTTGTGGAAGTCGTCGCGGGCTTCGTCGATCAGGAAGCTCACCAGCGGCTCCACATACTTCTCCGGCTTCCGGAAGATGCCCCGCTGGATCTCGGCCGGCACCTCCAGGACCCGCGGGTCGATGCGCCCGGTCCGGTATGTGCCCCAGGCCTGGAGAGGTTCCTGCGTCGGCCGCGTCGGTGGTGATAGATGCAATGGCACCTCTGGCTCCCGGCGGGGGGCTGTCTCCCCAGCCTCACGTGTAAACGGCTCGGGTCGCCGCGACGGTTCTTCGCGCCTGCATGCAGCAAGGACCGTCCCCCACAACACGACCGCCATTGAAGCCCACATCCATCTTGCCAAGTCCGCCCCCCCCCTTTGCCGGGTGTGGCCGCCAGTATCCACGCAGGCGCAGGGAACTGTCAACTCCGTCGATGCGTTGTGATCTGGACTGGTGCGCCCTCAAGCCCCCGGGCCGCACGGCCATCGCTTGAGACTGCTGAGCATGCGTCACAATCCCACCTGATTTCACGTCTTGTTGATCTACACGGAGAATGACACAATGTGCCAGGGCACGAGGGGGGAGCTGATGAAACAGCGCAGACTGATCGCGATCGGCGACATCCACGGCCACCACGACAAGCTCGTGGGGTTGCTCGAGCAGATCGCACCGACCCCGGAGGACCGCCTGGTCTTTCTGGGGGACTACATCGACCGCGGACCGGACAGCTTTCTGGTGGTCGAAGAGTTGATCAAGCTGAAAGGGCGATTCCCCAACACGGTCACGCTTCGCGGTAACCACGAGGACTACGTGGTCGCGGTGTTCCTGGGCAACATCAACGACTACGAGCGCAAGCTCTGGCTGCGCGACAACGGCGGCAACCTCACCATCGCAAGCTACAAGGAGGAAGGCCACTTCATGGCCGTGCACAAGGACTTCTACCTCGGCCTTCCGCTCTTCTTCGAGACCGACGACTTCTTCTTCTGCCATGCCGGCGTCCGTCCGGGGACTCCGCTCTCCGCCCAGCGCCCCGAGGACCTGGTCAACATCCGGGACGAGTTCCTGTTCTCCAACCTGGACTTTGGCAAGGTGATCGTTCACGGTCACAGCATCTCTTTTGAGCCGGCGTTGCTTCCCCACCGCATCTGCGTCGACACCGGTGCCTCCGGCCACGGCCCCCTGACGGCCGTCGAGTTGCCGTCCCGCCGAATCTGGCAGCAGCTGTGAGCACATGAGCCGGCGGCCACGAGCGGAGTGGCTGTAAGCCGGCGGCAGGGCTGTGTTGAGCCGGGCTCTGACCCCGAAAGGCTCCTGCTCTACGATGGGTCTTGGAGTCGGAGGCTCTCGCAATGTCGTCCATTGATGACTAAGTGGCGGGCTGGAAGAAGAGGAAACGCTCGCTTGACCGGCGCTGCAGCGAGCGGGCGCTTCGGGCCCGTTCGTTGCTTCCTGAACTGGTCAGCCTGCTTCGAACCGACTTCGGAGTCCGGCGTGTCTGGGGGTTCGGGTCGCTGGTTTCAGGAACCTTCGGCCTTTGCTCCGATATTGACCTCGCGGTGGAGGGGCTGCCCCGGCATAGCCTCTTTGCTGCGGGGGCAGCGCTCGAAAGGGCGGCCCCGGGGTTCCAGATCGATCTCGTACCGCTGGAGGATGCGGAGCCGCTGCTCCGCTAGAGGATTCTAGGCGAAGGAAGTGAGATCACGCCTGGAGCCCAGCCCCCGGAGGACGAAGTCGGGTCACTGTCAATCCTGGCCCATGACAACGGGAGGAGGTAGAAGATGAGAGGTCCCAATCCGGCCGCGCTCGCTGCCAGATTGGAGGCCGAGGTGGACAGTGAGATTCTGCGGTTGACCAAGGTCGTTGGAGAGGTCGAGGGTGCCCTGGCCCTCTTCGATGAGGCCGCTCCGACTCCGCTCGAATTGCGAGGACTGGCTAACCTCGTCCACGACTTCTACACCGGCATCGAGAAGGTGTTCAAGCGTGTCGCTCCAGAGCTGAACGGGGGGGCTCCCGGAAGGCGACGCGTGGCATCGTCGGCCACTGGAGAACATGGCCCTGGACATTCCAGGTATTCGCCCCGCCGTGCTTCGTCGGACCACGGCAGCGACTCTTGACGAGTTCCTTCGCTTCCGCCACCTGGTTCGCAACGTCTACGGGTTCGAACTGCATTTCGACCGAGTGCTGGACCTCGCCTCTCGCCTCGAACCGGTCCGGCTGGCCGTCCAGGCCGACCTTGCGGCGTTTGCCGACTTCCTGGTGGAGATGAGCCGGGAGGCGTGAGAATCCATGCGGAAGCGCTGGCCCTTGTACAGGCCTTTGCCTTGACGCAGCGGATGAACGGAGAGGTGTCCCGTCCCGCCTCTCGTTCCCCCTGGACGGCGGATGCAAATCAGGTGGGCTCCATTCGGGAGTGTGCAGACTCGGACTCTGCATGCACATCGGCCAGCAGAGCAGCCAGCATCTCCTTGGAATGCGCCGACAGACTGCCCCGAACGGCGAATCCCTTGAACGCTGGCAAGTTCCTGCGCACCAACTGGCGCATCATCGGACGGACCCAGTCTTCGAACTCCTTCTCCGTCAGGACCTTTGCCACT
>VGRX01000271.1 GCA_016875215.1 Deltaproteobacteria bacterium
TTTTCCGGGCCGGCCAGGAACTCGTTGTCCGCGTGCCGATCCCAGAGCAGCTCGGGCCTCAGCCCCCACCCCGAAAGCACGGCGAGACCTGCCTCCAGCTTCCCGGGGTCCGGCGGCGAGGCCGGAGCCACGACCGCGACAACATCGCCGGCCGCAAGCAGCGGACCGACCGGCCAGGTCATCCATGCTTCCATGTGCTCTCTGCCTCCTTTCTGGCGACGTCGCCGCATCAGGGCTATGATATACCGGCGGCGCCAGGAGGCAAGATGGCCATCACCATCGTCCAGAAATCGCAGGCTGCAAGAAAGCGCCGCCCCACCATCGCCCTGGCTTTGTCCGGCGGTGCCATGTCCGGCGGTGCGTTCAAGATCGGCGGCCTCCTGGCACTCGATCTGCTCCTCGCCAACCGCTCCGTCTGCGACTTCGACATCTACGCGGGGATCAGCGCCGGCTCCTTCCTGGTCACGCCCCTGGCTGCCGGGATCTCGCCGCAGGAGGTGCTGCGCAGCTTCACCGGACGCTCGCATCGCTTCGCCCCCTTCCGGATGATCGACTTCTACTACCCCAACGTCTCGGAGGTGGCCGGCAAGGGCAAGACCGCGCTGGAGGAGCTCGCTGCCATCTACCCGAACCTGCTCTGGAGCGCGGCGAGGCTCGCCAGCAAGACCGGACTCCTGGCGGCCGGCCGGATCCGCCGCTTCTTCGGGAAGGGGAAGGGGGCCGCGAGACGGGACATGTTCGAACGGCAGCGCAAGGAGCTGGCTGCCCTGGCCGAGCAGCTCCCCTCCCTCGCCAGCTTCGTCCCGTCCGGGGTCTTCGACAACTCCAGCATCGAGCGGTACATGCGCCGCAACCTGCTGCGCGCCCGGGTCCCGAACAACTTCTCGCTCCTGGCGCGGGAGCGGGGAAGAAGGCTGTACATTCACACCGTCGACCTCGATACCGCCCAGGATGTCATCTTCGGCCCCGACGAGCGCAACGACGCCACCATCTCGGAGGCGGTCCAGGCCAGCACCGCGCTGCCCGGCTTCTACCGTCCGGCCCTGATCAACGGCCGCTACTACATCGACGGGTCGGCCAAGCAGACCGCCCCCATCGAGCTGGTCAAGCAGAAGGGGGCGGACCTGATCATCTGCTACAACCCCTTTCGCCCCTTCAGTCACGCCCCGACAAAGACCCTCTCGGCCAAGTATGCAAGCATGGGAGAGATGGGGCTTTCGATGATCATCGACCAGTCGATTCGTACGCTGCTCTACTCCCGGCTCTCGCTGGCCATCGAGGATCTGCGCAACGACCCGAGCTTCCACGGGGACGTCGTCGTCATGGAACCTGCCGAAAGCGATTCCGAGTACTTCGCGATCAACCCGCTGAGCTTCTGGAAACGGGCTGAAGCCGCTCGCCACGGGTTCATCACCGTGTTCAGGGACGTGGAGCGCAACTACGCCCGGATCCAGGAGCTGTTCTCGACCTATGGCCTGGTCACCGACATCGGACGTCTGAAGTCCGTTGCCGAACGGCTGGGAACGGCAACCACCGAGGCCCAGCTCATCGAGGCGCTGACCGCGTCGCCGAGCCCCAAGTCGGGAAGCGCGGCCGGGATCACGACTTGAGCGGAAGGACTTTGCTGTTCGTGGGCGGGACCTTGCGAGGCCGGCCCGGACGCCGGCGCTCCGGCTGAGGAGCGGGTTCCTCGGCCGGCGGGGTCTTCTCGACCGGCTTAGGCGACTCGACGGGCCGGGGCTGGGTCCCGCGCCCCTTGGAGCGGGATACGGGGACGTCCGGAGGGAGCGGGGCCCTGCGAGCCGGCGCGGCCGGTTCCCTGCCCGGCGCCTTCCTCGAGGCCGGAGCCTTGTCCCGGGATTCCTCAAAAGGCTTGCCCGCTCCGCTCGATTCGGCCCCGCCCTCTCCAGGAGCGGACTTGCCGGGCTCGGCGGCCTCCCCCTCCGGGGGTGCGGGCCGGGGCGCAGGCTTCTTCTTCCCCCCTCCCACCTTTCTGGGCGTGAGGTTCAGGATCCTCCCGGCTGCATCGACCACGGCCTGGAAGCACTTCCCGCAGTAGTGCTGCCACCCGCGGACCTTCTCCAACTCGGCCAGGATGACGTAGCTCACGGCAGGCACGTCCGGCGTGGCATAGCCGAGCTTCTCCACCCGCTGCCCCCGCTCCTCGGGCGTGAGATGGAACTCAGCGGCCTCCCCGCCGGTGTTGTACAGCCCGAACATCTCCTCGACGTCCCGCTTCCCGCAACGGTCGCAGTCAAAGACCACTCGTCTCATGGCGCGTTCTCCTATGCCGTCCTCATTGTAGTACTCTGCGGGGGTTTTGCCCACCGCGTCGAAAAAGTGCCAGAACTCCCTGCAGTAGTGCGGGTTCGGGCAGTTGTGCATGCAGGCTACCACGTATCGGTAGAACTTGCCCTCGCACAGGATCTTGTCCAACGGTCTGCCCATTCGCCGCCTGCCCGTTGCCGGTGCCCCGACACTCATCGGCCGCGCGAGCCTAGGAGATCGCTTCCCGCAAGTCAACATCGTCCGCGGACAATTCGGTTGACGGGCGCGGAGTCATTAATGGTATACTGCGTGGGCTTTTTCGGACCCGCGACCGGGCCCCAGGGAGGTATCCATGAATCGCTCACCCCTCTTCCTTCTGCTCCTGCTCCTCGCCCTCGGACCGGGCGTCGGCGCCTGCGACTCGGGAGGCGACACGACCGATACCGGAAGCGGGCTCCCGGACGTGGCGGCGGACCAGCCGACCGAAGGGACCCTCGACCTCGTGGAGGCTGACGAGCCCGCCCCGCCCCATGACGTCATCGATGCTCCGGATGACGTGCAGGTCGAGGAAGCCTACGTGCCTCCCAAGACCGAGTATCCGTCCGCGCCGTACGGCCAGACCACCGGCACCATCCTGAAGAACCACTCCTTCCTCGACCCTGCGGCAGAGAAGGTCGTCAAACTGTCCGACCTCTACAAGAGCCCGACCAAGAAGCTGCTCCTCATCAACTCGTCCGCAGGCTGGTGCAGCGCATGCAAGCAGGAAGCCATGGCGCTCAAGGGCGTCTACGACACCTACAAGGGGGATGGATTCGAGATCTGGTTCACCCTGTTCCAGGACTACGAGGGCAATCCCGCGACCGTGTCCTTCTGGAACAAGTGGATGAACAGCATGAAGCCCAACTACCCGACCCTGCTCGATACCGAGTTCCAGATGGGGGACTACTTCAAGGTCGAGAGCACGCCCATGAACATGATGGTCGACCTCGCCACGATGAAGATCGTCTACCTCCAGGTCGGGTACAACGAGGCCGGGCTGAAGTCGAAGATCAAGGAATTGCTCGGGAAGTAGGGACGCTCTCCGCTCTGGGGAGCCGGGAAGGACAGGGGCGCTGAACATGGAACAGAAGGAGTTGGACAAGCTGGTCCGGTCGATCACCTCGAGGGTGCGGGAGCGGCTCGCCGCGGCAGGAACCTGCTCCCTCTGCCAAGCGGGATCCTCGGACTGCTCGTCGTGCGGGCACTGCGTCGTCCGCCGTGAAGAGGATACCCGGAACATCATCTCGCTCGGGGCCGTCCGCGTCGGAACCGGCCCTCGGGTCGGAGCGGTACCCGCGGACCTGGCACGCTACATCGACCACACGCTGCTGAAGGCCGAGGCCGACCACGAGTCGCTGCGCAAGCTGTGCGAAGAGGCCCGCCAGTACAGCTTCTTCTCCGTCTGCGTCAACTCGGCCAACGTCCGCTTCTGCCGCAACCTGCTTGCCGGGAGCAACACCAAGGTCATCGCTGTCGTCGGCTTCCCGCTTGGCGCAGCGGCCCCCGGCGCAAAGGCATTCGAGGCCCGCGAGGCCGTCCGTGCCGGTGCGGAGGAGATCGACATGGTCATCAACCTCGGCGAGCTGAAGTCGAAGAACTACGCCGCCGTGCTCGATGACATCCGAAAGGTCGTCGAGGCCACCCACCCCAAGCCGGTGAAGGTCATCCTCGAAACCGGGATGCTCACCCTCAACGAGAAGATCATCGCCAGCGCCCTTTCCAAGGCGGGCGGTGCGCGCTTCGTCAAGACGTCGACCGGCTTCGGCCCCGGCGGCGCCACCGCCGAAGACGTGGCCCTGATGAAGGCCGTCGTCGGCGATGACGTCGAGGTCAAGGCATCGGGCGGCGTGCGGGACCAGCCGACAGCGTTGGCCATGATCGCTGCCGGAGCCACTCGGGTCGGTGCGAGTGCCTCGATTGCGATCGTGACCGGTCAGAAGCCTGCGACCGCTGGCAAGTACTGAGGAATCGCTTGAAATCACGTCTGGCCTGGGCTAGACTTCCGTAGCTCTTGTTTGGCCTGAACCGTGCTCCTGGGGGTCCAAATGCGCAGGGTGTGGCTTGGGGGGATTGGCTTGTTGCTGTTCGGGCTTCTGTCGGCCTGCGGATCAGAAAGCGGAAGCTGCAAGGTCGATGCAGATTGCGACGAGAGCTCCAGGTGCGAGAACGGCAAGTGCGTCCCGCGCTGCTCGTGCCAGCCGGAGGACGAGTGCACCGCCCAGGCAACCGAGTGCAAGCCGGAAATTGTCGTCACCCCCGATTCCGGCGATGTCGACCAGTGCCTCCCCTGCACCTTCCAGTCCGATTGCAACGACGGCAACAACTGCACCAAGGACTCATGCGAGGGCGGCTGCTGCGTCAGCCGGGTTTACTCCAGCACGGAGGCCGTGGGCTGCTGCGTCTATCCCGCAGACTGCCAGGACGCCGCCAACCCGAAGAGCACCCCCGATGACCCGGACGGCGACCCCTGCACCGTCGATACCTGCATCGAGTTCCACTGCAAGCACGAGGTCCTGGACCCGCTCTGCTGCCACAAGGACTCCGACTGCACCGACGAGAACGACTGCACCGCGGATACCTGCGTGGACAACCACTGCGTCTTCACGCCGGCCGACCTGACCTGCTGCGCCCGGGACAAGGACTGCCTCGACGACAACCCCTGCACCATGGACATCTGCCTGTCGGGCGACTGCGTGCATCCCCAGGACAGCCTCAATGCCCAGTGCGGCTGCGAGAGCAACGTCGACTGCGACGACTGGAACGTCTGCACGCTCGATTCCTGCCTCGACGGCAAGTGCCAGTACGACAAGTCCCCGGGCCCCGAGTGCTGCGGCGCAACCGCCCAGTGCGACGACGCCGACCCCACCACCGACGACTTCTGCAAGATGTACACCTGCGTGCACCACAAGCAGAAGATCTGCGTGTCCGACGCCTCTTGCGATGATTCGGATGCCTGCACCGATGACCGATGCAAGGAAGGGATCTGCACCCACGAGCACACAGCGGACCCCTACTGCTGCAACTACGATACCGATTGCGACGACGGCAACATCTGCACCGAAGGCAGGTGCGAAGGAAACGACTGCCAGTACCAGATCCTCTCCAACCCGGGCTGCTGCAAGAGCGCAAAGGAGTGCGACGACGGCATCGGCTGCACCATCGACGAGTGCAGGGAGTGGCAGTGCGCACACACCCCCGTCGGCGCCAAGTGCTGCACTCCGGACAGCGCAGACGTGGTCTGCGACGACGGCAACCCCTGCACCATCGACCTGTGCCAGAACGGCCTGTGCGAATGGCAGATGATCACCACCGGCTGCTGCGACATGGACGACGACTGCCTCCCCTGCCTCAACCTGGTCACCGGAGCCTCCTGCCCGGTCGACCACACCGTGAATCCGCCCAAGTGCATCGGCGAGAACTGCGTCATCAACGCATGCACGATGTTCTCCTGCTCCAACCAGTTCTGCATCTACACGCCCGTCAAGAACTGCTGCCTGACCGACAAGGACTGCAAGGACACGAACCCCTGCACGAGCGACGTGTGCACCGCGGGGAACAAGTGCACCAATGCCCTCGAGAAGCTCTGCTGCGCGAACAACGCCATGTGCAACGACGGCGAGGTCTGCACGCTCGATACCTGCGACATTCCCCCCGGAGAGAACAAGGGCAAGTGCAAGTACTCGGAGAAGCCCGACTGCTGCACCAACGACGACTGGTGCCAGCCCAAGACCTGCAAGCAGCATTACTGCGTCAACGGCAACTGCGTGTACGTCCCCCAGGAGGACTGCTGCGTGCACGACGAAGACTGCGACGACAAGGATCCATGCACCATCGACAAGTGCAAGAACGACAACACCTGCATCCACGTCCCGACCGGCATTTGCGACTAAACATGGTCGCCTTGACCGTCAATCATCCGGCGGGACCCCTCGACTTCGCTCGGGACAGGCTGCGTCAGCCGCCGACCGGCATGCTCGACGTACCTCAAGTACGCCTGCGCTGCCGGTTTCGACGGCTTCCTTGTCCGGCCGGTGCTTGCCGGCCAAATCGGCCATGTTTGATCGTCGCTCAACACGACGATGTTTAG
>VGRX01000272.1 GCA_016875215.1 Deltaproteobacteria bacterium
CTTCAAGGTCAAGACGGTCTGCAACGACACCTACGCGTGCACCTCGGCCGTCGAGTGCCCGGAATCCACCCCGGACGAGCCCCACTGCTCCATCGAGGCCTGCACGGCAGGCGCCTGCGTCCCGTCGGTCAACCCGAACAAGACGGGGTGCTGCGTGCAGGAGCTGCTGCCGCTGGCCGAGGAGAAGAAGGCCGGGTGGAGCTTCGACACCTGCAAGATGGAGGACTGGAAGGCCACGCCGCCCGCTGCCACCGTCATGTGGCAGATCTCCGAGTCCCATCCATGCAGCGGCAAGTGCTCTCTCTGGTTCGGCAACAAGGCGACCGGTGACTACTCCAACGGAACCAAGGCGGTCAACGGGAGCATCTGCAGCCCCGACATCGACGTGACCGGCATGAGCGCCGTGGAGCTCTCCTTCTGCCTGTGGGCGGATCTGAAAGATCCCTATCACTGGCTGGACAGCCTGTCGCTGAAGATGGACTCGGCGCTGTTCGCGGGCGGTGACGCGCTCGGCGTCAAGAAGCAGCTCTGGCACAAGCCGTGCACCCCCGAGGAATTCAATGGGGAGTGCGACGACCCGAAGAAGCCCCTCCCCCCCTGCGACAAGTACGGCTGCGAGGGGCTGCCTGCTCAGACCTGCACCTGCTTCAAGCAGGTGGTGGACGTCACCGACGACCAGGACGGGAGTGGATACCCGTGGGTGCCGGGCGTGAACCACCGAGCCATCTTCTGCTTCGAGTTCGACTCGGGCGACGGCGCCGGCAACAAGGCTGCCGGCGTGTTCATCGACGACTTCCAGGTCAAGACTCTCTGCAAGTAGTCTTCTTCGTGCTTGCCCTCCGCTTCGAAGTAGCTAGAATAGGGGACAGGAACGAGGGTTGACCCTCAATCGGCCCCGCACAACCGTCACGGCCCCTTCTCTGGGGCGGAGGGGTTTCTGTGGATTCATGGTTCGGACACGAACGTCGCAGGCACGACCGAGTCGAGAGCAACCAGTCCTTCAACTGTTTCACCGCGGGCAGGCGGTTCACGGCGCCGGTGGCCGACATCAGCTTGGGAGGTGCGTTCCTCCTCGTGGACCGGGTGCTCAAGCCGGGGGCCGTGCTGATCATGGAGCAGGCCAAGCCGGATTTCACGGGACGACCGGCGCACCTGGTGGCCCGCGTCTTGCACTTCTCCATCAAGCCCAGGACCGGGGCCGGCCTCACCTGGGTCAAGGCCATCGCTCCGGCGGGCCTTCCCCAGCTCCAGGAGTTGCTCATGGAGACGCTCGGGTTCTCCATCCCGCAGAACGAGCTGACCCGCCTCTCCGTCACGTTCCAGGAATCAGCGGTCTCCTGGGACTTCAACCTCCAGCGGGTGGCCATGGAGCGCACCATCGCGCCGCAGCAGGAGGACAAGGTCGTCAGCATATTCGGCATCCGCGTGAAGGAGCGGGCCGTCGGGAAGCTGGGGCTCGACCAGGTGCGGGTCGTCCACAGCGAAGCCCCCAAGCAGAAGCGGGCCATCATCGGCGATGATGACAGCCTCAGTGCGCGAGACGACACGACGGTCGATCCCATGGAGGCGGCCCGGACGCTGGAAGACTGGCTGCGATTCAAGAAGTCGGGGCGAGCGGTCCGGGACAAGGTGATCGTCGCGTGCGGGGGACGAAGCCAGGAGGCCCTCGTGGTCTCCGCCAACCTCAACAACCTCTTCCTTGAGAGCCCCGGTGCGTTCCCGGAGAAAGGCAAGCGGGTCCTCATCCGCTATCCCATCGATACGGCAGGGACCAAGTTCGACGTCATTGTCGTCGGCGAGATCGAGAAGGCCCTTGCCGACAGGACCACCGGCATCTTCGGCGCGTACGTCCGCGTCGTGACCCTCAACGAGGGCTCCCAGGTGGGCCTCTTCAAGCGCTACGTCCGTGTGTAGCCTTACGTCCGTTCACTGACGGCGGAGCCGCTGCTGGAGCGCGTCGAGCTCCGTGCGGACCTTTCGCGTCTCGTCCCAGTCCACGCGGCCGAGAATCACGCGCGTTCCTGCCCGCACCGGCTCCGGGAAGCAGAAGGTCGGAACGACCTCCTCCTCGTCCGCGTCGGTCACCACCACGGCGTAGGCCCCTTCGATCCGGTCGACCCAGCCGGTAGGCAGGCAGACGGCCGATTCCGATCCGAGGACACGGCCGGCTGCCGCCTGCGGCCGGACGGGCGTCCCGCAGCACCCCATGACCATCAACACGATTGCCGGCCACCGGCCCGCCCGGCCGATTCCGGTGCGCTCTTCCATCGTCTCGGCCGCAGCGGCCCTGCGGGGGTTCCCCCAACGCATCCTCCGGCCGGCCCCTCCTCCCGATCCCGTGGTGCGGTGCTCACGTGGTTCCACGCTCCCCCTCCTTCCGTCGGTCAGGCAGAAGCTCCAGATCGAGCATGCTGGCGAACCTCCCGCGGCCGACGACCACGTGGTCGAGGATCTCCACGCCCACCAGGCGGGAGGCCTCGTCCAGCCGCCGCGTCATCTCCACGTCCTCGTGGCTCGGCGCGGGATCGCCCGATGGATGGTTGTGCACCAGCAGCGCACGGCCGGCCATGTCGCGCAGGACCGGCCCAAGCACTTCCCGGGGCTGGACGACGCAGAGATTGCCCGTCCCGCGGGCAACCAGGTGCTCCCCCAGGACCTGGTTGCGGTGGTCCAGCGACAGGACCAGGAACTGCTCCTGCGACGACCAGCCCAGGGCCGCGAACCTCAGGTACACGTCCTCGGCGCAGTCCACCCGGGAAAGCGGCCGCGGCTCCAGCAGCCACACGATGCCCATGCGAAGCGCGTCGCACAGCAGCCGCGCCCGCTCCGGCTCGATGCCATACCGCCGGGAGAGCTCGCTCGGTGAGCAGCGGACCAGCGCAACGCCGTCCGGGAAGTCCTCCAGGACGCGGGCAGCTACCTCGCCGTACCGACCTGCCGGGTCACTGCCCGCTGCCAACACCCGGGACATCATCAGCCGCAGGCTGACCGGCTCCGGGATCCCCTTTTCCAACTCAGCGCCGTACCCTGCCGGAGCCGCCTCGTCCGACTTGAGGTTGAGTCGCATCGATACCTCCAGGTTGGGGCGGACCCAGGTCCGCGGTTCAACCCGGTTATCGTCATGACGAAGCGAAATGATCAGGTGGGCGCGTCGATTCCAGCCCCGGGTGCATCTACAGGGGTTGATCCAGCAGGTATACGTATCCGTCGGCCACGGGCACCAGGATCTCGGCAAGCCCCTTGCCGTCGACGTCCGCGATCACCGGCTCGCCCACCGTCGTGCGGAAGTAGATGCTCCAGAGCAGATCCACGCTCTTGACGTCGAGGCAGTAGAGGAAGCCGTCGGGAGACCCGATGAGGAGATCGTCGTCTCCGTCCCCGTCGATGTCGGCTATGGCCGGATTGCCGAGCCGGATGTTCTTTCCGACCGCCGAGGAGACCACCGCCCCGCCCGACAGCCCGATCTGCCAGAGCACGGTACCGTCCGTCCCCCTCTTGGCCACCAGTCCGTCCTGGCTGTTCCAGTACACGACGTCCGGAAGCCCGTCGTCATCCACGAAGGCGAGCCCGGCGCTGCTCTGCGTCGCGGCAGCGACCTCCCAGAGCTGCGTGAAGGACCAGGGGGCAAGGGAATCGAGCCGGAACGCACCGGTCTCGTGGTTGGCGCCGCCGGTCACCAGCTCCGGCGCCCCCTTGCCGTCGAGATCCGCGGCGACGGCCGTATAGGGGAGGCCGATGTAGTACTTCCCGTCCTTGTTGAGGCTGTACAGGCGGGTCCCGTCGACCCCGGAGAACACGCAGCAGTCGTTGCCGGTCGAGCAGGTCACGTACTCCTCCCCGGCGACCCCGTCGAGATCGACCGATGTCCCCCCCCGCCCTGCCATCGGGACGTCCCCCGGCTTGCTCCAGAGCTCGGAGCCGTCTTGCGCCATCCACGCAGTCAGGGAGTTGTTCAACGAGCTGTTCTGGTCCTGGAGCTGCGCCACGACGGCGGTCTTCCACTGGCCCCCGACGAGCAGCGGGTCCACCCACCTCATCTGGCTGGTTGCCGGGAGGTCCTTCTTCCACTGGATCCCCGCCAGGTCGGACTTCAGGAGGATGACCTGCAACTTGGTCGGGTCGGTTCGGTCGAGGGCCAATGCCTCGTACTGCCCGTCCTTGGGGACCAGAGTGGCAAACGGCCGGGGGTCCTGCTTCACCACCTCGGGGGCCAGCCCGGACAGCTCGGTCGATGCCGGCGCATGCAGGACCATGGTGTGGTTCCGGCTGTTCTGCACGAGTATCTCGGGTACCAGGTCCCCGTCGAGATCCGCCACCCGGGTGGCGTTGTTGTAGTATCCGCCCGCCTTGAGCAGCTCCGAGACCGGGGTCAGGGAGAAGTCGAGCATGGATGACAGACCGTCGTTGCGGGCCAGGACCAGGAATCCCTTCCCTCCCAGATCCAGGCTGTAGGGGATTCCCATGCCGACTCCGAACGGAATGCCCTCGAACTTGGCCTCGACATCCCCGGTTGCCAGGTCCACCGACAGGACAGCGTTCACGATGCCGTCCAGGTCCGGATCGGAGAAGAAGACGCCTCGCGAGTGACCGGCCTCGGTCTTGCCGGCAAGTGCCATCTCGCCCACGCGGGTGTAGAGCTCCACCCAACGGTGCACCGCATTGTTGTCGAGCCCGACATAGCGGGGGGCGGAGTATGCGGGCAGGACGCCGTCCAGTGCCAACCCGGCGGGTACCAGCGCCCCTGCCTCGAATCGGACGGAGCTGACCTGGGTGGCACTGGCCGGAATGACGTCCCCCTTCGTGTGGACGACCAGGATCTCCGGTTCCCCTTTCCCGTCTGCGTCCAGCACATGAAACGGGATGCGGTCGGCAACGTCGGTCAGCGTCGTGCCCGTCTTGGCGTCCAGGATCTGCATGTGCCACTTCGCATCGCCGTCCATGTCGAGCACCGACAGGGCCACCTCCAGGTCCCCGTCGCCGTCCAGGTCGGTCACGCCGGTCCCCCACGGTGCAGCGATCCGGATGTTGGCCGGCGACGTGTCGAATCGGCTCCAGACCTGCGTACACTTGCCTCCCGAGAAATCCACGAGCCCCACCCGATCGCAGTAGCTCAGCGGACCGTCCTTCACCACGAGCAGCTCGTCCGCACCGTCCCCATCGACATCCTCGACGTGAAAGGCCCCGATGGACGAGCAGAACTGGCACGAGATCGAGGCAACCATCGGCTGCCCCTTCGTGGCCGGGATCTCGAAGACCTTCAGCAGCGAGTCGAACGACTGGGTGATCAACTCGGGCTTCCCGTCGCCGTCGACGTCGCCGGCAATCGCCATGCCGAACTCCTGCTTGCTCGTGTCCTTGTTCTCGCTCCACAGGGCCGGGGCTTCGGGGCCCCACGGGAACGACCACACCTGCCAGAGCGTCGCCACGGCGTAGTTGCTGGCATTCACCACCACGTCAGGAAGCCCGTCCCCCGTCACGTCGTTCAACACCTCGACATCCAGCTTCAGAAGACTCTCGTCGGAGCCGCTGCCGAGGATCGACGTGAACCCGTTGATCACCTGCCCGGTCTTGGCGCGGATGATCCACCAGCCCGGCGAAGTATGGGTCCGCAGCGCGAGGATCTCGGCCGTTCCGTTTCCATCGAGGTCTACGGCCCCCACCAGCTCCTCCGCCCCCAGGCCGAGCACCCCGCTGTCCCACACCTTCTCCCCGGTCGTCCGCCATGCCACCACCGACCCGCCGGAAACCGCCAGCAGCTCCGGTGTGCCATCCGCATCCAGATCGTGGAGGAGTGCCTTCCGTCCGCTCAGCATGCCCCCGAGGTAGTGGCGCCAGATGGCGGTCGGTGACTTGAGGTCGCTCTTGATCGTGCTGCGGCCGGTCCGGCGGAGATCGTGGCGGAAGAACGCCCATGGCTCCCCCGCTACCAGCTCCTTTCCGGCCTCCAGGTCGAGCGGGTCGGGGGCCGGTACCGTGTAGACGAGCTTGCCGTAGTCGAAGTCGTCCTCGTCGCCGTTGTCCCCGATCCCGTCCTCGTCGTGGTCGCTCCACTCGGCCGGATCAAACGGGAAGTCGTCGCACGCGTCGCCGTAGAGGTCCCCGTCGGAATCGAGCCCGTCGTCCGCGAGCCCGAGGCAGACCTCGCAGACATCGCCCACTCCGTCCAGATCCGCGTCCTCCTGGAGCGGATTGGCCTCGTCCACGCAGTTGTCCGCCGCGTTGGGTACCCCGTCTCCGTCCAGATCCGGATCGCACTCGTCCCCCAGGCCGTCCACGTCCAGGTCTTCCTGCTCGGTGTTGAATTCGAGCGGACAGTTGTCATCGACGTCGTCCACCGTGTCGTTGTCATCGTCCAGGTCGACGCAGTTCGGGACCGTATCCCCGTCGCCCC
>VGRX01000273.1 GCA_016875215.1 Deltaproteobacteria bacterium
CGCTGCACTTCGCACGCGGGGACGAGCCCCCGCGCATCGTGATCGGAAAGGACCCCAGGCGGTCGAGCTACATCTTCGAATTCGCGGTAGCCGCAGGGGCCTGCAGCATGGGGGCCTCGACCTTCCTGCTCGGCCCTCTTCCGACCCCTGCCATCGCGTTCCTGACCGTGGGCATGCGGTCGCAGGCGGGAGTCGTCGTCTCCGCGTCGCACAACACCTTCTCCGACAACGGCATCAAGGTCTTCGACGGTACCGGGTTCAAGCTGCCTGATGCAACCGAGGAGGACATCGAGGCACTGAAGGGAGATGACCGCCGGCTGTCCCAGCGCCCCACCGGGGCCCGCATAGGACGGGCGTATCGCATCGAGGATGCTGCAGGGCGCTACATCGCGTTCGCAAAGGATACCTTCCCTGCCCACCTCACGTTGCGGGGCATGAAGATCGTCGTGGATTGCGCCAACGGGGCCGCATACCGGGTCGCCCCGGCCGTATTCGAGGAGCTTGGCGCCACCGTGGTCGAGCTGGGCAACTTCCCCGACGGTACCAACATCAACCGTCGGGGGGGCGCGCTTCATCCCGAGTACGTTGCCCGGGTCGTCAAGCGGGAGAAGGCGCACCTCGGCATCGCGCTCGACGGTGATGCCGACCGCGTGATCATGGTCGACGAGAAGGGGAAGGAGGCCGACGGCGACGCAATCATGGCGATGATCGCTCGGTTCCTGCTCTCCCAGAAGGCGTTGAAACACGGCACAGTCGTTGCCACCGTCATGAGCAACATGGGGCTGGAAAAGGCCCTCGAGGAGGTGGGAGGTCGGCTGGTCCGCACCCGGGTCGGCGACCGCTACGTGCTCGAGGAGATGCGTCGCGGCGGGTTCAACTTCGGCGGCGAGCAATCGGGCCACATGATATTCCTCGACAAGTCCACGACCGGAGACGGAATCGTCGCGGCATTGCAGGTTCTCACCTGCATGCTGACCACCGGCAAGCCCCTGTCCGAGCTGGCCGCAGGCATGGAGCGTTTCCCGCAGCTTTCCGCCAAGGTCGTGGTGCAGAAGAAGGTGCCGCTCGACGAGGTCCCCGCATTCCAGGCCGAGATCCGGAAGGCCGAGAAGAGGCTCGGGCGCAACGGGCGGACCGTGGTGCGCTACTCCGGGACCGAGCCGGTCCTGCGCATCATGGTCGAGGGGCGGGACGAGAAGCTCGTGAAGGAGCTGCTCGACCACCTCGCAGCGAAGGCGAAGACCACCCTGTAGAGGGGACCTTCCAATCGCGGGAGGCGGAGGTTGCCGTGGAGCGAATCGCTTCCGCCGAATCCTTCCCACGTCGGGTCACTCCGCGTGTCCCTTCCTGCTGCTGATGGTGATGGCCGCGAGGGAGGTCTACTACCACTACCTCACGACCTTCTTCGAGACGGGCACCCCGGAGATCCTATGGCCTGTGCCGTAGGTGTGGGGCGGGGTCGGTCACCCGAGGCGTGATGGCACCAAGCCCTGCCTGGCGCAGCAGCAGAGCGAAGACCATGACCAGCAGGAGGAGGGACGGGAACCCGTTCGAAGGGGCCGCCCCGGCGGAGCAGCCGTTCGAGCCCTGCGGCAGCGACGGGATCATGATGTCCGCTTTCGAGCCGGCCGATGAGTCGGGCAGCGGGGGGGGGAGCGCGTCGCCGCCCGTATCGATCACGAGCTCGGCACCGCAGCAGACTTCGAGCTCCCCCGGCTCGATGACGTCCGGGGGCTGCTCGACCCGCTCGAAGGATTCAGGAAGCCCGTCCTGCTCGGCCGCGGCCGGTACCTCCGGGTCTTCGTACCGTTCGGGGTGGAGGAGGTGCTGGACCTTCAGCGCGACCTGGCGCCGGGCCTCGAACAGGACCTCCTCGTCCAGCGTCCACGGGGGCGATTCCATGCTGAACTCAGGACCGAACGGCTGGCCAAAGGCCGAATACGCGGTGGCAACCTGCTTTCGCGTCCACTCCTCGGCCCCGAGGCTCGATGCCAGCAGGAAGAGCTCCCAGTCCTCCAGCCCGTCCCGGATCTGCTTCATGCGGAGCGAGACCACCGGGCCGTCGAGGTGTATCCCGACCGGCGACCCCGAGGGGGCTGCCGTCCCGTCATGGTTCCCCGGGTAGACCAGGATCCCGTCCCCGTTGCGGGAGAAGAGGTCGCCGAACTGTGCGTAGTTGGCCAGGTCGTGCCAGGGGTCGTTGGTGAACCAGTAGGTCATGCTCCAGAACAGGAACCCGGTGGCATGCTCGGCCCAGGCTCCCCACTTGAGCAGCCTCGGCTCGTGCCCGATGCGCGTGTCGATGTCGTACCCCATCTGGGGCGGGAAATTGGCATTGCACACGTAGAACCAGAGCTCCTGCCCCTGGGCGAGGAGGTCCGCATACTTGTCCGGGCCCGGCCAGCTCCCCTTGGGCCAGAAGGTGTCTCCGTACATCGGAGTCACCGGGCACCAGATGTCGACGATGCCGTCGAGCACCTGCTGCCAGGGTCCGGTCACGAGCACGTGGCCGTCCCACAACTCGGACGCCTGAGACAGGAGCCCGACTCCGGCCTTGATCTTGTCGTAGCTGCCGCTCTTCCAGTTGTCCAGCAGCCACGGCTCATCCAGGGAGTAAAGGTAGACGCGGGGCAGCCATCCCTTGGAATCGAGGTGCTCGACCACGGCCCTGGCTGCCTCGACGAACTGGGCCTCGGTCAGCCCGCCGGTTCCATGTCCGGGAGAGAACATGCCCAGGTTGAACCGATTGAGCCCGGCTCCGTCCGGGAAGTAGCTCCCGTCGATGCGCGGCCCGAGCCACGCGTCGTAGGCCGAGAAATCCACCGGGAGCAGTTGCCCTGCGTCATCGAACTGGAACGACAGGCCCGGGTTGTAGGTGGTGTAGTCGATCCGGTGGCGGTGGATCTCGAGCTCGTAGTTCCGGTGTACCTCCTCCGCAGTCTCGGAATCGGGCAGAGAATGGTACTTGGCCACCTGGCCCCCGCTGAAACCGAACGACGTCGCAACGTGCCTCTCGTCCGGGATTTCGAAGTCCCACACGTCGAGCTTCACGGGCACCAACGCCAGCTCCTCGCCCGCGGAGCGAACCGTCAGCTCCCCCTGGTAGGTCCCCGGAGCGGCGTCGCCCGGCACGTAGAGGTCGACAAACACCGTGGCCTGGTCCTCGGCCGCGAGGTCGAACGGTGCACCCACCGGAACCACGCCATCGACATAGGGATCGAGGAATGGGACCAGCGCATCCGGGTACTCTCCGGGGAGTCGGACGTACGGGGGGTACTTCGTGCAGTCATCATTAAAGAAAGGATCACAGGGAGATGGCTGCTCGACCTTCACGTAGTACTCGAAGTAGAGCCGGGCCAGCGAGGCCGGGATCTCGGCACCATCGGGACCGGCCAGCGTGCCAAGGGTCACGTCCACCAGTGGCAGCGGCTTTCCCCCCTGGGCCCGAATGACGACCTGGAACCCTTCGTACTCGTTGCGGGCCGCTTCGATAAAGGCTGCCGTGGACTTGCCGAGCGGTGGCTTTCCCTTGAGCACCTTGGTGGTCGAGCGTTCCACCCAGACCTGGGCCCGAGCGGGCAGGTCGCAAGTCAGCAGGGCCAGGAACGGCATGCAGAGCGCAAGCCTGCCGACAACGAGGCAGAGAGCCAAAGGCATCCGTCTCATGTCTTCCCCTCCCAGCGGCTCCGGCCGGTCAGCCGCGCCGTCGGCTCGGCGGGGGCACGTCGAACCGCTTTCGGACATAGGTCTCGAAATGGACGAACAGCTCCGGGTCGAACGCGGTGCCCACCTGGGTCCGCATGTACTCCATGGCCTGCTCCACGGACACCCCCTTCCGGTAGTCCCGGTCCGCGGTGATGGCATCGAAGACGTCGGCCATGGCCATGATACGGGCGCCCACCGGGATGTCCTTTCCCTTCAGCCTCTTCGGGTAGCCCGAGCCGTCCCACTTCTCGTGGTGGAAGCCCGCGATCAGGGGGGCCGCTGCATACTGCCTCATGAAGTGCATGCGGGAGAGGATCTCGGTGGTCTTGACGGCATGCTGCTTCATCTCCTCGTACTCATCCGGAGTCAGTCTGTCCGGCTTGGTGAGGATGGCGTCGCGAACGCCGATCTTGCCATAGTCGTGGAGATAGGCGGCAACCCGCAGCATCTCGATCTCGCTGGGTTGGATTCCGGCAATCTCCGCGATGCCGCAAGTGTACTCGGCCACGCGGGCGGTGTGGCCCGCGGTCAGAGGGTGCTTGGCGTCGACCGTCGCAGCGAGCACAGCGAGCACCGAGTGGAACGACGTCTTGAGCTCTTCGAAGAGGAGGGCGTTCTGGAGTGCGCTGCCGGCAAAGCCCGCCAGGGAGGTGAGCATCTCCTCGTCCTCCTCGGAGAACTCCCCCCGGCGGCTGTTGAGGAGCTGCAGCACGCCGATGACCTCCCGCTGGGCGTCGAACAGGGGGGAAGCAAGAATCGAGCGGGTGCGGAACCCGGTCTGGCGGTCGACGCTGGCGTTGAAGCGGGGGTCGTCGTACGCCACCGGCACGTTGACAAGCCCCTGGTTGCGCACCACGGCCCCGGCGATGCCCGAGTCGAGGGAGATCTCGATGCGGGGAGTTCCCAGCGCGGCCCGCGTCCACAGGACGCGCTGCTCCATGTCCACCACGTAGATCGAGCACCTCTCGGCCCCAAGGAGCTGCGATGTCTTGGAGGCAACGAGCTGGAGCAACTCGTCCACCTTGATGACGGAGTTGAATGCCTTGCCGACCTCCATGAGCGCCGCGAGCTGAGCGCTCATGAGGCGGATCTGCGTGGTCTTGCCCATACTGCCCCCCAAAGCCTGTTCGACCGGTTCCGGACCTTCGGGCCGTTGCGGGAACCGCCCCCCATTCTGTCCGGGCAAGGCCGACCTGTAAAGCGAATTCCCCCCTGGACAGGCGGCAGAGGCGCCGCTATACTCCTTTGACCAATCGGACCGCAAGGTCCCAAAACGGTCTCTTAGGAGGTCTCATGAGCAAGCTTCTGGATACTGTTCTGCTGCAGGCCCTTCCGGCATCCGGCAAGTCGGAGGTTCGCAAGTACATGGACGGCCTGACGGCCGATCAGTGCCGCGACGACTTCCACATGGGCCCGACCGTGCAGCTCGATGACTACCCCTACGTGCACCTGATGCACCGGATCGACGACGAGCTCAAGAAGCGGGGGCAGCCGTACGTGTTCTTCAAGGGGCCGAACCGGTCCTTCATCGACAATTTCGAGTGGGGAACGCTGATCCACATGCTCAACGACGACTACGCGGATCTCATGTCCGGCAAGGTGGTCGCCGCACCGTCCGCAGGGCAGTGGATGCTGGATCGTCTGGACGATGCCCATGCCAAGGTGGAGCTGCCTCGGGCCCTCGGGGATGTCCCGTATCGCGTCCGCTGCGAGGTGGCCGCGGCCATCGAGAAGGAGTGCCGCAAGGAGCTGGACTACAGGAACCGGATCTGCAGCGAAGGGACCGAGGGCAAGACCGTGTTCATCGAGGCGGCCCGCGGGGGTCCGCACGGCGCAACGTTCCCCTTGAAGCCTCCTCACGGGTACGCGTATTCGTTCTCGCAGTTCTCGTCGCAGATCCTGTCCCGTTCGTGCATCCTCTACATCTGGGTCACGCCGGAGGAGAGCCGCCGCAAGAACATCGAGCGGGCGAGGCCGGACGGGCAGGGTTCGATCCTGCACCACTCGGTCCCCATGGAGGTGATGCTCGGCGAGTACGGCTGTGACGACATGGAGTACCTGAGCTCGATCTCGGAGAAGCCGGACACGGTGTGCATCGAGCGCCCCGAGCTGGCGACGAACGAGGCGGGCGAGTCGGTCTACAAGCTTGCGCGCTTCTTCCTTCCCCTTGCGCGTTTCGACAACCGCGGCGATCTGACCAGCTTCATCCGGCAGCGCAAGGACCGCAAGGACTGGCTTCCGGCCGAGGTCGGCGCAATCCACTCCGAGCTGAAGCGGGCACTCGACAAGCTGGCCGCGGCGTGATGCAGCGGGCCGACGGGCCCTCACCGTCGGCAGGACCGCCTTTCTCCTGCAATCATGAGGAGTTCTGCACGTCCGCTCTACGGGGCTGAGCCCTTACCGCGTCCGCACTGTTCCCAGCAGCGTCCTGAGCCCCTTCAGGTAGCGGAGCCACTGGCCGGGGGAGGCCAGGTTCCGCAGGTGCCGTGCCACGAAGCGCGGCCGGAGATAGAAGCGGCGATATGCAAGCCTCTGGAGCCGCTTGAGCACCTCTACCGATCCGATGCGGCTCGAGACGAAGATCGGCCCCCGGAAGTCGTGGGGGGAGAAGTCCCACTCGGCCTCCACGTGCCCCCATTCGTCCAGGGCATCATCGTCGCCGTAATGCTTGAGCAGGAAGAACTG
>VGRX01000274.1 GCA_016875215.1 Deltaproteobacteria bacterium
ACACGCAACCCCCGGCCTCGTCGCAGCCGTCATCGGTGCATGGGTTGGAATCGTCGCACTTGACCGGGCTTCCGGAGCAGACGCCGACGACGCAGTGATCCGCTACGGTGCACGGATTCCCGTCGATGCACTCCCCCTCCTTGGCGACGTTGAGGCACCCGTCGGGCCCGAGGCAGGAATCCTCGGTGCACGGGTTGGCGTCGTCGCAGGTATCCTCGTCCGTGTCGCCGTCGCAGTCGTCGTCCAGGCCGTTGCATTCGTCAGGGACCGGCACCGATGCATCGCAAGGAGCGAGCCCCTCCGGCGTGCAGACCCGCTTGCCGCCGCACGATCCCCACTCATTGGTGATGGTGCACTCGGTCCACAGTGCGAGCTCCACCGAGGCCTGGGTGCACGGGCAGACCCCCAGGTCGGCAACGCACTGCTGCACCGCGATGCCGTCCACGGTGAGCGCCTGCTTGCACGAGAACCCCCATGGACAGGCCTTGCCTCCCGTGCACTTGCCGCCGCAGAAGGCCCCCTCCACGCCGTAGTCCACGCACACGTCACCGGTTCCTACGCTCCCTTCGCAGTCCTTCCCGTCCCGGCACGGGCGGCACAGGTTCGCGTGGTCCGACACGCAGATGAACACAACATCCGGTACGGCCCCGGCGACCTGCTGGCACGACCAGCCCGGAGGGCACTCCTCCTGGCAGGCGACGGTGCAGACCTTGTCCCCCATGTGCTCCACGCACCACCCGGACTGGCAGCCGGAGTTCTGCCCGCACGGGTCGAGGAAGCAGCCGCTCCCCTCCTCGCACAAGAACGTCGAATCCCCGGACGGGAATCCGTCCCCGGCCATGCCATCCGGCATGCGGCCCTCCTGTCCCGCCGTGTCGGCAGCGTCTCCCGGGCTCAGGTCGAGGAGCCCGCGGTCTGCTTCCGCTCCGTCCCGGGATTGCTGATCGGCCCCCACGTCACTGACCGACTCAACGACCTTTCCCGCTCCACCGCAGGAGCCCACGAAGAGCACAGCCAACATCATCGCGGCGCGCATGATCCCTCCTCCGGCGCTGTGCCGGCTACCACGAGCCCGTCAGCGCCTCCAGCAGCTTGTCGTTGACCTTCACATCGAGCGTCCCGTATCCCAGGAACTTCTGGGTGAGCGTCTCCTTGCTGTCCAGCCAGGGGTCAGGGCGGTCAAACGGGGCAACCAGCCGCCCCCGCACCCCCCAGGACGTCGAGTAGCCGAAGTGCTCGGTGGTCAGGGGATCGTCCGGCCGCTTGTAGGTCCAGACCGACCAGGGGAACCCGCGCTCTTCCATCCATTGCACGAGCAGGGCCACCGCCTCGTACGACCACTGCTCGTCACGGAAGGTGGAGAAGCTGCCGACGTAGTAGGGCACCTTGTGCACGGCCTGGGCCTTGGTGAACGAATCCGTGTAGATGTCGAGCATCAGCTTGTAGCCATCGAGCCCCGTGACCTTCCACTCGAAGAGATGTGTCGAGTAGATGACTCCCTCCCAACCCATGTCAGCGGGGACCGGCAGGGTCTGCATCCCGAAGAACCCGTCGTGGATGACGAGCAGGTGGTCGTCCCCCCTGGCCCGGATGGCCTTGACGAGCTTGTCGTACATGTCGTCCCTGGCAGCGGTATCCGGGGCGCCATAAGGCTCCGCAAGGAGGCTGTAGGCAGCGACTTCGTCACGGTCGCGGTAGCGGTCGGAAAGGGTCTCCCACATCTCCACGGTCAGAGCTTCCATCTTCGCGTCGCCGTACAGGCCGGTGGTTCCGGAGTAGGTGTTCTGTCCGCCCGGTGCCTCCTGGATGTCGATGACCGCGTAGACCCCGTTTGCGGCACACCAGTCGAGCAGCGTGTCGATTCGTGCAAGGGCATTCTCGTTCCAGCTCAGATTCTCCGGCTTGTCGACGTCCGGTCCGGTCACGAGGCTTCGATAGCCGATGGGGACGCGCACCAGGTTGAGCCCCTGTCCGGCGAGCCAACCGATGTCGTCCTCGGTGAGCCAGCCCTGCTGGAATGCGTCGAGCAGCTCGTCCCTGCCGTCGGTTCCGAACCGCTCCGTGAGAACGTTGCGGAGCTTGCGGTCGGCATCGTCGCACAGAGCGGGGTAGAGCCGGACCTCGTCCAGGAGTGCTTTGGCAGCTTCGGCCCCCAGGCGGTCGGTGAGTCCCGGCTCGAGCCCGTCCAGCCAGTCATCCCCGTTTCCGGGGCAAACGCGGGGCACCGACGGATCGGTTTTATACGAAAGGCCGACTTCCTGCATCGTCTCTATCGCGGCCTCAAGAACCCCCTGCTTCTGCGCCACCTGGATGACCCGGCCATGGCTCGCATAGTCCACCAGCGTGATCCAGGTTTCGTGGAACATCCAGCCGCCGAGGTTGACTCCTCGCAGGCGGACCTCCTGGCCGCTTGCGTCGACGATGCGGGTCTTGTCCGCGTGAAGACGTGACAGGCCGGAGTCGATGATCTCCGGAGCGGCGTCAAGCCCCCCTGTGTCCGAACCGACATCGCTGCGAACCTCTGCCGTGACCGCGGCGTCGCCCCCGTCGGCGAGGTCCCCGTTCCCCGAGCTTCCGCTTCCGCAAGCAGCCAGCAGCGCGACCGCGCCAATCACCGAAAACCCGATCCACGACTCACGCATCACACACTCCTCAGGTTGACAGGGTCATCGTCCGGTGCAGCGCCCGGCATCGGAGCCGGGGAGCGACGGTGGGATTGCCCCTATCGACAATCCGCCCGCGCCGCGACACAGCAAGCTACCATGTGCGGGTTGCCCGTTCAAGCGCTCCCGGCGCCCCCCGAACCGTCCGCTCTCCTTGCCGAGCCGTGGACTTGGAGGAATCACTGAAGCTCGCATCTCGGTGGCCGGTGTGCTACAAACGATCGGCGTCGGAGGTGACAACATGAAGCGATTGGCATCGATTTCGGGTGGAGTGGCTGCGCTGTTGCTCCTGTTGAGCTCATGCTCCGGAGGGAGCTCCCTGGTCCAGTTTGACGCTGATGACAGTGCGACCGCGGAGCCTGCGGATTCCGTGTCGGAGGCATCCGGGGCCGAGGTCGAGCTGGTCTCCGAGATCATCGAGGGCGATGCAAACGACATCCCGGACCACGGCGGCGAGGGGATTACCCCCGATTGTCTTCCGGGCGAAGGCTGCTTCGGCGATGCCTGCCAGGAGAACTCGCAGTGCAAGTCCGGGTACTGCATCGAGCACCTCGGGGGCGGGGTCTGCACGCAGACGTGCGAGGAGGAATGTCCGTCCGGTTTCACCTGCACTCAGGCGGGCGAGGGACCGGACCTGGTGTTCCTGTGCGTATCCAGGTTTGCGAACCTGTGCAAACCATGCTCGACGAACGCGGACTGCACCGCGCTCGGTGCACAGGATGTCTGCGTGGGGTACGGATCCGAGGGGAGCTTCTGCGGCGGGAACTGCAAGGCTCACGCGGACTGTCCCTGGGGCTTCTCGTGCGTGGAGGCCACGACGACCGGCGGCGCGGCCACCAAGCAGTGCGTGGCCGATTCGGGCGTCTGCCCGTGCACGGAGAAGTCGATTCTGCTGGGTCTGTTCACGCCGTGCGAGAGGAGCAACGAGCACGGGAAGTGCCCCGGCAAGCGAGTTTGCCTGGAGGGAGGGCTCTCCGACTGCGATGCGCAGCTCCCGACCCAGGAGGAATGCAACGGCGTGGACGACCAGTGCGACGGCGATGTAGACGAGCCGCTGTTCGTCGAGGGGAAGTACGTGGACCTCTGCGACGACGGCAACGACTGCACCAGCGACCTGTGCAAGGGTGCTGACGGCTGCGAGCACGTCGCGCTGGATGGCCTGGAGTGCAAGGATGGTGACCCCTGTACCGTGGCCGACATGTGCGGGTCGGGGGTGTGCGTCGGGTCCCCGGTCAAGTGCAACGATTCGAATCCGTGCACGGATGACTCCTGTGACGAGACGGGCGGATGCATCTATGCTGCCAACAGCCTGGAGTGCGACGATTCCGACCCGTGCACGGTGGCGGACCAGTGCAAGCAGGGCGAGTGCGCGGGGTTCAAGGTCGACTGCGACTGCCAGATCGATGCCGACTGCAAGCCGCTGGAGGACGGGAACCTGTGCAACGGAACGCTGTTCTGCGACCATGCGAAGCTGCCCTACCAGTGTGCCGTGGTCCCGGACAGCCCGATCGAGTGCCCGCAACCCGAGGGGAAGCATGCCCCGTGTCTCGTCGCCGTGTGCAATCCTGCAGACGGCAAGTGCTCGTTCGCACCGGGGCTGGACGAGGTTCCCTGCAACGACGGAGATGCCTGCACGGTCGGGGATCATTGCCTGGGCGGAGTGTGTACCGGAGGGGCCGAGGCGAACTGCAACGACGGCAATCCCTGCACGGACGAAACGTGCATGCCCGCGTCGGGTTGCGTGATCACGTTCAATGCCGACGATTGCAATGACGGGAGTGCGTGCACGACCGCGGACCTCTGTGTGAAGGGAGTGTGCACCGGCGGACTGCCGCTCCAGTGCGAGGACGGGAACCTGTGTACCGACGACGGCTGCGATCCGGTCAAGGGGTGCATCAACGCGCCCAACTCACTGGACTGCGACGACGGAAATGCCTGCACGGTGGGGGACCATTGCAGCGGCGGCGGCTGCATTGCGGATGGCCCTCTCGTGTGTGATGACAAGAACCCGTGCACGCAGGATTCCTGCCACCCCCTGTCGGGGTGCATCTACGCGGCGGCAGCGGGCTTGTGCAGCGACGGGAACCCGTGCACCGTCCACGACTACTGTGCCAAGGGGGTCTGCCAGCCCGGGCCGGCGGTCATCTGCGACGACAAGAACCCGTGCACCGCGGATTCCTGCGATGCCGCCGGTCTGTGCGTGTACGTGGCAACCAATGCCATGTGCGATGACGGCAACGCGTGCACCGCGGGGGACGCGTGCAAGGGGGGCAAGTGCGTCTATGCCGAGGAGGTCAAGTGCGACGACGGCAATGTCTGCACGACCGACTCGTGCAGTCCCGAGGCGGGATGGGGGTTCACCTTCAACGAGGCGCCGTGCGACGACGGCGACATCTGCACATCGGCCGACAAGTGCGCTTCCGGGGTCTGCAAGGGAGGAGCCGTCCTCTCGTGTGACGACGGCAACCCGTGTACGGACGACGCGTGCGATTCGAAGGCCGGCTGCACGCACACCCCCAATACCGCCACCTGTGACGACGGCAACCCGTGCACCGAGGACGACACCTGCTCAGCGGCCAAGTGCAAGGGCACCAAGCCCACCCCGTGCAGCGACGGCAACCTGTGCACGGACGATACCTGCGACCCCAACATCGGCTGCGTGAACACACCGAACGCTTCGCCGTGCGACGACGGCGACAAGTGCACGTGGGGGGACAAGTGCGGCAATGGCAAGTGCAAGCCGGGGACCCCGTTCGAGTGCAATGACGGGAACGTCTGCACCGATGACTCCTGCGATCCCGCCAAGGGGTGCGTGTATCTTCCCAACGCATTGCCCTGCGACGATGGCAATCCGTGCACCTCGCTGGACGTGTGCGCGGCCGGCAAGTGCACCGCGGGCGGGCTGACCGTCTGCAACGACAACAACCTGTGCACCGACGACTCGTGCGACCCGGCCAAGGGGTGTGTGTTCGTCGTCAACACGGTACCGTGCGACGACGGCAACGCGTGCACCATGACCGATGTCTGCAGCCAGGGAAGCTGCAAGGGATCCGGCCAGCTTGCGTGCAACGACAACAACCTGTGCACCGACGACTCGTGCGACCCGGCCAAGGGGTGTGTGTTCGGCAACAACGAGCTTCCGTGCAGCGACGGGAATGCATGCACGGTCAATGACGTGTGCAAGAACGGAAGCTGCTCTGCAGGGCAGGCCCTGACTTGCGCCGACGGCAACGCATGCACGTCCGACGCCTGCAACCCGGCGACCGGCTGCGTGTACACGCCGCTGCCCGACGGGACATCGTGCGGCGGCGGGAAAACCTGCCTGGCCGGGGTGTGCATCGACTGTCCGCAGCCGCACGGGACCGTCACGTTCAGCCTCACTGGCGGGCAGCAGAACTGGACCGTGCCGCAATGCGTGACCTCGGTGACGCTGGAAGCCTGGGGTGGCCAGGGCGGGGGTTCCGTCGGTGCGTGCATGCCCGACCAGGAGGACGGCGGCAAGGGCGGATACGCCAAGGGGACGTTGTCCGTCGGGCCGGGCCAGTTGCTGTACGTCTTTGTCGGCGGCAAGGGAACGAAGGGAGGCTCCGGGGGCTACAACGGCGGAGGTACGGGCGGCACGTATGCAGGCGGAGGCGGAGGCGGCTCCGACGTCCGCAAGGGGGGCACGGGGCTCAACGACAGGGTTCTCGTGGCCGGCGGCGGCGGCCCC
>VGRX01000275.1 GCA_016875215.1 Deltaproteobacteria bacterium
GACCGCCGGGCGAGCTGCGAAGAGCTGGGCCAGGTCGCGTTTACCGAAGGGGGCGGTCTCGCCTGGTGGTGCCGCAACGGGGAGGAGCACACCGTCTGCTTCGACGAGGAGAGCGCCGGCCCGTTCCTGGACGTATCGCTGCCCAACCTGGACGCACTTTCCGCTCTGTCCGTTCCGACGCAGGCGGAGTGGGGATTCCGGGCCGGAACCCGCTCGGTGCTGGCTGCCCGGGATGCCCGAGGGGACTGGCAGAGCTACCTGCGCTACTCCGCCGCACCTTCGGTCCAGGAGAAGCGCGGCCTGCCGACCACGGTCACCGTCTACCCCGGCCCCGATGCCTCGATCCAGAAGGCAAGGGCCATCCGCTACCGGCTTCTGCAAGGGAAGGTCCCGCTGTTCATCGGGACATCGAAGCGGGAGGAGTGCGTCTACCTGGGAACGGAGCGCGTCGGGTGCGGCCAGCAGGTGTCGATGCTCGCCTGGGCGTCGACCGCCGAGCGCCTGGCTTTCGCGGTGACGACGCCCGAGGGGCTCCTGGTCTACGGCGGCAGCCAGGTCTTTGGGCCGACCCGAAACCTGGACTGGGTAGCGTTCTCGCCGGACGGCCTGCACCTGGCGTACGTGGTGCGCGAGGGAGAGCAGCAGACGCTGGTGCTCGACGGCGAGAGACACGCGGCGTCGAAGGTCGTGGAATCGGTCGTCTGGACTCGGGACAACCGCCTGGTCTACCTCGCACACGACGAGGCCGGTTCGCACCTGTTCGTGGACGGGGCCGAGCTCTTCCTGAGGGATCTCATCACCGGCGTGTACGTGTCCCCCCGGGGGGAGGGTTCGGCCTCAGGGACGCACAAGGGGAAGCCGTTCCTCCACCCGGCGGCCGAAGCTGCCGTGGATTTCGAGTCGCTCTGGGGGGAGGGCTTCCTGGCCGGTGGGGAGCTCTACGGCGTGCTGCGGCTGGCCGGAGGCAGGATGGCGCTGCTCCAGGGGGGGCGGGTCTCCGACCCGTTCGACGGGCTCTCTCGGCTCACGCCGTCTCAGGACGGGCGGAAGCTGGCCGCGGTGGGATCGACGCCGGAGGGGGATCGTGTCCTGGTGGATGGCAGCGACAGCACGGGGGAGCTGACCGGGCGGGCGGAGCAGCTCTCCTGGTGCGGCTCGGGACGAGTCCTGGTTCGCGAGCGCAAGAACGACGCCGATTGCGCCTATTCGGGCGGGGGGAACACGTTCTGCTGCCCGCGGATGGTGATGGCCGCGTGCGGTGCGGAAGGCGCACCCGACTTCGTGTGCCTGGACAGCGGCAAGTACTGGCTCCGCCGCTCGGGTGGAGAGGCCGGGGAGCCGTTCGACGAGGTTCCGCCACACCTGGTCTGGCAGGATCTTGCGAGCGGGACGTTCGACTTCGCCGGGCGGAGGGGGGCGGAGTGGTTCCTGGTCACCGGCGGCGTCGAGCGTCCGGCAGGGGGGCGGCCGCTGGCCATCCGGCCGTTCCTGGATTCCCCCTGGTTCCTGGTGTCGGGCAACGAGGGGTTCCGCTGGATGACGAGGGAAGGGGACGGGGCCTGGTTCACGTCGGTATCGCCCCCGTTCGACGCAGGCGGATGGGGCCTGTACCGGGGACGGGAGAAAGGAATGGAATGGTGGGTCCTTCCAAAAGGGAAGCTCGGCCCCGCGGACGAGCTCTCGAGCGCACCGATTCCGGTGCCCGGGGGGATGTGCTGGTGGGAGCGCGCCGAGGGGCGCTCGAGGCTCCGGGGGGTCCGATGGTAGTGTCCGGCCACGAACCTCCGGCTTGCGGATGGACGGCGGTGGGCTGTGGGCAGTGAGCAGCAGGCCCTGTGCAGCCTGGGCGAAGGAGGGGGGGCAACTGCCCGGAACTGCGGAGTTCCTGCCCGCTGCCTGCCGGGCACCGCTCGTTGTCCGCAGGAGCGAAGCGGGGTTTGTGGACGGGAGCATGGCAGGGGAGATGCCGGCGGGGACGTCGGCGGTACTGGAACGGGAATGGTCGGGATGCACGAGAAGAGGGTGGAGCAGTGGGTCCGGAAGCTGTCGAGCGTTCCGGATCCGCAGCTCGTCGAGGCGCTGGCGGCAGAGGTGCTTGCGGAGCGGCCGATCGAGCTGCTTGCCGAGCTGCTGGCGACTCTCGGCCGCCGGGGGAGGGAGGAGCGGGTCCGCCTGGTCTACTGCGCGGTGGTCCGGATCGGCCTGGCCGCGGACTCCATACCCGAGGGCGTGCGGCAGGAGGTGTACAGCGTCCTGGCCGCCCGGGGGGAGGCCGCATTGGTGAGATACCTCCTGCCGCTCCCTGCGCTTCGGAGCCCGCGAGGGGGGGACCAGGCGCCGGACCCGTTGCTCGAGGACATGCCGCTGGGCGCCAAGAAGTGGAAGGCGCGGCTGCACAATCGAGAGATGCTGCTGAGGCTTGCCCGGGACGGCGATCCGCGGGTGGTCTCAATCCTGCTCGACAATCCGCTCGTGACCGAGGACGATGTGGTGTCGTGGTCGGCACGGCGCCCGACGACGGTGGAGCTGCTCCTCCTGGTGGCCCGGCATCGCCGGTGGTCCCTGAGCATGCGGATCCAGGAGGCCGTGGCCCGCAATCCGTACGCACCGCTGCACGTGGCAGCAGCGTACCTCCCGCTGCTCACCGACCGGGTGCTTTACAGCATCAGGTCGGGTTCAGCGGTCCACCGGGTGATCCGGGAGTCGGCCGAAGAGCTGCTGGCGCTGCGGGGACGAACCCTGTGCGCAGAACTGCCCATGAGGTTGGAAGATGGTGCGAAAGAGGAAGCTTGAACCGATAGAGTTTCCCCACATGCTCGAAGACCTGCCCGCGGTGAAGGGGAAGGTCAAGGCGCGCTGGGAGGACTTCGTGGTCGAGGAGATCCCGGAGACCGCTCCCTCCGGCGAAGGCCCGTACATCCGCATCCTCGTCGAGAAACGTGGATGGGACATGGAGACCCTGATCCGTCACCTGGCGACGCAGCTGGAGATCGATGACACGCAGGTGGGATACGCCGGGCTGAAGGACAAGCAGGCCGTGACCCGCCAGTGGTTCTCGGTTCCGGCCGACTGTCGCGACCGGCTCGAACGGGTGGATTCCCCCAGCACGAAGCTGCTGGAGAGCCACGCGGACGACGTGTTCCTCAAGCCGGGCCACCTGTCGGGCAACCGGTTCGTCATCCGGCTGCGGGGGGCGCCGGTCGAGAGCCTCGATGTCGCCCGCACCGCGCTCGAGCGCCTTGCGCGGGACGGGCTTGCAAACGTCTACGGCAACCAACGCTTCGGCAAGGACCTCCAGGCCGTGGAGACCGGCCGGTCCGTGGTCCTCGGCGAGAAGGAGTTGACGGGCCTCTCGCGCTTGAAGCGCCGGTTCGTCATCTCGGCGTTCCAGTCCTTCCTTTTCAACGCGTATGCCGCGGCGCGCATCGAGCGCGGATTGTTGCGACGGGTGCTCACCGGCGACGTGCTGCGGGATATCCCGTCGGACACATTGCTCATCGCCGGCGCCAGGTGGCGGGCCGTCGATGTGGACGGCAAGCGCCTGGCGGTCACGGGCCCGGTCTACGGCCGAGGCCTGATGTGGGGGGAGGGCCGCGTACGGGAGCTCGAGCTGGATGTCCTGTCGAGGTACGGAATCGCTCCGAGTGCGTTCGACGAGTTCCAGGCCATCGGCTGGGGATCCCGGCGGAACCTGCTCGTGTTCCCGGAGGAGTGCTCGGTCTCGCCCGACCCGGACGGCATCCTCCTTGCCTTCCAACTTCCCAAGGGCTGCTTCGCCACCACCGTCTTGCGGGAGATCGTCAAAAGGGAACTCTGACTCGAATGGGAAGATCCTGTGTGGCCGCTACTCGGCCAGCGGCAGGCGGATGATCATCGCAGTCCCGCGGCCGTCGGCGCTCTGGCACTCGATGCGCCCCTCGTGCTGCTCGATGATCATCCTGCTGATGCCCAGGCCGAGCCCCATGCCAGACCCTTCCTTGGTGGAGAAGAACGGAGTCCAGATCTTCTCCATGATCTCGGCGGGGATTCCGCTCCCGTTGTCGATCACTCTGATGACCGCGGTGCTTCCCTCCCGCTGGAGGACCACGTCGATCTGTCCTCCCGACTCAGGGACGGCCTGGGCGGAGTTCCGCACCAGGTTGATGATGACCTGCTTCATGCGGTCCAGGCTGTAGCGGGCGTCGAGCTCGTCCCGGACCTGGAGGCGGACCTGGGTTCGCTTCACATCCCGGTCGAACTTCAGGAAGTTCAGGGTGGACTCGAGCAGCTCCCGAAGTGGGCGCCGCGTCATCTCGAAGCTGGCGGCGGACGCACCCTGGCTCGTGAAGTTCCGGACCTCGTTGACGAGCGAGAGGATCCGGTTGTGGGACTCGAGGATCACGGACGCATATTCCTGCAGGACCTCGTCGTCAGGGTGGCGCTCCTTGAGCAGGTGGACGAGGGCCATGGGGCCGAGCGAATTCTTGATCTCGTGCGCCATGCCGGAAGCGAGCTGCCCGACGGTGGCGAGCTTCTCCGATCTGGTCAGCTCCTCCTGGGCCAGCTTGAGGTTCTCACGAGCCTTGCGGATCTCTTCCAGGGCTGCCTTCTGCTTCTCGTACAGCCGCGTATTCTCGATCGACACGGCGGCCAGGCTGGCAATAACGGTGAGCAGGTAGAGGTCATCCTCCCCGAAGGCAGCCAGGTCGTCGTTGTTGACGACCTGGACGATGCCGATCACGCGCTCCATGGCAATCATCGGAACGCACATGATCGAACGCATGCCGTACATGATAATGCTGTCGGACGAGGCCAATCGGGGATCCGACCTCGCGTCGGTGGAGATCACCGCGACGCGGCTGTTGAGCGTCTTGCTGATGACGGTGCGGCTCAGCCGGACGGTATCCGACTTACGGCCGTCCCGCGCAACGGAGAGGACGGGGATGAGGTGGCCCGATTCCGGCTCGACGAGGACGATGTCACCGTGGTCGGCCCGCATGACGCGGAAGACGTGGTCCATCATGACGCCGAGCAGCTTGTCGAGGTCGGTCTGCCCCTGGAGCCCCCGGGCGACGTGGAACAGGATGGCGAACCGCCGGGCGTTGGAGAGGACGAACCTCAGGCTGCGGTCGGAGGCCCTTCGGAGCTCATCGAGGCTCGAGAATGAGAAGCCGTCCACGGCCTTCTCGGTGGACGCGAGGGCATCGATGGTGGGCGGTGCGAGGGAACGGGCATCCCGCTCGACGGTCATGGTGAGGCCCGAGGTCTCCTCGTCGTACTGGATGCGGGCCTGGGCTCCCTCGACGGCTTTGTCGGGCACGGAAATCTCGATCCGGGTCCCCCCGATCCTCAGGACATCTCCGTCTCTCATCAGGCGCTTCCGCTCAACCCGGATCTCGTTGACGAACGCCCCGTTGTGACTGGCATTGTCATTGACCCACCAGCCGTCGCCGCTCTGGGAGAAGAACACGTGCTTGCGGGAAACCTGGGGGTCGGGGAGGAACAGCGAGCAATCCTGTGCGCGTCCGATGCAGAACCCCTCGGTCAGTTCGAGCACAGCACCTTCAAACTGCCCGTCGAGCACCGTCAGTCTGGCCATGTTTCGTCCTTCCTCGGCAGGCCGAACCGGGTTGCTTCGCCGTCAGGCCGGAGCCCGGCAAGGCAATACCGACCAGCCTCCTTGCTGTCGGCCGAATCGGGGCCCCAACCCACCGAAATCTCCAGCACCGCCGCCCCTGTTCCCGTATTCGGGCCGCATTGTGGATACCGCAGTTCGCTGCCCGTTGTCAACTGTGCGACAAGGTCCAAACCAACCGTGCGCTGCGCCGCGGCATGAGCGCAAAAAAACCGTTGACTTTGCGCGCCCGCAGCACGAGAATCCCAAAGGTTATGGGATACAGGGAGGCCCGTGCCTTCCCGAGCCCGTGTCTTGAATGTCTGGAACCGAGGGTGAGGCGCTTCATGAAAGTGGCACCGAGAAAAGGCTCATTCGCTCTGAGTGGGGGACTCCTCCTTCTTGCCGTGTACGCGGTTCTGGCGGGTTGCGACGCCACGGCGATCCTCTACGTCGACCAGGTGAAGTGGGATCAGCTCTTCGTGCTGAGCGCGGTTCCGGCAAAGCTCGGGGGGGAGGAAGGGGCCGGCTGGGCCTACTCTCCGATGTGCCGCGACGTGGCGAACGACCCTGTCGGCGTGCAGTTCAACATGCTGTTCCAGGGCACGCAGAAGAAGGGGGACTCCGGGGATCGGGACATGTCGATCAAGCCGGGCGATTTCGTGAACAACAAGTTCATCGAGTCGGACAAGGTCACCCCCAAGCTGTTCACCCTGAACCTGACGTGCATGGAATCGACTCCGGACGGCAACCTGTTTT
>VGRX01000276.1 GCA_016875215.1 Deltaproteobacteria bacterium
CTCTCAAGGAGCTGGTTGCCATGACCGTCGGCGCCCCGCCCGAGGTGGTCCACGCCGGGCAGCGGCTGCGCGTCGCTTCGGTGACCTACTACGACCTGGGGATCCGCCGTCCTGTTCTCGCCGGTCTGCACTGGCTCTACGTTCCGGACACGAACGTCCCGGCCTACCGGATCGGCTGCTACTCCAACGCCGTGCCTTCCATGGCCCCGGACGGGTGCTCCAGCCTCTACGTGGAGCTGGCCAACGGCGTCGAGATCGACCACGACGAGGCCCTGGCATCGGTGTTGGGCGTGCTCGATTCCCTGGGGACGTCGGTGGGCAGGGACGACGTGGAGGTCTGGCGGATCCGGGAGATCCCGTACGCCTACGTCCTCTACGACGATGCGTACCAGGCTGCCCGGGAATCCTGTTTGACCTGGCTGGCCCGAGCCGCCATCCACAGCATCGGCCGCTACGGGAGCTGGGTGTACAATTCCATGGAAGATGCGCTGCTGGAGGGACGGGATACCGCTCTCGCGCTGCGCTCGCAAACCGATTAGGCAGGGAGAGTCGGCATGTCCAGGAAGAAGGCGAAGGTGCAGGCGGGAAAGGAACCCACAAGACCCCACGCGGACGGCCCGGGCGCCGGCATGTCCGCCGGCGTTCCGATTCGCGGCAACCCCCAGGCCGGTGAGCCGCCGCTCGTTTCGGTCGTCATCCCGGTCTACAACGAGGAGGCGCTCGTCTTCGGGAGCATCGTCGAGCTGGTCGCCCGCATGGCCGAGTTCGACTTCCCCTACGAGATCCTCATCTGCGAGAACGGCAGCCGCGACAGGACCCGAGAGGTCGGGATGGCGCTGGAGCGCAAGTTCCCCCACGTCCGCCTGCTGCACCACCCGGAACCCAACTACGGCGCGGCCATGCGCATGGGAATCATCGAGGCCCGCGGCAAATTCGTCGTCTGCGACGAGATCGACATCCTCGACGTCGGCTTCTACCGCCGGTCGCTCGAGGCGCTGGTGTTCGACCAGTGCGACTTCGTGGTCGGCTCCAAGCTGCATTCCCAGTCGCGGGACAAGCGCCCGTTCCTGCGACACGTGGCCAGCATCACGATCACCACGATGCTGCGACTGTCGCTGGGGTTCAAGGGGACCGATACCCACGGACTCAAGGCGTTCCACCGCGAGCGGCTCCTTCCCGTGGTCCACCGGTGCATCGTGGACAAGGACCTGTTCGCATCGGAGTTCGTGATCCGGGCCGAGAGGGACCAGTACCGGGTCATCGAGCTGCCCGTCGAGATCATCGAGAAGCGCAAGCCGGCCATCAACCTGTTCAAGCGCGTGCCCAACGTGTTCAAGAACCTGGCCAAGCTGTTCATCGCAATCCGCATCAAGGGGTAGGGCGATGCCCCCCTCCGGCCTGTTCGTCTCCGTCGACGTCGATTCCCTGGATCTGTATCTGTCCCTGTATGGGAAGGGGGGGCCGGGAGAAGCGGGCACGGGCAGGGGAAGCGAGGCAGGTGCGTCGGCGGCCTCGCCTGCATCCACCAGTCTGGCTGCCCTGACCTGGGAGCTCGGAGTGGGCCGGTTCCTGGAGCTGTTCGATGAGCTGGGCATTTCGGCCACCTTCTTCACGGTCGGCCAGGATCTGCGGGACGTGCGGGCGCTCGCGGTGGCAAAGCACGCAGCATCCGCCGGCCATCACCTGGGCAATCACACGTGGTCGCACCCCTACCACCTGATCCGGCTGCCGGCCTCGCAGGCGCGGGAGGAGATCTTCGGGGGGCACGAGGCGATCCGCACCGCGGTCGGCGTTGCTCCGGCCATCTTCCGGGCCCCGGGCTACAACATGGCCCCCCGCGAGTATGCGATCCTATCGGAGCTGGGCTACCGCTTCGATTCGAGCCCGATGCCTTCCTTCCCTTACCTCCTGGTCAAGTACGCGGTGCTGGCGACGCTGGCGGTGCGGGGAAGGAAGAGCGGCTCCATCTGGGGCAATCCGGGCAACTTCCTGGGGCCCCGGCGACCGTACGTGCGCAACGGTCTGACCGTGCTCCCGTGCGCCACGACCCCCGGTCTGCGCCTGCCGGTGCTGGGCACGTCGCTTTCCACTGCCCCGGAGCCCCTGTTCCGGTATATGCTCTCTTCGTTGCGCGCAGAGCGGTTTGCCGCCATCGAGTTCCACGCAGTAGACCTGATGGAGCTGGCGGGCGATGCGCTTCCCGCTCCGCTGGCAGCGCAGAAGGACTTGCACGTACCGCTCGCCCGCAAGCGGGACCGTTTCGGGCGGTTCCTGGGCGAGCTGGCCGGGAAGATGGGGGTGTGGAGGCCGGGAACGGATTGACGGTCGGCGGAGGCACGCCGAAGCCTCGCGCAAAGGCGGACGATCGCCGGCCGGATGGCTGCCGGTTGCCGGCCCGGGTGCGAGGGGGATTCCGCTCGGTGGACGTCGACATCGCAATCGCACACGTGATGACGAGCGAGGTGACATGAAGCCACAGGTACTGAAGGGATTCCGGGACTACGCACCGGAAGAGATGGTCGTGCGGCAGGGGATGCTGGACAAGGTCCGGGCCGTGTTCGAGTCGTTCGGGTACATGCCGCTGCACACGCCCGCGCTGGAGTATGCCGAGCTGCTGCTGGGCAAGTATGGCGACGAAGGGGAGAAGCTGCTCTACAAGTTCGAGGACCAGGGGGGCCGGATGGTGGCGCTGCGGTACGATCTGACCGTGCCGCTCGCCCGGTTCGTGGGCATGAACCCGAACCTGCGGTTCCCGTTCCGGCGGTACCACATCGCACCGGTCTGGCGGGCCGAGCGACCCCAGAAGGGCCGGTTCCGGGAGTTCTACCAGTGCGACGTTGACATGGTGGGCGTCGATTCGCCGCAGGCCGATGCCGAGCCGATCCTGGTGGACTGCGCCGTCCTGGAGAGGCTCGGGCTTTCCGACTTCCGGGTGCTCGTGAATCACCGTGGATTCCTGGACGGGCTGCTGGAATCGCTGGCGATCCCGCCGGACAAGGCGGTTCCGGTGCTGCGGGTGCTGGACAAGGTCGACAAGGTGACACGGGACGAGATGGCCGCGCTGCTGGCGCAGGAAGGGATGCTGCCGGAACAGGTGAGCCGGCTGGCCGGGCTGTCTGCTGTATCGGGAAGCAATGCGGAGCGTCTTGCAAGAAGCCTGGAGCTGGCCGGCGGCAATCCCAGGGTGCAGGTTGCGGTGGAGCGGCTGGGAAAGGTGCTCGAGCTGGTGGAGGCAACCCGCCCCGGCGCTCCGGTCTGGTTCACCCCGGCCGTGGCCCGCGGGCTCGACTACTACACGGGCATCGTGTACGAGACGTTCCTGCCGCCGCAGTACGGGGTCGGGAGCGTGATGAGCGGCGGCCGCTATGATCAGCTTCTCGGCACGTTTTCCGGACGGCAGATTCCGGCCGTCGGGATCTCGCTCGGCATCGACCGGCTGGTTGCGGCCCTCTCGTCGCAGGGCGGTGCTGCCGGCGCCACGGGGACGGGCGTGGGGGTGTGCTGCATGGAAGGGACCGAGCTGGAGGCCGCGGCCGCAGCCGCTCGGCTTCGGCAGTCGCTGCCGGGCAAGGGGGTCGAGCTCTACCCCGAGCCGGCCCGGATGAAGAAACAGATCGAGTACGCGGATAAGGCCGGAATCCCGGTGGTGGTTGTGCTGGGACAGCAGGAAGTGGCAGCCTCGTCCGCTTCGGTCAAGCTGCTCAGGACGGGGAAGCAGGAGACCGTGTCCCTGGCAGGACTGGCGGCCTTTGTCGCCGGCCTGCTGGAGGAACCCAGGTAGGGGGTGTCGCAGTCGGAATCGAGCCGGCTGGGGACATAGGGAGGTTGCATGAAGAGCATCGCCAGGTATCTGCTGCTGGTCGTCCTGGTCCCCCTCGTTGCCGCGTGTCCGAGGCCGCCTGAGGATGCGCATCCGCAGGTCATCGAGCTCGAGCCCATGTTCTTCACCATCCTCCGGAAAGGGGACAAGTCCGTGGTGAAGGACTACGACTCGGCCGAGGTCTTCGCGAAGGCCGAAGGGTTCATGCGGGAAGGCCGGATAGCGGACGCACGCAAGCTCTACCAGATGGTGGCGAGGGACGGGGAGGGGACCACTGCGGCGGCCTCCGCCTGGTTCAACCTGGCACTCTGCGAACTGGCCATGGACAGGCCCGGCGACGCGCTGACTGCGCTGGACAAGGCCCGCGCAGGCGGCGTGTCCGAGGAAGACCTCACCCGGATCCGGATCCTCCAGGTCGAGGCCCGGGCCGACCGCGGGGAATGGGACAACGTGCGCTCCGAGGGGGAGCTTCTGCTGCGGGCCGCGCTCGCTCCGGACTGGGAGGCAAAGGTCCGTCTCTTCCTGGCAGCCGCGGCTCTCAACCGGGACGATCTGCCCGAGGCTGAGAACCAGGCGAGGACGGCCCTGCGCCAGCTCCTGTCGTTCCTGTCGCTCCAGGCCCAGCACGGTGACAACCTCGTGGCGCAGGCCAGCTTCCGCCTGGGAGAGGTCTTCCGAATCCAGTTCGAGCGGCTGAAGCTCCTCATGCCGGTGGAGCGCATGACCTACGACCTGTCCGACAAGCTGGCGCTTCTTCGCCAGGCCGAGGAGCACTACCTGGAAGCGGTCCGCGTGCGCAGCAGCACCTGGTCTCCCCGGGCCGGCTACCAGGTGGCCGCGCTCTACGAGGCTTTCGCATTCGACACGCTCAATGCCGAGGTCCCCTCCGACTTGAACGAGTTGGAGCTCCAGGTCTATGCCGAGGAGCTCAACCGCAAGGTGATCCCCTTCCTGGAGAAGGCCGCCGACATCCACCGCAAGAACGTGACGATGTGCGATACCTACCGGTTCGATTCCGCCTGGCGGGGAAAGAGCGAGAAGAGAGCCGCAGAGCTGGACGGCGTCGTTTCGAAGCTGTCGCGTCCGGAGGACGGTCCGGGAGGGGGAAGCCGGTAGCCCCCTACTTCTTGCACACCGTCACGTTCTTGTTCTGAGAGCAGTTGAAGTCGTTGCAGTCGACGAAACCGTTGCCGTCGTTGTCGATGCCATCCGCACAGTTGGTGTCGTTGCCCTCGCAGAAGGGGACCTTGGTCGAGGTGGAGCACGAGAAGTCGTTGCAGTCGACGTAGTTGTTCCAGTCGTTGTCGATTCCGTCGGAGCAGGCTGCCGGATTGTCCTCCGGCTCCTTGACCGCGCTCTTGCACACCTTGACGTCCGCGCTCTTCGAGCACGAGTGGTCGCCACAGTCGAGGTAGCCGTCACCGTCGTTGTCGCACCCGTCCTTGCACGCAACGTCGTTGTCCTCCGGGCCGATGAGGGCGCAGCAACCGACTCCGGCACAGTCCTTGTCGAGGCAGTCGACGAGCCCGTCCTCGTCGTTGTCCATCCCATCGCTGCAAAGTGCCAGATCCTCGGCCGCCGTGCATTCGAGGCACTCGGATTCCATCCATGCGAGGACGTCGTTGTCGTCCCGGTCACAGCTTCCTGCAACGCCCAGCAGGACCACCAGGAAGACCGCAACAGCCGTCGCAAGCATGCCCACCGTCGATTTCCGCTCAGAGTTTCTCACGTCCATCCTCCCCACTACGGGGGCGCAGTATAGGGCAGTGGGGGCCGGAAGGGAAGCTGCAATGCGTCCTTTGCCCACGGCACATCTGTGGGGCCCCTCCCGCGTGGTCGGGGCTGGGATTTCGCTGCCCACGGCAGATCCGTGGGGCCCCTCCCGCGTGGTCGGGGCTGGGATTCTGCTGCCCACGGCAGATCCGTGGGGCCCCTCCCGCGTGGTCGGGGCTGGGATTTCGCTGCCCACGGCACATCCGTGGGGCCCCTCCTGCGTGGTCGGGGCTGGGATCGACAGCCTGTGGCAGGGCTACGGCGTGGCAGGCTGTCCACTGCCCGCTGCGGCCTCTCCCTTGAGTCGGTAGTAGTGATCGAGCACCTTGCGCACGTACCCGTCGGTGCCCTGGTAGGGGATGCCTTCGGCCGTGGCGACGGAGCTTCCGCCGGCATGGTACGCGGCCAGGACCTTGGGGATGTCGCCGTTGAACCGGTTGGCGAGAATGCGCAGGAAGCGCGTGCCCCCCATGATGTTCTGGTAGGGATCGTACGGGCTGGTGACACCCATGTCTGCGGCGGTTCCGGGCATGAGCTGCATGAGCCCCATGGCCCCCTTGTAAGAGAGCGCCCGAGGCTTGTAGTTGGACTCGACCTCGATGACGGCCCGGATGAAGGGCTCGGGGATGTCGTAGCGCTGTGCGGCCTCCCGGATGGTGGAATCGACCTCCGGAGTGGCCGCACCCCCCTGCGGAATGGGCAGCGTCGCGTTCCTCGGTGGCTTCCACGTCTGCTTGGAACG
>VGRX01000277.1 GCA_016875215.1 Deltaproteobacteria bacterium
GTCGCCGCACTCCTTGCCGCTGCAGTCGAGGGTGCACGGGAACTCGCAGAGCCACTCGATGCACTCCGCTCCTGCCGGGCAGTGTCCGCAGCTTCCGCCGCAACCGTTGTCACCGCATTCGGCCCCCGCGCAGTCCGGGTCGCACAGGCAGGCTCCTTCCATGCATTCGGCAAGCTTGCCGACGCACGCACCGCAGCTTCCGCCGCAGCCGTCGTCACCGCACTCCTTCCCTTCGCAGGCAGGAGAGCAGATGCAGGTACCGGCCAGGCATTGCAGGCCATCAGGGCACTCGCCGCAGCTTCCGCCGCAGCCGTCGTCGCCGCAGATGGACGCCGTGCAGTCGGGAACGCACGCACACACGCCGGCCGGAGCGCACGTCAGGCCCCCCGCACAATCACCGCAGCTTCCGCCGCATCCGTCCGGCCCGCACTCCTTCCCCTCGCAGGACGGCTTGCAGGTGTCCTTGGCCGTTTCAGGGGGGGGCGCGATCAGGGCGCAACGGCCGTCCTTGCACTGCAACCCCGCATCACACGTCGACACGGGAAGGCACGCGGCACCGGCCGTGCCCGCAGCAGGTTCGGTGGTGCCGGAACCGCAGGCGGCTGCGAAGACGGAGACAACGCAGAGAAGACAGAACTTCATGGTCGGAACCTCCTTGGCCGATGGGTTGACCAACACCGCCTCCTACCAGATCCCGTCCGGCTGGGGATCCAACATGTCGTAGGCATCGAGCGTCTGCCGCAGGAAGAACGGCACTTGGACGTACCGTTCCAGTGCGACGCAGGCCCGGTTGGCCGTGCACTTGCATTGCGTGTTGTCGTTGGCATCGCACCCTTCGATGCCCTCGGGATACTCCCACTCCCAGTCCATGGCCGCGAGCCCGGGGTCGTACAGGACCACCGGGGCACCGGTCTCCTCGTTGTAGACCGGCAGGTACCATTCGGGCGTTCCGTCGCCGTCGATGTCCGGGCCGTCGGTGGTTTCGTACGCCGCATGCAGGAGACTGTTGGCGTACTCCAGCACCCGTGCCGCTACCCCCTTCTGCACCGAGCGGCCGAAGAGGGTCTCTTTGCCGAACGTCCGGGCGACGTACACCTTGCCCGTCGGGTTGTGGAACTCGATGCGCTGCTCGAAACCCGGGTCGGAATCCTTGCCCAGCTCCCAGATGCGGAACTGGTCGATCCAGGTCTGCTGCTCGTTCTCGGGCAGGTAGAGCAACGTCCACGCGATGTAGAACTTCTGCTCTTCCCACCCGATCTGCGGATCCACGGGGAGCACCTGCCCGGGCCCCGTGTCCGGGAACTCGATGCCCGTGTCCTTGCCCCATGCGGAACATACCTCGGTACCTGCAGCCGGGAAGCAGTTGCGAGGCTCTTCACCCCACCAGCTCGTCCACCCGATTCCCAGTTTCGGATACCCGCTCTCGTCCAGGAGCGGCGCCCCCTCCGCATCGGCCGCGATCCGGGGGCCCTTGAGCGCATCGTCGCCGGTCAGCAGGTTGCCCAGGAAACGCCGGTACCCCTCGGGGAACAGGTCGGCCACGGATACCGCACGGTAGCGGGGATCCACGAAGTCCTGCCGAGTGTCGCTGATGAAATTGTCCACGGACTCGGTCAGTAACATGGCCGCGTTGATCTTGTCGTAGTAGGACCCGGCGTTGGCGGTGCGCTCGTAGTTGTACTCGCCCTGGTCGTCGGCATAGCGGTTCTCGATGGGGCGGCCGCCCGGATTCACCTTGCCGAACCGCCCGGTGGCACCGTTGGGCACGAGCACCAGGGTGGCGGTCGGATCGCCCGCCGTGTCCACCGAACTTCGCAGGACGTCATCCTCCCCCTTGCGGAAATGCGGCCCGGACTGCGGTCTCGTTGCCATGCGTACGAAGTGATCGAACACCAGCCCCGACGCGATGATGTTGTTCGGATACCAGTGGGGCGAGACATAGGTCCAGAAGTCATCCGGGTTGAGCCCCTCCTCCAGCGCATAGTCCGCGAAGAAGTTCTTCATCAGGGTGAGCCCCTTGACGCCGTCCCGGATCTTCTCATTGTAGCGCCAGAGCGACCGCTCGGCTGCTGCCCGGATGCTGAAGTCCTGCTGCCCGCGGCGGTAGTTGTCCCAGATGTGCATGACCTCCTGCATCGTCACGAGGAATCCGAAGATCTCGTACGGGTCGGCCCCGTTGTCGTGGGTGTACACGCTGGCATTCCCGAGGTCCGCCCAGTCATCGGTGGCAAAGCCGTACGGTACGCGGGTTCTCCCCAACGGGTCGACCGTGTGGCCGGTCGTGTTCCACCCTTCGTACTCGTCCGGAGACGGCTTGCGCATCTGCCTCCACCAGACGTAGTCCACCGGCTGCGTGCGGCATCGGGTCGTCTTGCCTTCCACGCTGACGAGCTGTCCGTCGAGCAGCGGCTGCCACGGCCCGTCCCGCTCCTCGTTCCAGCGTGCAGGCCTGAACTTCGCGGAATCCACCTCGTGGCAATCCTGGATCAGGTCGAACAGCCCCTGGAGCTGCGAGTAGTGGATGTCCTCCTCTCCGAAGAGGTGGGAGATGCCCAGGATTCCGCCGAAGTCGTCCGCCTTGTCGAGCACCGTGGTCGCCCGGTCGGACCCGACGTCGTACGTGTCGTCCGCGTGCACCGCAACCGCGTCACCATAGAAGATCCGTGCCGCAGCGAAGTCGTACGGGCCGGCGTCCATGAAGTCCTGCGTGGCCTCGCCCGGGTATTCCATGACTGAGCTCTGCATGAACATGTGGATGAGGTTGTGCTCCTCGTTCGTGGTGAGCGGGTCGAAGTAGCGGGGCCCCACGCACTCCTCACCGGTCTCGCTCAGGTCCTTGCACACGTCGGTCACCGTCCCGTTCCTGGTCCGGAGCTGCCAGTACTGCGGCCGGTAGAACCAGGCATCCGCGGAGCTGACGAAGTTGTGGCGCATGCCGATCGAGTGCCCCATCTCGTGGACGATGGCACCGTGGTGGACCCGGCGGGACAGGTAGTGCCGCATCTTCTCGGCCCGCTCATACTGGAGCGGCAGCGGATCCTGCGGGCTGAACTTCCCGAACTTGTCCTGGAGGTGCGTCGAGAGCGCGGTCATGTCCATCGGAGCCTGAGCGGCCTCGAGCATGCAGGCCCCGCGGTGAGCCATTGCCGTTCGCTTCAGCCGGTGCATCTCGCGGCGGATCGACGGATTGCCGGCCCGCAGCGGCGACACCAGGTCGGTCACCCCGCTCCCGGCAGGCAGCGAATCGACTCCGAAGAGCTGCTGGACCATCTTGTTGATGAGCGAGGCTTCCACCGGCGTGTCGGCCGCGGCCTTGCGCCGTGCGCTGAGCAGCGGCCCCCAGGTCGTGGCGGTCCCGGCCCGGGCCTTGACGCCGCGGAACTGCTGGGCCGTGCGCCGGGCCTTCTTCGTCTTCTCCGGGAACGCCTTCTCGAATTCAGCGTGGGCCTGGTCGAGGTCGAGGTCTCGCCCCGCGGCAAACTCCGCCATGCGCTGCCGGGCCTCCTTGCGGGAGAGCTTGGGGAACACGCCGCCGCCGGACGAGGCCTCGGCTGCCCGTGCCCAGTCATCCACGTAGTCTGCGTTGGTGACGTCCTCCGTCGTCAGCTCTCCGCCGATGTAGCGGAACTGGTCGACGAGCTTCTGCGCCCAGGCATCGGTGACCGTGGACCACACGTTGACGCTGGCCGCGATCTTCTGCCCGTTGAGGGGATCCTCCGCATCCACGTAGATCCCCCACGGCGCCGCAAGCTGCGGCTCGCCGATCACGTTGATCTGGTGGTAGCGCATGTCCCCGCGCCGCACCCGCACGACCTCACGGCATTGAGGTGCTATCTGCCCGTACCAGTCCTCGAGTGTCATCCCTTCCGGGGATGGGCTGTCCCCCTCATACGGGTCCCCGACCTCCCCCTCACCGTCCGCCCAGGCCACCGCAGCCTTGCACTGCTCGTCGCCAACCCCTTCGGGCAGCCGGCCCGTTCCACAAGCGACCGGGTCGTCGAACGCCACCGGGCTGTGGCAGAGCACCAGGATCTCGTCCATCTTCGCCAGCGCGATCACCCCCGGCGAGTATCCACGCTCCATGCCGATCTGGTCCGCCAGGTCCCTGCACTTGTCAGCGTCCCTTCCTTTCTCCTTGTATGCGATTCCGTTGCGGCAATCATCGACCTCCAACGCCAGGGCCATGGCATCCTGGTGCTCTTCGGCCTGCCGGAAATAGACGGGCCACGTGGTTTCGCAGTCCTTTCCCCCGGTGGCCATGCACTCGGTGTAGCGGGCGGTCATGACCGCGTGCCGCAAGGCCACGTCCCACTGGTGCGCCGAAATGGCGCTGGTGTCGAACAGGCCGGCCTCGCTTCCCTCGGTGTAGTACCAGGGAATGGGCCTAAGAACCCGTTGCGAGTAGGGCAGGGTGCACTTCTGCGTGAACGTGTCGCAACGGGAACCGGCTCCCACGGCCTCGCACTCGTCCTCGGTACCGTCGGCATCCAGGTCGCGGTGAGGGTCGGCCCCCATCGGCGTGGTCTCGGGTGTGTAGCACTCGACCGGCCCGGCCATGTTCTCCGGGTCGGAGTAGTAGTGACTGCGTTCCCAGAGCTGGTAGTGCGTCAGGAAGCGATGCCACTGCTCGTCGCTCATGCCGTAGTTGCGGTTGTAGCCGAACCGCTCGACGTAGAACGCACCGTAAGCCTGGAAGCGCTCACCATCCCATTCCACCGGCTCGAAGTCGAAATCCTCGACGCGGCGGAACGCATGGCGAATCGTCAGCTCGACAGGGGCGCAGCTCCCCGAAGGCCAGGAGCCGTAGAGGAAGTCGTATTCCAGCCAGCACGCGGGGAATTCGTCGATGCCCCAGCCGAAGTCGGACAGGTCGATGCTCTGCGGCTTGGCAAATGCCTTGAGCGTGATGTCGAAGTAGCCCGTCTTCCAGTCGAAGAACGGGGCATCGTCGTCCTTCGGGTCGTCGACGTAGTAGGCGAGCGGCTCGTACTCGAGGCCGTCGAACATGCCGAGCATCGACAGCGTGTCCAGGTCATAGGAATCGGTCACGAGGTTCTTCGAGAAGTCGACGCGCATGTACTTGCGTTCGTACCAGGGGCGGTCCGTGTCGTTCTCGAGGAGGACGTTGACCTTCTCGCCCGTCGTCGAGTTGTAGTCGTACGCGATGTCGAAGTGCTTCTCGATGGTGAAGGCCGCGACGAGGGTCCCTTCGTCGGTCTTCCTGCCGACCCCCTTGCCGTCGGTGTTCGCTACCCGTTCGTACGCGAGCCTGGCCGTCAACAGATCCTCGGCGATGTACCAGTGAATCCGGGAGACCGGCTGGGCATACGTCGAGGTGAACAAGCTCTCCTGGCTGGCACCGTACGGCACGTCGATGAGCGTCGCCTGGGCCCAGAACTCCGGGTTGTCAGACGGATCCTGCAAATCGGGCCCGACGAAGAAGGTCTTGTCGAGCGCAAAGGTCTGCACCTTGTTGATCGGAGCCCGCTCCTCGGCGCAGGAGGCCAGCAGGAACGCGCATGACGGCAGGACGGCGAGAAACGCTGCAAAGCATCTCATGGAACTCCCTCCACAGGTGGAACTCCCTCCACAGGGGACAAGAGACGCGGGCATCCTACTCCACGCGGGCGGGGGGAGGCAATGGTTGTGCCGAACCCGAACGAACACACTTGACAACCTCGCTCGTTGTGCGCTTGATGGACAAGTTGCAGGAGGGGCGAAATGAAAGACCCTCTGTCGGCCGGATTCAAGCAAGGTTCGTACGGGAACAAGTTCGGCCGCGCCTGGTGTCTCGACTTGCAGACGTGCGACACGCCCGGCAGCTTCGAATGCGGCGTTTGGCCCGTCGATGTCACCTTCACACCCGCCACGGCCGGAGCCTTCCAGGCCAAGCTTCTCGTCCACTCCAACGACCAGGGTGAGCCCGAAATCGTGGTTCTCATGAACGGCAAGGGACAGGGATCTCCAGTACCCCTGGGGTGCGGCGGAGGCGAAATCCAGTGGTGACCAGAGGGACGAAAGCATGAGCGAAGACGAGATCCTTGTGATGATAACAGCAATCATCTGCGGCGGAACCGCTTGGTTCTGCTGGTACCTGCCGATTGCGAGAGTTGACTCCTGGCCACCGGCAGGCGGTATCGTCAAGGCGTTGTGTCTGGCCCCTCTCGCCTGCCTGGGCGGCCTGTTTCTTGTTCTGGTTTCTGCCGCTTCGTACGATGTCGTCGACGCACCGCGGTACATCGTCTTCTACCTTGCGGTGGGTGGGGCGTGGCTCGGCCTGGCCCGGACCGGACTGGCCTTCATG
>VGRX01000278.1 GCA_016875215.1 Deltaproteobacteria bacterium
TTGCCGTCCTCAGCCGACATGCCATCCCGTACCAACGTTGCCGACAGGTCCATCTTCGTACCCGAGCCCCCGACCAGGATCCCCGCCTCCGGGTTGCCCTCAAACAGACAATTGGAGGCAACAACCGAGGCGGCGCCCCCCACTTCGAGCCCACGGCCGCCCTTTCCCACGCCGTTGGGAATCGTGTCGCGCACCACCGTTTCCGACAGGTTCATCTCGGCACCGGGTTGCCAAACACCAATGCCCCCCCAGGTGTTGCCCTCGAACAGACAGCGGGAGACCGCTACCAGGCCGCCGTCCGCCACCTGCATACCATAGCCCATCTTTCCCGCCCCACTCAACAGCGTGTTTCTGACCAACGTTGCCGACAGGCTCGCCTTCGCACCCGAGCCGGACACGATGACACCGACCTCCTTATTGCCATCGAACAGGCATCCCGAGACAACCATCGAGGCACTTCCGGAGGTTTGCACGCCCGTGCCGTATTCTCCTTTTGCGTTCGGCTTGGTGTCCCGTACCACCGTTGCCGACAGCTCGATCTTCGTGCCCACACCGGACACGATCATGCCCGCCGCAGTGTTTTCCCCGAGCAGGCAGCCGGTGACCGTGGCTGTGGCGCTTTCCCCGACTTGGAGACCCCAGCCGCGCTCTTCCTTGTCATCGGGTTGCGTCCTCAGAACTGCTGTGGCCTCCACATCAAGGAAGGCACCGCCTTCAGCCAGGATGCCGCTGTCCCGATTGCCATCGAGGCAGGAACCGAGGACTCGAAGCGTCGCGTTGGAGTCCACCCGTGCCCCGTATCCAGCCACCTTGCCAACCGTGCATCGGGTGTCACGGATGGTCGTCTCGTCCACGGTCATTTCCGTGTTCACGCCCCGGGCGAAACTCCCGGCCCCCATGGTGGCGTCCAGGAGGGACTGCCTCATCTCCAGTCTTGCACCGCCGTCCGCAAACACACCGAACAGCAGCCAGCCCTTCGAACCGGGGGCCGTGTCGTGCAGCCACAGGCGGTCGATAGTGACTTCGCTGCCAGGGCCCGCGTACACACCGGCCCCGGCACTGCCCGTCACCTCCACGTCGTGGACTTCAACCCCCGTGGTGCCCACAACTGCCACCCCCGCTGCGGCGGATGCCACCTTCACCCCGGCAAGCTCCGCCTGCGACGTGTCCGCGACCACGACGCCAGCGCTCTCAATCGCCGAGTCCTTCTTACTCACCACGTCTACGGAGCCAGCGATGGTCACCTTGGCCGAACACAACCCGAGCACATGCACCGACTTGGAGATGGCCAACCCCTCCGCATACTCCCCCGCCCCGACCAGCACGTACCCGCCATCGGGCACCACCTCGATCGCTGCCGTGATTGTCGGGAACGGCGACTCAGGCGTCCCACAGGCCCCCGTGCACGTGGACGCAGCGCTCACGTACACCGCGTCCTCGGCTCCCTCGGGCACCACCGGGAACGGCCCGGGCGGACAGTCTTCGGCAAGAGGCACCACCCGCTCGCATCCGCCGCCGACCAGCGACCGCTCACCGAGACTGCACTCGGCGTATTTCGGGTCGCAGTACATCCCGTCGTCGCTCTCGCTCCATCCGTCGGGACAAGGGAGTATGTCCCCCACCTCGCAGTCCACTTCCGCGCCTGGGTTCCACAGCTTCGGGCAGGCCCGAGGACCGACCCGAATGCATCCGCCTCCTGTCGCCAGCTCACCCGGAGGACAGACGTCGAAATCGGGTGCATCGAGATCACCGCCCGGGGCAATCCCCGGCGCAGCAGGCCCCACCTTCTTGCACCCGCCGCCCAGCACTGGAATCTCGTTCTCCCCACAAACCCCGTCCTCTGCGAAGAACGGAATGCAGGCCACTTCGTCCTCGGTCAGCACGAAGCCTTCAGGACATGCGTTCCCGTCGTACTCCATGAGCTTTCCCGGCTCGCAATCCACGTCGGCCTCGGGGTCCCACAGCTTCGGGCATGCCCGGGGCCCGATGGCTACGCATCCGCCTTCGCCTGGCTTCAACGGGACGGGTCCGCCGCCGATGAGGGGGAGTTCCCACGGGTTCGGGCATTCGTCGACACGTGGGGCACAGCCACCGCCCGGCCAGGGGACGAGGCCGGGGGGGCACGTCTCTGCGAGATCGCCGGCATCGAGAGCGGCAGCGGAATCCGGGGCAATGGCGTCTGCCCCCCCCTTCGGCCCTGTGCAAGCTACCGGCAGGCCGCCGGCGACAACGAACAGCGCCGCCAGGACCAAACCCTGCAAATCCATGTTCATGTGTTTCTCCGGGTTGCCGATCTATCGGCCGTCCAGTCCGCAACCAGTCTGTGACGTCATGTTCGCTCTCCTGGCTGCCGCTCACGTTTCACCGTATTCGCCGTTGTTGGGGCTGTCAAGGCCGAATCGGCTTCCGGGGAAACACCTTGAAATCCACGACTGGCCTGCAACCTCGGCTGACACCCCGGCTGTGCCTTCCGGCGGTGATGAAGAAGGCGGAGAAAGCACCGCCGACCCCGTTTGTGACGGCCACATCGGCATAGACGGCCTCGCTCGCTGCCCCGAAAAGCAACTCCTTGCCGGTGAAGGTGGCTCCCCGGACTTCAATGCGCCCGACCTGCAAGGGAGGCTCCACTACGCTGTCGTTTCCGACGATGAACACGGGACCGCCAATGGTGACCTTCTCGGATCCCGCCGGCAAACCGATCGGCGCTCCTAGAACCTGGGGTAGTCCCGGCACTCGGGCGGAGGCCGTGCCACCATGGCGGCACGTTGTGCAACCATCTCATCCCCGTTCCAGATCTCGGAGAAAGGCCGGGAGAACAGGTTGCCGGCAACGGCATCGGGCCGGCAGTCACACAGGGTCACGTCCCCGTTGACTGCCACGGGAACAGTCTGCCAAGGAGACCAGCAGGTCTGGACGGACTGGGAACGCTGCCACAACCTGGCCGGTGGTGACAGCAGGAACTCGCGCCAGCGCCGGGCAAGGCCCCATTGCTCGAGCCCACCCACGGAAAGAGCGGGGAAGCCGGAGCGTAGAGCTTCCCGCACCGCCTCGCGAACAACGGCTCGGCAGGGACCGCTTCCCCGGGAGGAATCTGCCGACGAGGGAGGCAGAGAATCGTCGCTGCCTGACGCGGCGGTGAAGGTCCCCGAAGACGAAGCGCCAGCCAAACTTGCTCGCCGGTTGAAAAGGAAATTCAAGTCGGAGACCATCCACCCATCCGGCTGCAGCCGTCGCAGCTCCCGGGCCAGGGCCGGCAACCCGCCCGCACTCGCTGTCGAAACCGCGGTGAAAACGGAAATCCCGGGCCTCCGATCGGCCGGCAGCCGGTGCACTTCCGCACGCAACCCGTCCAGGTTGTCGAGGATCACTGCCAGGTCGGCCCCGGGCCGCAGCAGCGGAAGCACCTGCGGGTCCACCGAATCCAGGCTCACCGTGATGCCAGACACCCCGGCAGCAAGCAGCGCCGTGACGGCCGTCCGGTCGAGCAATGTGCCATTGGTCACCACCCCGACCGAACGTCCATGCCTGGATGCCGCTGCGACCAGGCGGTCGACCTGCGGATGGAGGAGCGGCTCCCCCAGCCCGGCGAACAGGACCCGCCAGGCGTGGGGCAGGAGGCCCAATGCGGTCTTGAACTCTCGGACGGACATGTCCTGTGGCGGCCGGCGGTGCACCGTCCGGGCGCAGGACGGGCAAGCCAGATTGCACCGCGTGGTGATCTCGAAGTTGGCCTGGACAGGGTCCGTCACAGCCACGGACGCGCGGCCAGGGGCCTGCCCTGTTCCCAGACGTCCGCTCGGACTGCCCGCAACGTGCCGGGCAGACAGCGGGGAGCCGCGAAGAAACCGCCCCAGCCCAGGTTCGAGCCCGGCCAGGGCTTCCAGTGTGACCCGGCTCTCCCCCTCGCAGGCCGAGTAGACCACGTCCTGAGCCCAGCGGCAGACAGCATCGACGGCGAGCGGCCCATGCGGGCAGGTCAGGAGGGCGTGGTCCGCGCCCGGCACCAGCACGACCCTGGGGTGTGCCTGCGTGAGCGTCTCGAGCCAGGAAGGCAGGTCCGCCGACGGTACAAGAGGATCGGCGTCCCCCTGGACCAGCAGCACGTGTCCGGTGACGTCCCGGACAAGGTCTGGCAGACGGTTCACGAAGGTGACGAGCCGTGCCACGTCCGGCAATGCCGGTACCACGGTGCCGGCATTGGCCTCGAACGGGGCCAGCCGGGATCCGTCGATGCGGAAAGGTGTGGCCAGCAGGGCTGCGGCAACCGGGCCGGAACAACGCTCACCGGGGGAAAAGTGCGATAGCCGTGCCAGTGTGGACAGAACGATCGACCCCCCGGAAGAATGGCCGAGGAGCACCACGGGAGCGTGGTTCCTTCTTGCCGCATCCACGCGGCCATGCAACTGCCGGACGAACAGCTCCCCATCAAAGTGCGGGGCAAGCGCGACCGACTCCACCGAGGCCTCGGGGAATCTGCGGGACAGCGCGACTGCCAACGGGGCCACGTCCGCAACGGTCCCCAAGTAGCCGTGCACGAGCAGAAAGGCTGTCTTCAATCCGCTCCTCCCCTTGTTCCGTCACCGGGCTTGCATGCCCCGACGTTGGGTTGCCGTTCTGCGGATAGTCGCTGTCGTCCCGGAGTGGCCCCCTCCACGATCCGCTCCGCCACGGTGTCGGCCCCACTGTAATGGGCAAGCAACCGGGCGAACTTCTCCAGGCTGGCTCGTATCCGACGGTCCTCGACCAGGCGGGACAGAGCGGCTCGAATCTCCTGGTCGCTCTGCCGGCCGCAGACGTCCAGGTAGACTGCCCGGTTGCCCCGGAACGGCACTGGGGGAACCAGCCGGCAGCCACAGTTGATCCGTTCCAGGCAGAGCCCGTTGTGCGCCTGCTCCGGCTGGAAAGGCACTACCGCAACCGGCACGCAGTGCGCCAACGCCTCGAATACGCTGAGCTGGCCACCGTGGCAGACCAGCAGGGATGCCTTCGCCAGGAGGCTCGTCATCGGAGCAAACCGGGAGACACGGATACGGGGATGGCCGCACGTTCCCTCCAGTGCGGCCTCCTGGGGGCCAGCGGCGAAGAGCACCGAGAAGCCCATGCCGGCCAGCAACCGGGCTACCCGTTCCAGCGGACCGGATGCGACGCCAGCGGTCCCGCATGCCACCACGGCCAGCGGCCGCGCCAGCCGCTCGGCCCCCCGAGGATCGCCCTGCCAGCCGGACCAGAACACCGGCCCCACGTGCTCCGTGTCCGGCAGCCGGGGCAACGGACAGAACTCCGGTATGTCCCAGAGGAAGGTCCGGTCGCCGTGCAACAACGAGCGCACGTCCTCGACTTCCGGATGTCCAAGCCCATGCAGGGCCGGCCGCAGCCTCCTGGCGCTCGTCCGGTAGAAGAACCGGAGGAACTCGTCCTGCTTGCCGGCCCCTGGCTCCCCCGGCGCGAATCCGAGGACATCCGGAAACTCGGGGAGCATGCACCCGCAGACCAACGAGTCGTACGGAACGCCGGTCAGCGCGGTCGAAACCCGGCTCGTGAAGCGGAAGATGCCGACCACCCGGTCAGGCCTGGCCTCGTCGATGAGCCTGCGTTCCGCGGCCACACACCCTTCGAACCTCGCCGGGCGGCGGAACCAGGCCGGTGTCGGTGCAGGACTGCGATCCACCTCCTGGATGTCAGGCAGGACTCGATGCGGGATGCCCAGGTCGCACAGGAACGGAGAGCGCTGGGCCGCTGCCGCCAGCACGACCTCTTGGCCCCGCCTTTCGAGGGCCTCCCGGAGAGCCAGGGCCTTGGCCGTGTGCGACAACGAGTTGTTCGAGGACAACAGCAGCACTCGCACGCCCAATCTCCTCAACCATCAGAAGCGGTCCGGCCTACGGCTTCCTGCAAACCGTCCCCGGACCGGCCTGTCGCCCGTTCCGCCAGGCGAAGGGCGTTCTCCACTGCGTTCATGATCACGTTGCTGCTGTTCGTCGCGCCGTTCGGGAACGAGCGGCTCGATCCGACATACTCGCCGTCGGCCAGGGGCCTTCCCCCTACCGGCCCGCCTGAGACCAGCGCAGCACCGCAGCCCACGATGAGTTTAGGCGCCAGCAGGGCCAGCACCGGCCACACTCCATGGCAGGCATCCGTTTCGTTGTGCATCTCCAGGCTCCTCGCTCCCTGCCCGTGCAGCATACCGCCGACCGGCGGCAGGAGGCAACAGCGGCGACGCTTCCCACTCGTCGTACCCCGCACTCTGCACGCTCCCCCCGCGAAGTACTCTGCCTCCTGTTG
>VGRX01000279.1 GCA_016875215.1 Deltaproteobacteria bacterium
GGTGGCGGCCTGGTAGGCATCCAGGTCTTCGTGGTGCGATTTGCTGTTGTCGTCCGGCATTGGTCATCCCGCGAAGGTACGGATGTTGGTATCGGCGACGGCGACGGCGACGGCGACGGCGACGGCGACGGCGACGGCGACGAACACGACCACCAGCCGGCCTGTGGATAGAACCCCGGAACGCCTCCGCACTATGGCATGTGCCGAACGCACGGTGTAGGATGGAGGCTGCTCTCCAGGAGGGACACCCATGAAGGAAGCATTGCTCGCGTCGGGGAAGTGGTTGGTAGTGGGGCTTCTGCTCCTGCTCATCGGCATCCTGGTCGCGACGGGACTGGGGCGACGGCGAGCGACTCGGGCGTATCGTGTCCGCATGGCCTTGTGGCAGGCGGTGCTGGTGATTGCGGGCGGGGCCGCGCTGTTCGGCCTGACCATCGGGCAACAGGGGTGCAAGGAGACGAACCCGATCCAATGGATCAAGGGCGAGCAACCCACCTGCTACGCGCCTGTGATGCCCCCGGAGGAGCGGGAGAAGCAGGAACCTGCTGACCGAATTCCGGACGTCGTCGTCACAGCGGATGCCCGGTCCGGAAAGGTACCCGAGAAGCAACGGGCCGACGTGGCCGCGACCGTAGATGCAACGTCCGGCAAGGAGACCGAAGTCGGGGGGGAACGGAGTACCCGAGCACCGGGCAGTCCGACCTCGGATGCCGTGAAGAGTGATGCGGCGCGCCCGCATGACGAGCCCGTCAAGATGTGCTACCTGGCCGGTCCCTCCGTGGAGATCGATTCGAAGATGGCTGGCAAGGCCGAGCTCAGCAGATACGTTCGGGCCAGGTCCTTGGCGATCAGGAAGTGCTATGAACAGAGGTTGCGGGAAATCCCGACGATCGAGGGGAAGGTCGTGCTGAATATCACGGTCGGTCTGGACGGGAAGGCAACGGCTTCCGTGAAGGAGAACGGAACTGGGGATGCCGAGTTGGCGACATGCTTGATCAAGAAGGTCGGTTCGTGGACTCTGCCGAAGCCGGAGAAGGAGTTCTCCGCCGAGGTACCCTTTGTCTTCAAGTCTCCATGAGCCGCCTGAGAATCCGGAGGTCCGCATGATTGCCGAGGATCTGCCCATCCTGCACGAAGATCCCTGGCTGGTCGCCGTAGACAAGCCGAGCGGGCTTGCCGTGCACAGAGGCTGGGCGCACGACGACGTCGTGCTGACCGACCTGCTGGAGGAGCGGTACGGCAGGGACGGGGTGCACCTGCTGGGCCGGCTCGACCGGGGGACCAGCGGGGTGCTGCTCGTGGCCCGAAACGGCGGGGATGTGGAGTCGTTTCGGGAGGCCCTTCGGGCCGGTGAAGGGGAGCGTTGCTACGTCGCCCTGGTACGGGGCGTGCCGCCGGATTCCGGGCTTGTCGACTACCCGATCCCCAACGAGCCGGGCGGCCCCCGGGTCGAGGCCCTTACCTCCTTCCGACTGCTTGCATCGAGACCCACGGAGCCCAGGACCGTATCCCTGGTGGCCGCATTCCCTCAGACCGGCCGCCTGCACCAGGTCCGGCGCCACCTGCGCCACATCACCCATCCGCTCATCGGCGATGCCAACTACGGCCGGCCCGACCTGAACCGGGCACTACGGGCCGCCTACGGACTGGCCCGGCTGGCGCTGCATTGCCCGCAGGTGAGGTTCAGACATCCGTTCTCCGGGGAGTTGCTTGAGCTTGCCGCACCGCTGCCCGATGACCTGGCCGGACCCCTGGCGAAGATGGGATTCGAGCCGAAAGACTGGGCGGTAGGCAGCGACTCACCGGGAGCCATTCATGGGGAAGGAGCATGAAAGAGACTCTGCTGACGTCGGGGAAGTGGTTGATCGTGGGGCTCCTGCTCCTGCTCCTGCTCATCGGCATCCTGGTCGCGACCGGGCTCGGGCGACGGCGGGGAACGAAGGTCTATCTATGCAGGATCTGGCAGACCGTCGGCAGTCCAACATGGTCGGTGGTCCCCTCGACTCCGCTTGGGGCAGGCTTTGGTCGATGGTCGCCGGTTCGGCAGCCAATCTTCACCGGCTCCAGGCATGGCGGATCTGGCGAATGATCGACGAACAAGCTGATGCCGTGTAGAATCAGTGGGCCGTTGGATTCCGTCGGGAGGAACAAGATGCGACGAATCGAGAAATGCCCCCAGGAGGAGAAACGCTTTGGAACCCTCTGCCTGGCGATTCTGCTGGGGATGTCAGCGCTCGCCGCCTGCTCCGGTGAGAGCGGGGTGGCGCAGACCGAGCTCGGAAAGGTGGATGCCGTGGAGGCGGTGGGGCCGGCCGAGGTGACGGTTGAGCCCGAGACCGTCGTGCTGGCCGAGACGACGGGGGAAGACGGGGGCGCTGACCTGGCAGGCGAAGGCATCGAGCCGGTCGACCTGCCTCAGGGCGACCTGCCGCCCGGCCCGGGCGAACCCGGTGCCGACTGCGAGAAAGGAAGCGAATGCATCGAGGGGTTCTGCATCCAGACCGTGGACGGCATGAAGTGCAGCCAGACCTGTGTCGAGGAGTGCCCGTTTGGCTGGAAGTGCGTGCTGCATGCCCCGAGCCTGCCGGACCAGATCTATGTCTGTGCGGCACCGCTGGTGAGCCTGTGCCGCCCGTGCGAAAGCAACGACGACTGCCACGTCAACGGAGTGGATACCGGAGAGAAGTGCGTCGACCTCGGCCCTTCAGGCCTGTTCTGCGGAGCGGCCTGCAAGCAGGGCGGGGACTGCCCGCAGGGGCATTCGTGCGAGACGGTCACGGACGCCACGGGGGCCTCGGTGCAGCAATGCACGCCGAAGCAGGGGGAGTGCACCTGCTCGAAGTGGGCCGTCGACGCCGGTGCCGCGACGTCGTGCTTCGTGGAAAACGACTGGGGCGTGTGCACCGGTACCCGCAAGTGCCTGGCGGCAGGGCTGGAGGCCTGCTCGGCCGCGACCCCGGCCCCCGAGACGTGCAACGGCCTGGACGACGACTGCAGCGGCAAGGCGGATGACGACATCCCGCAGACGGCCTGCCCGGTGGTCAACCAGTTCGGGACCTGTCCGGGCACACTGAAATGCGTGGACGGCGTGGCGGACTGCGACGGCCCCGCGGCCAAGGCCGAGGTGTGCGACGGAGAGGACAACGACTGCGACGGCAGCGTGGACGAGGGGTTCGAGGATACCAACAAGGATGGCATCGCCGACTGCCTGGTCAACGACAAGGACGGCGACGGCGTGGTGGACGGCCTGGACAACTGCCCGGCCTACTTCAACCCCAAGCAGGCCGATGCCGACCTCGATACGGTCGGCGACGAGTGCGATCCCGACGACGACAACGACAAGGTCGCGGACGTGGACGACTGCCTGCCCAAGGACGACAAGGTGTTCCCGGGGAACAAGGAGGAATGCGACGGCAAGGACAACAACTGCAACTTCATCGTGGACGAGGGGTTCCTCGACACGGACGGCGACGGCTGGAAGGACTGCGTGGACGAGGACGACGACCAGGATGGAACCGTGGACGGCCTGGACTGCGTTCCGCTCGATCCGGCCGTGCACCCCAAGGCCAAGGAGATCTGCGACGGACTGGACAACGACTGCGACCAGGTCGTGGACAAGGGTTTTGCCGACCTGGACAAGGACGGCATTGCGGACTGTGCGGACGAAGACGACGACGGCGACGGCTACGCGGACGGCAACGACAACTGCCCCACCCTGCCCAACCCGGAGCAGAAGGACCTGGACGGCGACCTGGTCGGCGATGGCTGCGACGTGGACAAGGATGGCGACCTGGTTCCCAACGCGGTGGACAACTGCGTCGAGGTGAAGAATCCGCTCCAGGGGGATCTCGACGGCGACGGCCAGGGGGACGTCTGCGACGCAGACGACGACGGCGACGGCCACGGCGACGGCGACGACAACTGCCCGACCGTTCCCAATGCGGACCAGGCCGACGGCGATCAGGACGGCCTTGGTGATGCCTGCGACAAGGACAGCGACGGCGATGGGGACCCGGATGCGATCGACTGCGCTCCGCTGGACAAGACGGTGTTCCATGGGGCGGTCGAGCTGTGCGACGGCAAGGACAACAACTGCGCCCTGGGGGTCGACGAGGGCTTCAAGGACTCGGACCTGGACGGCTTCAAGGACTGCATGGACTCGGATGACGATGGCGACGGCACGCCCGATGCGAACGACTGTGCGCCCCTCAATCCGCTCATCCATCCCGGGGCAGCAGAGGGCTGCAACAAGGTGGACGATGACTGCGACGGCGAGACCGACGAGGGGCTCGGCACGACCAAGTGCGGGTTCGGTGCGTGCGCCCACTCGGTCCCGCTCTGCCTGGGCGGTACATGGCAGGTGTGCAACCCGTTCGAGGGGGCCTCGCCGGAGACGTGCGACAAGAAGGACAACGACTGCGATGGCATGACCGACGAGGAGCTGGGGACCACGACGTGCGGGCTCGGCGCATGCATGAAGGCGGTACCGAACTGCAAGGACGGGGTACCCCAGCAATGCGACCCGCTGGCCGGCCAGTCACCCGAGATCTGCGATGCGCTCGACAACGACTGCGACGGGGCGGTGGACGAAGAGCTGGGAACGACCACGTGCGGGATCGGAGCCTGCCAGCACACGGTCCAGAACTGCCTCGGCGGGCTCACCAAGTACTGCAATCCGAAGGAAGGGGCATCCCCCGAGATCTGCGACGGCGTGGACAACGACTGCGACATCGATGTCGACGAAGGGCTGGGGGAGGTGACGTGCGGTGTTGGCGAATGCACGCACGTGCAGAAGCTCTGCGTGGGCGGGAAGCCGGTCTCGTGCAATCCGTTCGAGGGGGTGAAGGCGGAGGCCTGCGACGGGCTGGACAACGACTGCGACGGACTGGTGGATGAGGAGCTGGGGACCACGTCCTGCGGCCTCGGCGTCTGCGCCCACACGGTTCCCAACTGTATCAACGCAGTGCCCCAGAAGTGCAATCCGCTGGCCAATGCCGCCGACGAGGCCTGCGACGGCCTGGACAACGACTGCGACGGTAGCGTGGATCCCGAAGGCTCCGACGGGTGCGTGACATACTACAGCGACTCCGACCAGGACGGCTACGGCGTGAACGCAGGCTCCAAGTGCCTGTGCAAAGCCGACCCGCCGCTCACGGCCAAGTCCGGCGGCGACTGCAACGATGCGGACCCGGCCATCAACCCCGGGGCCGAAGAGAACTGCGACAAGCCCGCGGACGAGAACTGCAACGGCAAGGTCAACGACGGGTGCCTGTACATCGGCTGCGCTGCCCTGCTCGCCGCTGTCCCGGGCACGCAGTCGGGCCCGCAGACGATCGATCCGGATGGGAAGAACGGCCCGATCGTGCCGTTCAAGGTCTATTGCGACATGACCACCGAAGGGGGCGGATGGACGCTCATCTCCCGAATCAACTCCATGTCCAACAAGTGGGGCATGGCCGTCTTCACCGGCGACGTATCGACCTGGGGGGTCTCCGATGCGCTCGACAAGAGCGAGATGCGCAACCAGGCCTTCTTCGATGTCCCGGGTGCGGAGATGCTTCTCAAGACGATTCAGGACAACAACTCCTACGTGCTGCTGGGGAGCTGCACCGAGGGGTCGAAGTCGCTGGGCTGGCGATTCAAGAACTACTCCTGGACCGGCGGATGCAGTCCCTACCGTTGCACGGTCAAGGTATCCAGCGTGACCGAGGCGTTCCCCTTCACGTACGATGCCCACGGCAATCCCTGCCTCGGAGCGTGCGGCGGCGGCGGGACGACGGTCGGCTTCAAGGAGACCTACACTCCGGGCGACCCCGGCCAGGACGACTCGGTACTGTTCGGCTTCAACGGAGGGGACGGCGGCTACCACCAGGGGCTCGGCACCATCGAGGACGGCAAGCAGGTCGCGGATGCTCAGTGCTACTGCAACAGCGACGGGAACGGCTCCTCGTGCGGTACTCGGTTCTACGGGCTGTACGTCCGGTAGCATGCGGACCAAACGGGGGGGCTGCCACATGCGGCAGAGACCACGGACCCGCGGCAACCTGCCAGGGACACGGACCCGCGGCAACCTGCCAGGGATACGGACCCGCGGCAACCTGCCAGGGATACGGACCCGCGGCAACCTGCCAGGGACACGGACCCGCGGCAACCTGCCAGGGATACGGACCGGCGAGGGGCGCGCGGAATGAGAATCCTCCTGGTGACCGGCTACTTCCCTCCGGAAGGAGGTTCGGGGTCACGGCTCGCGGGCGAGCTGGCCGGAAAA
>VGRX01000280.1 GCA_016875215.1 Deltaproteobacteria bacterium
CCCCAAGCCGATCCAGAGCCTGGCAGGATACGAGACCGTCTCGTCCGCCCGTCTCGTCCACCAGTTCAAGCCGGGGGAGGCCGTGGTATTCCACTACGGCAGCGGCAAGGCGGCATGGGGGCCGGTCACCACAGACACGGCCACCACGTTGACTGACAAGGCCGTCGACGCAGTGGCGCTCGCCCCGGACTGGATCAAGGTGCGGCTCGTCAGCACCATGGCCCGCCTGGACAAGGGGCAGCAGGACGACCTCGCAGATCTCATGCTCGACGCCGAGGACCCACGGTATCTCGACGAGATAGCGTTCCTGATCGCCACCACCACGGTGGATGACCTCACCCACCCGAGCTTCCGGTCCCGCTACATCGCTGACCAGCCCAAGTACATCTACATGGCCGACCCCATGCTGGACTACGTGGAACTGCAGGACGTGGGAGAGCCCGGCCAGGGAGACTACTACACCACCGCGGTCTACAAGCTCTCGAAGGACGGCGCCGAGTTCGACTGGACCCTGCCGACGGAGTACTACTACTGGTGGGTCGTGGCCACGCGCCTCGACGGCGAGGAGCTCATCGACATCGACCCCACGACCGGCAAGTTCTCCGGCTACCCGAAGGGGCAGACGTTCCGCCAGTACTACCTGTTTCCCGACCCGGCCCTGGTCGATACCTACATGCGCCACTACGTGTTCAAGAAGCCGCCCGAGTGGGAGATCTTCGGCGGGCTCGAGGACAACCCCTTCGACAAGCTCTCCGGATGGAAGCCGTCGCAGAAGGGGTACTTCACCGAGATGGCCATCGGGCCGAGCCTGCTGACCACCGATTCCAAGGACCGGCCGACAACCATCGAGTTCAAGGTGCGGCCCAAGGGGCACGTGCTCGCGACCACGATGATGGTGGAGAAAGCCTATTCCCAGAAGAAGTCGAACCTGCTGCGCTCGATGCTGCGGTACGGCCCGGGGCTCGTGGTACAGGATCCCAAGCACAAGCACCTGGTGATCATGGAGCGGCCGCCCTTCGGCCTCGACGGCGTGATCGAAGGGGTGCTCGACGAGTTCAAGGTCAACTACGAGATCATCGCCGCTTCTGACCTGGCCGAAGCGGATCTGTCCGAGGTGCGCAAGATCATCGTGCCGTCCGACCAGCCCCTGGCCGTGTACCAGGCGGTGGCGGACAACCGGGAGAAGATCGAGAAATGGCTTTCGGAGCAGTGGCGGATCTTCGAGCTCCACGGCGCGGTGGCCACGGCTGAGGACGACTGGTCCGGCCTGGTGATGCCCGGCAATTTCACCGCGGCCGACGTTGCCGGAGCGGGGGACGACGAGGTCAACGTCGAGGGCTTCCCCAGGCTCGCCAGGCTGATTGCGGACACGAAGCTGGCGTGGGACGGAAACACGTACCCGGGGCTGTCCGGCGACCGGATCTTCGACCCCGCGACCTTCGCGATCGACAAGATCGGCTGGTTTTCCTCCCAGAACATCTGGGACAGCATCATCGACTGGTCGGAGAAGCACCCGTGGCTCCCGGGGCCCGAACGCTCGGTGCAGGCCGTCCGCCTCATCTACAATCACTTCGGCAACTGCGGCGAGAACCAGGACATCGTGACTGCGTCCACCCGCACCGTCCTCATCCCCGCTTCCAACACCAACAACAGCTGCGAGGACCACGTCTGGTCCGAGTTCTTCCTGAACGGCGACTGGCACACCTACCAGATCGGATGGGCCGACGGACCGACCGACATCGACCACCCGGGGATCGCATCCGGAAAGAAGTACGGGGGCGGCAAGAACAACAGCTTCATCGTCCAGACGAAGCAGGACGGCTCGCTGGTCAACCACACCGACACCTACCACTACACCGGCAACATCAACTTCACGGTCGTGGACAGCGCAGGCAATCCGATCCAGGGGGCCGTGGTCCTCATCGTCACCGAGTCCTACTACCAGGAACCGGACGGGACCTTCCCGCTGACCTTCGGCTACTGGGACATCACCGACGGCGCCGGCAAGGTGACCGTCCAGGCGGGGACCAACATCGAAGACCCCATGTCGAACTGCGTCGAGAACGCAGACCTGAGGTGCAACAACTACTACGTCAAGGTGGTCACCAGCATCGGCAACTTCCCTCCCGAGGAAGGGTTCGTCAGCAAGGTCGTGGACATGCTCGAGGCGGTCAAGGACTTCGAGAAGGACGTGGCCATCACCGTCGAGGGGCTGCCTCCCGCCCCGGTCCGCCCGGAGGGGCCGCAGGAATACGATGGGGGCTACGAGGCCGCCGGAATCACCGTCGAGGTGGGGATGCTGCGAGAGATGGCATGCGGTCTGAGCCTGTTTGCCGGCAGGTACTGCGGCGAGGTCGGGGACGAGCTGTACGGATTCCCGGGAACCGGCGGAGAGGGCGGTGAGGAAGGCGACGATGCGGGCGATGGTGAGCAGCCGCACGGCGCGCTCGACTTCTACCTGCTCGATTCGGCCGGCTTCCAGGCCTACATGGCCGAGAAGCCGTTCCAGGCCCTGGTCATCGAAGAAGGGATGACCGAGGGATACGCACTCGCCATCCATCCGCCCCAGTTCGGAGACTGGTATGCCCTGTTCCGCCACCAGTCCCGGTACCAGCACGAGATGATCGCGGACATCACGCTGGCATCACTTTCCGGCAGCGACGTCAAGCCCGAGCCTTCACCGGAACCGGCAGCGGAGGATGTCTCGGAGCCGGTCCCGCCCGACGGAACCTCCGCAACGGATCTCGCTGAAGAGGTCGGCCCCGCTCCGGCGGACGAGGGGGGGCCGCCCTCGAAGAAGAAGGATGGCGGATGCAGTGCCGGTGCGTCGTCGTCCGGGGCCGCACCCATGGCCGGCCTCCTGCTGCTGCTCGCTCTCCTGGCCGCTGTGCGGCTCGGCTTCCTGCGCCCGCAGCATCCCGGCCGCCGGAATCCAGCGTAGCCTCCCCCGGACACGCCCCCGGCCCCCTCGTCGCACCTGCCGGAAGACCGCGCAGTCGCCCGTTCCGGTTTCTGCAGTTGGCTTCACGTCAGTCACGTGATACACTTAATTTGCGTGAAGAGGGAGGGAATCATGAGGCGCAACGTCACCCTGTCCCTGGAGGAGGATGTCATCCGCCGGGTTCGCGTGCTGGCCGCCCGCCGGGGGGAGTCGATTTCGGCCTTGCTCCGCAGCGAGCTCGAACGGCTGGTTGCCGAGGAGGACCGGTTTCTGAAGGCCAGCGAATCGGCCTTGAAACGGCTCAAGCGTGGGCGTCACCTGGGCGGGCTGCCGCTCCCAACCCGAGAGGAGCTCCATGACCGTGAGAACCTTCGTTGACACGAACATCCTCGTCTATGCCGAAGACGCGGATGCCGGGCACAAGTTCAGCAGGGCCAACGAGCGGGTCAGGGAGCTCTGGCAGTCCGGAGACGGCGTCGTGAGCATCCAGGTGCTGCAGGAGCTCTTCGTCACGCTCACGCGCAAGCTGGGAAAGCCGATGACGCACAGGGAAGCAAAGACCGTCGTGGAGGAGTACCTTGCCTGGAGAGTAGTGGAGAACAACGGGGCGCTGCTGGTCGATGCCATGCGGCTTGCCTCGGCCGCGAAGCTGTCTTTCTGGGATGCCATGGTGGTGCAGGCGGCCCTGTCCGCAGGGTGCGAGCTGCTTCTGAGCGAGGATCTACAGCATGGCCGTCGTTTCGGCAAGTTGCGGGTCGAGAATCCGTTCGTGGGATAGAGCTTCTACAAGTCGAACTTCGCGTAGGTGGGGACCGTGGTGCCGGTGATCGTCGTGCCCTTGACCGCGATGCGGCCGACGCCTCCCGTCCCCCCTTCGTAGCCGCCGCCGCAGGTGCATCCGCCGCCGCCGCCGCCCGACGCCTTGATCAGCGCGCTGCCGAGCGCCGCGGTCTGGGCCACGAAGTACATGCCGCCGCCCGCACCGCCGCCGCCGCCGGCCATGCCGCAGCCCCAGCCGCCGCACGAGCCCTGGTTGCCCCCTGCACCCCCCCCGCCGTGCGAGGTGACGCCGCTGCCACCCACGGAGAGGTCCACCGCCTTGATGATGATGATGCCCCCGCCGCTGCCGCCGGCCCCCGGGTTGCCGCCATCCTCGTCTCCCCCTCCTTCGCCGCCGGCCCCGCCCAACAGGATCAGCCCGCCCGTGTTCGGATTGCCCGCGGCGCCGCCTCCGTAACCTCCCAGGTTCGGGCAGGACTTGATGCACGCGCCGCACGTGCCGTTGGCGCCGCCTGCGCCGTCGCTGCCGTAGCCGCCGCCGCCGCCCGCAGCGCAATCCTGGCCTCGGGAACCGCCGCCCCCTCCCATTCCGTTGGCAGCCGGCGCCACGCCGCCGGTCCCGATCGGCCCCGACGCAGACTCGCCGGACACGCCGTCGGCACACCGGTAGAAACAGCCGTGCGAGCTGCCCCTGAAGCCGGCCGCACTCATCGAGATGACACCGCTTCCGGAGACCGTCAGCTTGCCGGTCACCAGGAATGCCAGGATGCCTCCCGAGCTGCCGTTGAAGGAAGGAGCGTTGAGCGTGCCGCCGCTCACCGTGACGACGGTGTACTCCATCATCACCACGGCCTGGGCCCGGTTGTTCCCGCCGCTCTTGTAGGTGTACTTGAGCGGCTCGGCCAGGTTGAGCGTCGCCCCCTGGCGGCTGGCGATCACGCGCTCTTCCCACTGGCCGGCCCCTTCCCCCATGGTCTGGTGGAAGAGCACGCGGCGGCCGGCGGCAAAGCCCGGCACCCCGGCGTCGATCGTGGCCGTCTTGGACCCGGCCGTTGCGTTCAGAGGGCTGTGCTGCGTGTTGACCGTGGTGGTCCCCGAGGTCACGTTCAGCGGGCCGTCGACCCCGGTCCCGTAGAGCGAGCACTTGCCCGCCTGGCACACCGCATCCGCGACGCAGTCCGAGGAGACGTTGCATGGGTTGCCGTGTCCGCACGGCGTGCACGAACCGCCGCAATCCACGCCGCTCTCGTCGCCGTTCTTGACCTTGTCGTCGCACGTCGGCGTCGCACACTTGCCGCCCGTGCAGATCTGGCTCGCACAGTCCTTGTTCTCGACACATGCGAGGCCGGGGGCGCACCCGGGACACGGGCCGCCGCAGTCGAGGTCGGTCTCGTCTCCGTTCTTCACCTTGTCGTCGCATGCCGGTACCTGGCAGAGGTCGCCGTCACACACCTGGCTCTCGCAGTCCTTGTCCTCCAGGCAGCCGAGGCCGTCCGCACACGGAGGGCAGGGACCGCCGCAGTCGAGGTCCGTCTCGTCCCCGTTCGGCTGGAGGTCGTCACACGCCGGGACCTGGCAGATCCCGTCCTTGCAGACGTAGCTCGTGCAGTCCCCGTGGATGACGCACTTCATGCCGTCCGCACACTTGGGGCACAGCCCGCCGCAGGGGACGTCCGACTCGGTGCCGTTGGCGAACGTGTCGCCGCACGTCGGGAGCTGGCAGATGTAGGTGCAGTCGTCGTCGTTGGCATGGTTGAAGTCGTCGCAAGCTTCGGGCGGCTCGACGATTCCGTTGCCGCAGCAGGGCTTGAGCAGGCCGTGCGTGCAGCCGGCGGCCACGTCGCATCCGTCGACGGTGCAGAGCAGGCCGTCGTCGCAGCTCACCGGCGTCGTCCCGGCACACTTGCCGGCAGAACAGGCATCTCCTGACGTGCACGCGTTCTTGTCGTCGCAGCCCCCCTGGTTTGCCGCATGGATGCACCCCTTGGCCGGGTCGCACGAGTCGTCGGTGCAGACGTTTGCGTCATCGCACTGGGCCGCCGGACCGGGTACGCAGGCCCCGCTTGCGCACACGTCGTCCGTCGTGCAGGCGTTGCCGTCGGTGCAGGGCGCAACGTTGTTCACGTGACCGCATCCGGCCTTGGAGTCGCAGGAATCATCGGTGCACGGGTTCTTGTCGTCGCAGTCGAGCGGAAGGCCGGCCAGACACTCCCCCGCCTTGCAGAAGTCGCCGACCGTGCAGGTATCGCCGTCGTCGCACGGTGCGCTGACGTTCGCGGTCTTGCACCCGCTCTTCGGGTCGCACCAGTTCGTCGTGCACGGATTGCCGTCGTCGCAGCTCTTGACCGCGCCAACGCACAGGCTGTCGGCGCAGACATCCTGCTCGGTGCAGGCATTGCCGTCGTCACAGGCAGCGGTGTTGGGGACGAACTGGCAGACGCCATCCTTGCAGCCATCGTCGGTGCACGGGTTCTTGTCGTCACACGTCACCAGGGGGCCGGACAGGCACTTCCCGTTCTTGCAGAAGTCGTTTTT
>VGRX01000281.1 GCA_016875215.1 Deltaproteobacteria bacterium
CCCCCGGCGGTTCTAGAGCACCACCCAGAGACAAAGCACGCCGACCACCACAGCCAGCATATAGGTCCGCAAGTTGCCGTCATGGAACATGCGAGGCAGAACGCCGATTCCCTTCACCGCCCAGGCCGGCACGTTCACTCCCAGCAGGTCGATGAAGATCTTGTCCACCACCTTGTAGCTGAACGCGGCCACGGCCTTGAGGGGCCGCACCACGATGAGGCCGTACAGCTCGTCGATGAAGTACTTGCCGGCCACCAACCGGTACATCGGGCCGGTCGATGCTGCGATCCGGGCCGCCACGCCGTCGGGACCGGAGCGGTAGATCAGCCAGCCGGCAATCAGACCTGCAGCGCCGATGGCCACCGACAGGCCGATGAGCGCCCAGTGCAGCAGGTGGGACGCGTGGTGCGGCTCCAGCGTGTACTTCCCGACCACCGGCGCCAGCCACTTCGAGAAGAGGTGCCCTTCGCCCGGAAGCCCCAGCACCCCGGCCACCGTCGCTGCTGCGGCCAGCAGCACCAATGCGGTCCCCATGCTCCAGGGGGATTCGTGCGCGTGCTCGTGGGCATGGGCGTCACGCGGCGTGCCGCGGAAGGTGAGCCAATAGAGCCGCATCATGTAGAACGCGGTCAGAAACGCACCGGCCGCGCCGAATGCCCAGAACACCTTGAATGCCGTCGGAAACGGCGTCGATGCCAGGAAGGCCGACGTCAGGATCTCGTCCTTGGAGAAGAACCCGGACAGCGGCGGGATGCCCGCAATGGCCAGCGTCGAGATCAGGAAGGTGATGTGGGTCACGGGCATCTTGCGGGCCAGGCCGCCCATGCGCCGGATGTCCTGCTGGTGGTGCAGTGCGTGGATCACGCTGCCCGCACCGAGGAACAGGCAGGCTTTGAAGAACGCGTGGGTCGTGAGGTGGAACATGCCCGAAGCAAAGGCCCCTGCACCGACGGCAAGGAACATGTAGCCGAAAAGGCTGACCGTCGAGTATGCCAGCACCTTCTTGATGTCGGTCTGGGCAAGGCCGATGGTGGCTGCAAACAGGGCAGTGGTCGCTCCGACCCCGGCCACGACGGCCATGGCGATGGGGGCGTGCACGAACAGGAAGGAGAGGCGGGCCACCATGTACACGCCCGCGGTCACCATGGTGGCAGCGTGAATCAGTGCGCTGACCGGCGTAGGACCGGCCATGGCATCGGGGAGCCAGACGTAGAGGGGGATCTGGGCGCTCTTCCCGACTGCGCCCAGGAACAGGAGCAGACAGATGACCGTCATGTTCAGCTCGTTGGCGACCGGAGGCATGCCGCTGTTGGCGAACCGCTCCAGGGCGAAGAAGTCCACGCTGCCGTGGTTGTACATGAGCAGCATCAGCATCCCGAGCAGGAAGCCGAAGTCACCGATCCGGTTGACGACGAAGGCCTTCTTCCCGGCGACGGCCTTCTCCATGTCCTCGTACCAGAAGCCGATCAGCAGGTAGGAGGAGAGCCCGACCCCCTCCCATCCTGCGAACATCACCACCAGGTTCGCACCCAGCACCAGCAGGAGCATGAAGAACACGAACATGTTGAGGTGCGAGAAGAAGCGGGCGTAGCTGCGGTCCCCCTTCATGTAGCCGGTCGAATACAGGTGGATGAGCGAGCTCACTCCGGTGACCACCAGGCACATGACTGCGGACAGCCTGTCGAACCGGAAGTCCAGCCCGATGTTCAGCAGGTCCGTCTTCAGGAACGGGTAGAGCTTGTACAGGTAGACCATGCCCTCGACGTCGTTGCGCAGGTACCACCATGCGTACAGAGAGACCCCGAACGACGAGAAGACGGCAGCGTTGGTCACAACCGCTGCGAACCGATCCCCCCAGCGCTTCCCCCCGATCGCGGGCAGGAGGATGATGACCGGAATGGCGGCAAACAGTTTCGGTTCCATGCCTTCTCCCTAGCCGTTGAGCCGGCTGATGCGATCCACGTCGAGCGTCTTGAAGTGCTTGTAGATGGCCAGCACCAGGGCCAGGCCGATGGCAGCTTCCGCAGCGGCCAGCGCCATGACGAAGAAGGCCATGACCTGCCCCGCCTCGTCCCCGCGGAAGCGGGCATACGCCACCAGTGCGAGGTTGGCGCCGTTAAGCATCAGCTCCATCGCCATGAGCATCACGACGAGGTTCCGGCGGATGAGCAGGCCGAGCAGCCCGATCGAGAAGATCGCGAACGACAGGAGGAGATACCAGGACAACGGGGTTGCGCTCATCATTTCCCCTCCCTCCAGAAGCGGCGCCGGGCAACGACCACGGCCCCGACGACCGCGACCAGGAGCAGCAAGGATACCAGCTCGAACGGAAGGAGGAACTGCCCCAGGAGCAGCTCCGCAACGCCGGGCACGGTCCCGAAGGAATCGGGGACCGCTGGGGGAACATCCGTCACCAGCGGGTGGGTCGACAGAACGGTCTTGGCAAACTTCCCAGCCACGGCCAGGACGGCCAGCGATCCCAGCACCGGAAGGATGCGAAGCTTGAGCTCGCTCCCGTGCCCGGACAGGTCGAGCAGCATGATCACGAAGACGAACAGCACCATGATCGCGCCGGCATAGACCAGGATCTGCATCGCGGCCAGGAAGTGGGCAAAGAGCGTGACGAACATCCCGGCCAGAGCAAACAGGCAGACGATGAGGCTGAACGCGCTCCGCAGCGGATTGCGCCAGGCAATCGTCGCCACCGCAGCGACGAGCGCCACCGCGGCCAGGACAGCAAAGAGGATCGGCTCCATGGGTCCCTCCTAGCCCGCGACCGACGGGCAACCGCCGGCCCGCACGTGCGCTTCGAACTCATCCCTGAACTTGGTCACGAGGGCCTCGACGGGCATGGCAGCGGCCTCGCCCAGCGGGCAGATCGTGCGCCCCTTGATATTGCGGGCGACGTCGAGAAGCAGGTCGATCTCCCCGAGGGATGCAACACCTCTCTCGAACCGGTCGATGGTCGACGCCATCCAGGCGCATCCTTCCCGGCACGGGGTGCACTGCCCGCACGACTCGTGGGCATAGAACTTGGCGACCCGGAGGGCCACCTGGACCATGCAGGTCCCCTCAGCGATCACCGTGGCGCAGCCGGTTCCCAGCATGGAGCCGACGCTCTTCAGCCCGTCGAAGGTCATGGGAACGTCGATCTCGTCCGGCTTCAGAATCGGCGTGGACGACCCGCCCGGAATGACCCCCTTGAGCGCCTTGCCGTCCGTGATGCCGCCGCCGTCCTCGAAGATGAACTCCTTCAGGTTCTTCCCCATCGGGAACTCGTAGAGACCGGGCCGGTTGACGTGGCCGGACAGACCGAACAGCTTCACCCCGCCGTCCCCTTCCACGCCGAGCCTGTGGAACGCATCGCCCCCGATCTCGAGCACCACCGGGATTGCGGCGATGGTCTCCACGTTGTTGATGACGGTGGGGCGTGCGAAAGCTCCCTTGACCGCGGGGAACGGGGGCTTGAGGCGCGGCCGTCCGGGCTTCCCCTCGAGCGACTCGAGCAGCGCCGTCTCCTCACCGCAGATGTAGGCCCCGGCGCCGAGGTGGACGAACAGGTCGAAGGAGAGCCCGCTTCCAAGGATGCTCTTTCCGAGGTAGCCGGCCTTCCGGGCAGCGGCGATGGCCTCTTCGAACTTCCGGGCAATCTCGAGGAACTCCCCGCGCATGTACACATACCCGGCCGTGAGGCCGACCGCCCTGGCCGCGATTGCGGCCCCCTCGATGATGCGGAACGGGTCCTCGGTCAGCAGGGCCCTGTCCTTGAACGTGCCCGGCTCCCCCTCGTCCGCGTTGATGACCAGGTAGCGGGGCCCGTCTCCGGCCGGAACGAAGCCCCACTTCACGCCGGCCGGGAACCCTGCCCCGCCGCGGCCGCGGATCGTCGCCTTCTTCACCTCGGCCACGATGTCGGCGGGCTTCATCAACAGGGCTTTGCGCAACGAGCGGAAGCCCCCCTGGAGCCTGTATCCGTCGAGCTTCCACAGGTCCTTCTTGTCTCCCCAGCGGAGCAGGTAGTTCGTCTGAGCGGTGCTCATTTCGCCTCCTCCCGGAGCCGTCCCACCAGCTCCACGACCTTCTCCGGCGTCATCTCCTCGTAGTACGTGTCGTTCACCTGCAACGCCGGTGCGGTCCCGCACGCGGCAAGGCACTGCACCGCGGACAGGGTGAACAGGCCGTCCTCGGTGGTCTCGCCGTCACCGATCCCGAGCGTCTTGCTGAGCGCGGTCATCAGCCGGTCGCTCCCCCGCAGGAAGCACGACACGTTGCCGCACACCTGGATGTGGTACTTCCCGGTGGGCCGCTTCCTGAACATGGTGTAGAAGGTGGCGGTGCTCAGGACCTCCCCCGGGGGCATGCCGATCCGCTCGGCCACCAGCTCCATGACCTCGTGCGTGAGGTAGCCGAACTGCTCCTGGGCGATGTACAGCGCAGGCAGGAGACAGGCCTGTCGATCGGGGTACTCCGCCAGCAGGCGGCCGAGCCGGGCCTCGTTGTCCGCAGAGAACTCGAGTTGCATGCCTTCTCCGAATCGTATGGCCGGGTCTCGAAGAGACCCCGGACCCGAATGATACGGGCAAACTAGCTGAACGAGACAGGCGTGTCAAGCCGTCCGTACGGTCTGTGTCCCGAATGTCTAGCAGGTAACTTCCCTTGGGAGGCTGCCCGGGATTACTTCGCTGTTCCGCTGCCGGCCGCGGGGGTTCAGTCCCGGCGGCTCTCCGACCACCAGTTCGAGAGCATCTGCCAGTAGTTGCGGTCGGGGACGGCGGCATCGCGGCGTCTTTGCGAGAAGGTCTTGACCTGGTGGGCAAAGGCCTCGAGGCGGGCCTCCTGGTCCGGTCCCCAGGTGGAGGAGAACACGAAAGTGGTCAGCGGAATCATGTCGTGGTCCGCCCGGATCCGCTCGGTCATTGCTGCGGAGATGGTACCCAGCATGCAGTGGAAGGAGATGGCGTTGATGACCCCGTCCGCTCCGCGGCGGGCGTAGTCGACCATCTTGGCCACGTTCTGGACCAGGATCTCGTTGGTGCGGCCGTCGAGGTAGGGTGCGGCCAGGTCGAGGGTCTCGCGGTAGCCCGGCTCCTCGATCCGCTGGAGCTTCTGGCCGAGATGGAACCGGATACGCCACTGCTCGACCTCCTTGCGAAGGAAGGCCATGGCGGTTGCCGCGCTCTCCTTGTAGCGGCCGTCGTAGAACCCTTCCACCAGGGCTCTGCGGAGGCTGAAGTCCACGTTGTCGATGAGGAACGGAGCGGGCCACACCTCGAGCCCGGCGGCTTCGAGCCGCTCGAACAGGCGGTGATTCGCGAAGGGGTGCGTCCGGGTGTAGATGTCGCCTGCGACCCCGACGACGGGGAGCTGGGATGCGCCGGTCCGGGGCACATCCGCCAGTGCGAACCCGGCCTGCTCCAGGACATCGGCAACCGTCCCCTGCTCGACTCCCGAGGCGATCGCCCCCATGGCTGCGGCGACGATACGGTCGACCTCGGCGGGGTCGCGGGCATAGGGCCGCACCTGGCAGCGGCTGCGGATCAGCAGGTCCACGGCCACGAGCCCGCCCCACAGCCGAACCAGGGTCTGGAAGTCCATCAGCTCCTTGTGCCGAGCGGTGTTCAGCGGGAGGATCTCGACCCCTTCCACCTCCAGTCTCTCGAGCGCCAGCTCCATGCCCCGCCCCCACTGGTGGAGCAGGCACGGCAAGGTCGTCCCGGGGAAGAAGTACACATCGCCGGTGCGGACGAGTCCCTTGCGCACCTGCTTGGCCAGGTCGCCGACCGTGATGATGTAGGCATGGCACTCCCGTCCGGAAGAGGCATCCTCGCCGCAGGCCACGGTTTCCGCGTCGGGCGGCGGGATCATGACGGCATCGTATCCTGCGGCCCGGAGCGCGCCGACGTAGGCATGTGCGTGGTCTGCGAAGTACGGCAGGACGAACCGGCGGTCGCGGTAGCGCTCCGGGGCGACCGGACGAGGGGGGGCCGGAAGCCTGACCGGGCGGCTGGAGACCGTGCCGGCATGGTGCGACACCTCGTCGATGAAGGCCTCGAGCCGGGTGACCAGGCCCGCCTCCCCGCGATGCTCGTCGAACTCGAGCACGAGGGCCGGCCGCCCCTCGGCGAGGCGCTCGAGCTGCTTCAACCCGAATGCGTCCGGCCCGCAGCCGAAGTTGGACACGACCACCGGGAAGAGCCGGTGATCCGATTCCATGGCCACCAGGACGCGCAGGGTATCCCGATTGTACCTCCAAAA
>VGRX01000282.1 GCA_016875215.1 Deltaproteobacteria bacterium
CGGGACACGTTTCCGGATCCGGCCAGAGCGTCAGTGACAGCGAGAGCTGCACCGAGGACAAGTGCGATCCCCTTCTCGGCGTCACGCACACGAACATCGAGAAGGCGTGCTGGGACAGCAGCAAGTGCACCCTGGACGATCACTGCGAGAACGGCAAGTGCGTCGGAACGCCGCTCATGTGCGATGACGGAAGCCCGTGCACCGCGGATTCCTGCGACACCGAGCTCGGCTGTCTGTACCAGGTGCAGGCCGGTCCGTGCGACGATGCCAACCCGCTCACGCCGGACGACGTGTGCGTCGCGGGCATCTGCGTGGGGATCCTCGACCCGGACGGTGACGGTGTGCCGAACTTCGGGGCCACGGCGAAGTGCGACGGTGCGGGAAATCCGCCCGGCTGCGTGGACAACTGCCCCTATCGGGCCAACGCTGACCAGAAGGACTCCAATCACGACGGGACAGGAGATGCGTGCGCCACGCCCATGTGGTGGGCTCATTTCCAGACCACGCAGAAGGTGGTGGCCTTCACCTTCGACGACGGGTGGGACAACGACGCTCTCGAAGCCATCCTGGATGCCTTTGACCAGTACCACGGGCGTGCGACGTTCTTCCTCTGCGGAGACTACATCTGGGGGGAAACGCTCGACGTGCCCACGGTGAAGAAGCTCATCGCACGGGGCCACCTCCTGGGCAATCACACCTTCGACCACGTGGCCGGCAACACCGTGGAGGAGGCCGTCACCCAGATCCTGCTCGACGAGGACTACTTCAAGGACAACGGGTTCGGGTCACTGAGGCCGCTTTACCGGATCCCGTCGCCGGACAACCTGGCCCAGATCATGACCGTGCACCAGGCGCTGCAGCTCACCGGGTTCGTGGAATCGGCGCTGGCCATTCTGCATGCCAGCGACTACGACGAGCCGGCAGTGAGTGCCCTGGTGAAGTGCATCGTGGACCAGGTCCAGCCCGGAGACATCATCGGCCTGCACGTGGGCCCCGAAGCCACGGCCCAGGCGATACCCGAGATGCTGGCGGCTCTGGCGGCCAAGGGGTACTCCTTCCTGACGCTCCAGGAGATGCTCAAGTACGGGAAGCCGGAGTACATCTTCGATCCATCCAAGCCGCCTTCGTTCAAGGACTGCAGTGCCTACTTCTAAGTGTGCGATCATTACCGGCGTGTGACGGAGGGGGCGGAGATGAAGAGGCGTGCGCTTCTGGTGCTCGTCGTGGTGCTCGCGGGGTGCGGAGGGGGCGGGAACAGGACGCTCATGGACGTCTTCTCAGGGGACGGTTTCCCGGAGGAGCCGCCGACCGGTGAGTGCGTGCCCGGAGAGATGACCTGCTACTCCAATGCCGTGTGGCAGTGCAATCCCGCGGGGTCGGGCTGGATGGAGCATCAGCCCTGCCTCGAAGGCACGGTCTGCTACGAGGGGGCGTGCTGCACTCCGGGGAGCTGCGAGGGCAAGATGTGCGGGGATGCGGGGTGCGGCCTCACGTGCGGCGAGTGCAAGGAGGGGTTCTACTGCGAGGCAGGCAAGTGCGTGGAGGGGGAGCGCGTCCCCGATTGCGGGACTGCGGTCTGCGGTCCCGACAACTGCGGCGGGACGTGCGGTCAGTGCGAGGGGCTTTTCCACTGCTGCAAGGGGATCTGCTGCCAGGCGAGCTGCGGCAGCAAGGAATGCGGCGATGACGGCTGCTGCGGGAGCTGCGGCTTCTGCTCCGGGGGCGGGGTCTGCAGCGAGGGTAGCTGCTGCGAGCCTGCGTGCCAGGGCAAGGAATGCGGTGACGACGGCTGCGGGGGGACGTGTGGAGATTGTGCTGGGGGCATCCCGTGCAGCGGGGGCAAGTGCTGCCAGCCGAAGTGTGCGGGCAAAGAGTGCGGTGACGACGGCTGCGGCGGAGTGTGCGGCACGTGCGCTCCGTGGCTTGCGTGCGGCACGGACTCGAAGTGCTCCAATCTCTGCACCGAGAGCTGCCTGGGCAAGGAATGCGGACCGGACGCGTGCGGTGGCCAGTGCGGCGGTTGTGACGTCGGCCTGCAGTGCACCAACTCGGGTCAGTGTGTGAGCGAGTGTGCCCCCTCGTGCGAGGGGAAGGAGTGCGGCTCGGACGGCTGCTTCGGGAGCTGCGGCCTCCCCTGCGCTGCCGGGCTGTTCTGCGACGGGGACTCGACGTGCAAACCGCTGGACCAGTGCAAGCCCGCGTGCGAGGGGAAGGCCTGCGGTCCCGACGGCTGCGGCGGGGACTGCGGTCCTTGTGCGGGGGACGGCCAGCTCTGCACCGTGGACGGCCAGTGCGGGAGCTGGTGCTCCGACTGCCAGGCGGACGAAGCGTGCTCAGAGCTGGACTTCGAGGCGGGCAACCTGGTGGGATGGCACGTCGAGGGGGATGGGCGGGTGGTCTCCGCTCTGGGGGCGGCAAAGCCGGTCCAGGGGAGCTACATGCTCCTGGTCAGCAGCGCGGTCGGCTCCGTGGGGGAGGTAGCGTTCGAGAGTTGCCTGGGCAAGGCGGGTCCCATCGATCGGATCCACTTCCGGTGGAAGTTCTATTCCGAGGAGTTCATGGAGTATTGCTCGGCGGTCCAGGCGGATTCGTTCACACTCTACCTCGAGAAAGGGGGAAAGACGTTGCTCGTGTTCAAGGCGGACGTGCACGACCTGTGCCCTCCCGATGCGTGCAACGGTTGCGGCAAGCTCTACTCCCTGCTGGTTCCGTCGGACGTGGACCTGGACCAGGGGGATGCCTTCATGACCGATTGGATGGAGGGGGAAGGGAAGGTGCTCGGGTTCATCACCGCGGGTGAGCCGTTCCATGTCCGCGTGCGGGTCGAGGATGCGGCCGGACCGCTGCTTGACACGCTCGTGCTGGTGGATGACATCCAGTTTCTGTCCTGCACTGCGGATTGCAGCGGGAAGGAGTGCGGGGACGACGGTTGCGGCGGGTCGTGCGGGGAGTGCCAGGAGGGGTTTGGCTGCCATGACGGTACCTGCACGTGCCCGGCTGTTTGCGAGGGCAAGATCTGCGGGGACGACGGCTGCGGCGGGAGCTGCGGCACCTGCGCTCCGGGCAACGCGTGTGCCGACGGTCTCTGCATTCCGTGTGTTCCCGACTGTGCGGGCAAGCAGTGCGGGGACGACGGTTGCGGCGGGAGCTGCGGCAAGTGCGGAGCGGGCTACTATTGCACCCCGCAGGGCAAGTGCATCCCGGACTGCACTCCCGACTGCGAGGGCAAGCAGTGCGGCAGCGACGGCTGCGGTGGCGAGTGCGGCCAGTGCGAGGACGGCAACGTCTGCACCAAGGACAAGTGCAACATGACCACCTCCCAGTGCGTGTTCATGCCCGTAGAAGGGGAGTGCGACGACGGCAACCCGAACACGAAGAACGATCAGTGCGTCAACGGGAAGTGCGTGGGGGAGTAGATGGGGGTTGGGGGTTGCGCTGGAGGCATGACATGAAGCGTGATTCCCTGGCGGCAGGGTGGACCCTGCTCCTGGCAACCCTGCTGGCTCTGGGATTCAACCAGCTTCGTTCGGAAGGCATTCCACTCGTTGCAAAGGAGCCCTACCCTATCTTCGTGCCTTGTCCCGAGACCATGGAGGAGGCGGCCAAGGTGAGCCTGGCCGACCTTGCCGGCAGCAGCAAGGCCCCCAGCTTCCCGGCCGGCACGCTTCTGATCGATGCACGACTTCCCGAGCGCTTCAGCGACGGGCACATCGAGGGAGCCGTCAACCTCCCCTACGACGAGCTCTCCGGCGTCGGCGAGGAGGAGGCCGCCCGAATCCGGGCGAGACCCGGCGTGACTTCCATCCTCGTCTACTGCGACGGATGGGAGGAAGAGACCGACCCCGCGAAACGGTATGATCATCCCCCCTCGGAGCACCTGGCGGACGAGCTCAAGTCGCTCGGCTTCGAGAACGTCAGCTCCATGCAGGGCGGGCTGAAGGCCTGGCTCGAGCGTGGAGGAACGACCGTGAAGGGACCGGAGGGAACGCCATGAACCGGGACTTCATGCGCCGCTGGGGAATCCCCTCGCTTGACCTTGCTGCACGCATCTACCTGGGCGGGGTCTTCCTGTTTGCCGCCTGGGGGAAGGTTCTCGACCCCTACTCGTTCGCGGTGAACATTGCCACCTACCAGGTGCTGCCCCTGGAGCTGGTCAACCTGGCGGCACTCATCCTGCCCTGGGTCGAGCTTGCAGTCGGCGGGCTGCTCATCCTCGGTGTGTTCACGCGGGCCCAGGCGCTGCTCGTGAACGGCATGCTGCTGGTGTTCATCGCTGCCATCGCCAGCGCTCTCTACCGGGAATTGGATCTGGGCACGTGTGGTTGTTTTGCAAGCGAGGAGGCCGCGGAGGATCTCTCCATGTCGACGGTTTGGAGGGACGTGGCGTGGCTCGCCATCGGGGCGGGCATATTCATTGTGCCTGAAAGGCTGCGCTGGGGCGTCGAACGGTGGTGGAAGCTGCGCAGCGCAAGAAACTCCGAGGCTGTTCGTGACGGAGGAGGTTCGAAATGAGGTGGTTCTTCGGTTTCCTTGGGATGCTGGCGTGTCTAGCTGTCTCGACCGGATTGGCTCGAGGGCAGGAAGTCCCCTGGTCCCGATTGCCGAACGTCGACGCCGCTTCGCTCGATGACTCGGTCCGCCAGCGTGCTTCGGCCGTGATGGGAAAGGAGCGCTGCTACTTCGAATGCCCGGGGACGGTTCTCGAGTGCGTGAAGGCCAACCCTCCCTCGGTGACGGCATTGCGGGCCGCGGGGTTCATCGTCCGCCAGGTGATCCGCGGCAAGTCGGACAAGGAGATCCACAACGACCTGATGGACCGGGCGAAGTCTGCGCATCCCTTCAAGCCCGCCAGCCTCGAGCTGAAGGACACGCCCTGCCTGGGCTCGATCGATGCTCCGGTCGTGGTGGCCGCGTTTGCCGATTTCGACTGTCCGTTCTGCCGCGAGGTCTCCCCCATCCTCAAGAAGATTGCGGAGGAGCACCCGGGCAAGGTCACCTACTGCCTGAAGCTCTTCCCGGTGAAGGGGCACGGTGCGATCGCGGTCGAGACCAGCAAGGCCGGGATTGCAGCCTTCCGCCTCGGGAAGTTCTGGGAATTCCACGACGTCATGTACCGCAACTTCGAGAAGCACTCCGACTCCGACATCAGCAGCCATGCCAAGGCGGTGGGGCTCGACTCGAACAGGCTTTCCGAGCTCAAGGCGGAGAAGGCCACCCACGATGCGGTGGCAGCATCCAAGCGGGAGGGGCTCAAGCTCGGCGTCAAGTCCACCCCCTCCATCTACGTCAACGGCAAGCTCTATGCCGGCGAGAAGTCGGCCGTGGAGCTGCTCGACCGGATCGAGGAAGAGCTGGAGTTGAAGAAGTAGCCGCACTTCCTGTTCCCCTCCGCGACGGCCCCTGCTATCATCGTTGCGGCGAGGGGTTTCATGAAGCTGGCCGGAGACACCGGGGTTTTCGTGGTCGGGCTGACCGGCGGGGTCGGGGCCGGGAAGAGCACGGTCGGGCGTCGGCTTGCCCGGGCGGGGTTCCCCGTCATCGACACGGATCGGGTGGGCCACGAGGTGCTCGAGCGTCCCGAGGTCCTGGTCAGAGTTGCTGCGGCTCTGGGGCAGGACGTGACTGACGGGGCCGGAAAGCCCGACCGCAAGAGGATCGGAGAGATCGTCTTTTCCGATCCGGACAGGAGAGCAGCGCTCGAAGAGATCCTTCACCCCGAGATAGCGGCCGACGTGACGCATAGGATTCGGGAGCTCGGGAGGCGGGGGTACCCCGTTGCCGTCCTGGAGGTCCCACTGCTCGTCGAAGCCGGCTGGGACAAGCTGGTGGATCTCGTGGTCGTGGTGGATTGTCCGCCGGAGCTGCAGGTCTCCCGCTACGTGGTCCGGACCGGTGCTGCCAGCGCGGACGGAATGGGGCGGCTGGGGGCCCAGGCACGCCGGGAGCGCAGGCTCGCGGCAGCGGACGTGGTGATCGACAACTCGGGCAGTCTGGATGAGCTCGACAGGCAGGTGGCCGTCCTGATCGAGCGGCTGAGGGTGACGGCCCCGGACGGTGTCTCGTGACTTGCACGGCCGCTGTGAACCGCTCGGGAAGACTAAACATGGCCGCCTTGACCGTCAATCATCCGGCGGGACTGCGTCAGCCGCCGACCGGCATGCTCGACGTACCTCAAGTACGCCTGCGCTGCCGGTTTCGACGGCTTCCTTGTCCGGCCGGTGCTTGCCGGCCAAAT
>VGRX01000283.1 GCA_016875215.1 Deltaproteobacteria bacterium
GAGCTTGCTCTCGAGCACGTGCCCCCCTTCGATGGTCAGGAAGGCGGCCAGCTTCCGGGCCGAGGCAGCCCGGCGGATCTCGTCCGCGGTACGGCAGTGGAGCACTTCGCCCCGGCTCGAAGAGACGATTGCCTCGAAACGGTCGATCACGCGGTCCGTCCGCCGGTCGGTATCGCGTCCCACGAACGGCCGTCCCGGGACGTAGGTCGTGAAAGCCAGGGCATCGACGCCCCCCCGTCTCAGGGCAGGAAGCGTGATCGCATTGCGGAACGGGTTGTACAGGAGGGGCCCCTTGCCATCCCGGTCGAACGGGCGGTCCAGGAGGCAGGCGTTGATGAGGAAGTGCGAATGACAGTCCAGGACCAGCGCCTGGTCGTGCAGCCTGTGGGCCCGCTGAGTGACCGGAATCTGCCGTCCGAACATGCCTGTCTCCTCCCCATTGCCCGCTTCCAGCCCACGTCCCCCGGACCCAGGAACCACGTATCAAACCGTCTATTGGCGGCCGAAGTACCTTCGTGCGCGCTCCACATCCTGCCGGATGGCCGCCCGCAGCTCTTCGAGGGTGCCGAAGCGGCGCTCGTCCCGTATCCGCTCCAGGAATTCCAGGGTCACGACCTCTCCGTACAGGGGTCTTTCGATGCCGAAGAGGTGGGCCTCGACCTGGAGCGGGCCGTTGTCGAGGGTCGGGCGGTGGCCCACGTTGGCGACTCCGTCGAGAGGGGTGCTCTCCGAGGGAGTCCGGCCGATGCGCATGCGGATGACATAGATCCCGTTGGCCGGGACGAGCACGTCGTCGGACAGACAGAGGTTGGCCGTGGGGAAGCCGAGTGAGGTCCCGACCTGTTTCCCCCGCACGACCGTCCCCTTGACCCGGTAGGTGCGTCCCAGCATCCGGGTCGCATCCGCCACCTTGCCTTCCATCAGGAGCCGGCGGATGAAGGAGCTGGAGACCCGCATGCCGTCCACCTCGAGCGGCGGGACGACCGACACCTCGAACCCCTTGCGCTCCCCGAACCAGGCGAGGAGGGCGCTGTCCCCTTCCCGGTTGGCGCCGAAGCGGAAGTCGGGGCCCACGACGAGGCCGCTGATCGCCGAGCGGCTGAGGAGCACGTCCTCGACAAAGCGTTCTGCGGAGAGCGATGAGAGCTTCCGGTCGAACGGCAGCACCCAGGCCCCCGTGGCTCCCACCGACAAGAGCATGCGGATGCGGTCCTCGAGCGGGAGCAGCCTCTGCGGCCGGCCCGCGGTGAGCACCTCCGCCGGATGGGGGAAGAAAGTCAGCGCGACCCCCTGGGTCCCCTTGCGCTGAGACATCCGCCCGAGCTCGTGGACGAGCTGCTGGTGCCCGAGGTGCACACCGTCGAAGTTGCCGATGGTGAGACAGACATTTCGCCAGCTTGGGCTGGGGCGGCTTCCCTGGACGACCTCGGTCACTTTCGCTCCCTCTCCAATCTCACGCCGGCAGTATAGACAGTCACGACCAGGTTGTCACCGATCGAAACGCCCGGCGCCGCCCCGGCGGTCTTCTCCTCGACCTGGACCTTCCAGCTCCGCCGGGTCTCCTCGTGCAGCCTCTTCAACCCGAATCGCCGGTGGCCGAGCACGAGCGATGCCAGCTCCCGGGAGACCGAGAGAACCGGGCCGCCCGTCCGCCCATCGGCATTGGCGTCGACGTCGTGGTCTCCATCGTGCTCGCCTTGGCCAAAGGGCTCGCCCCGTCGTCCGATGACCTTGGCCATCGCTCTCGCCAGCCAGGCAGCACGGCAGAGCTCGCCGAGCGCCGGATGATATGGACCGGCCTGGAGCGACTCTTCGAGCCTTTCGGAAGGCTGCAGTCCGATCCGGAGCACCGGGACCCCGGCCTCATGGAGCGGCTCGAGCATCCGGGCCACCCGGGCCACGGTCTTCTCCAGGGTGGCCGGCCTGTAGCGCCCGTCGGCGAGGAGTCCGGCCAGCAGGGTCCCCTCCAGCACCAGGGTGGGGAAGATCCTCGCTGCCGACGGCCGCAGCGCTGCGGTACGCCTGGCGGATTCGACGTCATCCTGCTGCGTGGAATCCGGCAGGAAGGGCATGAGCTGCACTACCAGCTCCAGGCCGGCCTCCAGCACGCGACGGCAGGCTGCCTCCGATTGGTCGGCGGTCACACCGCGTCCTGCTGCCGCAAGCACCCGGTCCGAAAACGACTGAATGCCCAGCTCGAGGACATCCACCTCGTGCTCTCGGAGAAAGGCCAGAACATCCTCTTCGATGTGTGCCGGATGGGTCGAGATCCGCAGTCGGTCGACGATTCCCTCCCGCTTGAGCCGCAGGATCGGAGCGAGGAGTCGTTCCTGCTCGGAGCGGGGCATTGCCGTGAAGGTGGCCCCGAAGAAGGCGGTCTCGACCGGCGCACGGAACCGCGTGGCGGCATCCCGCAGGCAGGCCTCGATTTCTGCCGGGCACGGGTCCTGCGGGGCGGTTCCCGCGGCAACCGACTGGTCGCAGTAGACGCAGCGGGAGGGACAGCCGCGGTTGGGCAGGAAGAAGGGAACGACCTTGGAGGCCGCCCGCCGTGGGAGCCGGCCAGCCATGGCCGATTGCCGATTGCCGACTGCCGATTGCCGCTCGAACGACGCTGCCTGGCACGGGACGGGGGAGCGTTTCACGGCTTGTGAATCTCCTCCGGGGTTGCTCCGAGGAGGACCAGCGCCGCCCGGGCCGCTGCCGTGGTCGCGTCCTTCTTCGAGCTCCCTTCCCCTCGTCCCAGGAGGAGGTCGCCGGAGTGCACCTCGACCACGAAGTGGAGAGCGTGGTCCGGCCCGGCGCTCTCGACGGTGACGTAGCGCGGACCGGGCCGTCGCCGTGCCTGGAGCATCTCCTGGAGCTGGTTCTTCGGGGCCGGCTGGACCAATGCCTCCGGCTCGGCGAAGCGGCTGGCGAGCAGGCGGTGCGCGACCGTCTCCGCCACGGCAAAGCCCGCATCGAAGAACACCGCTCCCACGAGAGCTTCCAGCGTATTGGCAAGCACCGAGTCCTTGTCCCTTCCCCCCGTGGCCTCTTCTCCCCTTCCGAGGCGCACCAACGATCCCAGGTCCAGCTCCCGGGCAGCAAGGGCCAGCGAGGAGGTCCGCACCACGGCGGAGCGGGCGCGGGTCAGCTCCCCCTCGCTCATCTCCGGGTAGAGCCGGAAGAGCTTCTCGGATACCACCAGCTCCACCACGGCATCTCCCAGGAACTCGAAGCGCTCGTTGTCCGAAACCGCCAGTCCGCTTTCGTTCGCGAACGAACGATGGGTCAACGCCTGGGACGGGAATGCCACGTCCGAAAAACGGTACCCCAGCGCGGCCTCGACCCGGACTACTCCCTGTCTGAATCTCTCCTCCTCCAGCGACATCTTCCCCCTCCTGTCGACCGCCGAACCCCGGGGAGCCGTTTCCCGCAGCCCGCAGCCTGCTGCCACAGGATCGACTGTCAAGGCGAGCAGGTCTGGATTCGGCCCAGCAGCCTTCCTCCCGGCCCGCGCTCCATGCGGCAGGGTACCACACGGCGCATCCACTCGTCAGGTCCTTCCACGGCCACCTGGACATAATTGTCGGTGAGGCCTATCAGCCGCCCCGCGTCGTCGCGACGTCGCTCGATCAGCACGGAGATCGACTGTCCCGCCAGGGAGGCGGAGAATGCGGAGCGGCGGCTGTCGGACAATGCCCGCAGCGCGGCCGACCGTTCCTTGACCACGCCGGCGTCGAGAGGGGACATGACCGCGGCGCGGGTCCCCGGCCGTGGCGACCATGCGAACACGTGAAGGTACGCGAACGACAGCCCCTGGAGTCGTTCGAGGCATCGTCGGAACTGCGAGTCGGTCTCGGTCGGGAAGCCCACGATGACGTCCATGCCCACGGACAGGAGCGGAATCCGGCGGTGGGCGTCCCGGACGACCTCCTCGACGGCAGCGAACCGGTAGGGCCGCCCCATGGCAGCGAGCACCTCGTCATCAGCATGCTGGAGCGACAGGTGGAGATGGCGGCACCAGCGCGGCGATGCGGCCAGGAGCTCTACGACCCGCTCCATGCCCGCCTGGGGCTCCAGCGAGCTGAGTCGGAGATGACAGTGCGGAGCGTCGCGGTCCAGGAGCACCATGAGACCCGCCAGGTCGAGAGATGCGTTTCGGGCCTCAACGGGTTCGTGCTCCGTCGGTTCGGCTTCCCCTCTTTTCCGGGGATTCCACCGGTAGGAGAGGAGGTTCGTCCCGGACAGCACGATTTCCTCGAAGCCGGCGGTCGTGGCTGCGGTCAGCTCGGCCAGCACGTCCGGGGCGGGACGGCTGCGCGGCTTCCCGCGGGCAGTGGGGACGATGCAATAGGCACAGCCCCCGGCACATCCTTCCTGGATCTTGAGGTTGAAGCGGGACAGGTGCATGGCCTCTTCCAGCGGGAAGGCAGTTGAAGGGCCCGATACCGCGTTGCCTTCCCGCCAGCTCAGCTCATCGGCAATCCTCCGGGCACCTTCCTGGGCGTCTGCACCCGGGAGGACGAGGTCGGCCTCGGCCACGGCGGGGTGGTCGGGGAAGGCAACCGGGAGGCAGCCGGCCAGCACGATGAGCGCGGTCGGAGCCTCCCTTCGGGCCCGTCGCAGAGCCTTGCCGGCATCCCGGTCGGCCCCGCCGGTGACCGTGCACGAGTTGACCACGATGACGTCGGCGCCTTCCGGCTCTTCGGCAATCCGGAAGCCGAGACGGACCAGAGCTCGGGCCAGGGCCGATGAATCGGAGGTGTTCGTACGGCAGCCATGGGTTGCAATGTGCACTGCGGGCGGATTCAATTCGCGCTCTCCGTCCTGGCGGACCGGCCTTGCTACTCGCAGGTGCGCCTGGCCCGGGAACGCCGCACCATCCCCGCTGCGAGAAGCAGAACAGGGATAGACAGGAGCAAGAGGAATGTCAAGCCGGAACGTTCCGGCATCCCGGCCGAGCAACCCGTCTGGGGGAGGAGGTGGACGGCCTCGCCGCACGGCTGTTCGTCGGTCTCTCCGTCGCAGTCGTCGTCGAGCAGGTTGGAGCAGACCTCCTCGCCGGCCTCGAGCGGCTGGACCGAGCAGACCACGGCCAGCCGGTCGGGAGAGCAGAACAGCTTGCCGGTGACTCGGCAGGCGCCGATGCCCTCGGCGCAGGTCTCGCCGATGGCGTACCCCTCGTCGGTCTCCCCGTCGCAGTCGTTGTCGATGTTGTCGCCGCACAGCTCGACCAAGCCGGGATCCGCGGTGGCCTGGCAGACGAGCGACAGCTTGTCCGGTCCGCACACCATGACTCCTTCGGCCCTGCAGGCGCCGGTACCGGCGGAGCAGGGTTTGGACAGCTCGTACCCTTCGTCGGTCTGGCCATCGCAGTCGTTGTCGAGGCCGTCGCACAGCGTCTCCTCGACCTCGTAGCCCACCGGGTAGATGCACTTCCATTCCCCCGCACAGACCATCTGGACGTCCTTGCACAGCCCGGCCTTTCCCGTCGAGCAATGGAAGTCGGCCGGCGGCAGGAGCGCATCTTCATCCGTGGCCCCGTCGCAGTCGTTGTCGAGGCCGTCGCACAGGTCGGGATACGCGAAGCCGCACGAGCCGCAGGCGTTCCGCAGCCCTTCGTCGGTCTGTCCGTCGCAGTCGTTGTCCAGGCCGTCGCAGGAGACCTCGTCCTGCTCCCACTGCGCGGGCTGGGACATGACCCATCCGGCCAGCCCCTCACAGACAGGGCCGCCATCGGCGCACACGCCCACGCCCGTCCAGGGGGGCATGTCACTCAGAGGCTCATCGTCCGTCTCCCCGTTGCAGTCGTCGTCGAACCCGTTGCACTTCTCTGCCGCTTCGGGATAGACCTTCGGGTCCGCATCATCGCAGTCGCCGAGGCCCTCGTCGAAGCCGTCCTGGTCGCTGTCGCAATCCTGTCCGGCCAGCCCGGGGGAGGCCAGCAGCATGCCGTCCCCGAACGGTTGCGCGGAGAGGCACCAGTGGGCAGCCAGGTCGTTCTCCTTGGCCGTTTCTCCGGAAGGTTCCAGGCTCAGCGACACGCCGGGTGGAGCGACCAGGCCGAGATCCGGTCCCCAGAAGACCACGTCCAGGACGTCGTCCCCGGTCGAAAGCACGACCTTCCCCTGCTTGGGAAGGGCCAGTGCCTCCCCCCAGGCCACGTCCACGGCAATCCCCCCGTTGAGCGCGATGGCCTTCGTTCCTCCCAGGGGG
>VGRX01000284.1 GCA_016875215.1 Deltaproteobacteria bacterium
TCCTTGCGGTCGGGCACGAGCTGCACCTTCTTGCTCGCACCCGAGGTGTGGTGCATCCCCTCCTCGCCGTAGACCCACGCCCGCACTGCGGAACGGGCGGGACGTCCGGCCAGGTCACGGGTCTCGACCCGGATGACGTAGGAGCCGGCATCCTTCACCTTGAGCTCGCAACGGCCGGGCTCCTTGCCGGTCTTCACCGTGCAGGTACCGGCCTCGATCTCGAGGATCTTGCTCTCGTAGCCGACGTCACCGTTCTCCTGGACCACCTCGACGTCGATCCACTTCTGCCGCATGAGGCGGATGGCCGTCTCGGCCTCGTCGTAGCGGCTGCCGTCGAGTCGGGTGACCACGGCCGAGATACCAAGCATCTCGCCCGCAGCCAGCACGGTCCGGTCGATGCTCAGGCCCACGTACCGCTCGGCCCGGTGCGCCACGACGGTGGAGCGGGCCGCGACCGACTGCCGGTTAACGTCGATGACCTCGGCCTCCAGGGTGAACGAGACCGGTCCCCGCTTGATGTCCCCCGGCTCCAGCTCGACCGGCACCACGAGCCGTCCCTGCGCGTCCAGCTTGCCGGTCCCCGAGTTGACATAGTTCGGCGGGGCCTGCGGAGGCTCGTCCCAGTACCAGCCCCGGTAGGGGTCTTCGTTGGGGTCGATGTCCTGGAAGCTGAACGGATCATTGCCCGGAGGCGTGTACCAGGCCGAGGTCCGGTTGAGGGTCCAGCTCACCTCCGCTCCGGCCATGGGGGCCCCGAAGAAGTAGTTGCCGTTCACCTGCGCATCGAGCTTGCGGCGGACCAGGATGTTCTCCCCCTGTCCGCTCCACTCCACCTCGGCCTTGTATTCGGGCGTCCGGTACTCCTGGAGCTCGAACGTGGTCGTGAGCGACCGCCCGCCGATCGAGATGCTCACGCTCCAGGTGCCGAGCGGCGCGTCCTTGGGCGGCGTGAACGCAAACGATGCCGTCCCGAACGCGGAGATGGGCGTGTCGCCGGCCGTGAGCTCGTTCCACCGAGGGTCGTACACCCGCCAGTACGCGGTCCGATCCGAGGCCGGCAGGGGCACCAGGTCCCCGGAGGGCCCGCGGGTCCTCAGGCGGGCAATCAGGCTCACGTTGACCTCTTCGGCCGGCCGGTACAGACCCCGCTCCGTGTACGCAGTCGCGGCGAGCTGCGGCTCCAGAAGATCCCGCTGGCTGTAACTGTAGCTGGACATCCACGGGCCTTCGTCCACCGAGCCGGTCAGCCGCAGGAAGGACAGGCTGTCCCCCTGCGTTGCCACGAGCAGGTAGGGCCCCGACTGGGACGTCCCCTGCTTGTCGACCGGCCCGGGCAGCCGCACGAGCCCCGCCTCGTCCGTGACCCCCTTGGACAGCTCCTTGCCGCTCGATTCCAGGATCATCTTGACGGCCACGCCTGCCGTCGGCTTCCCGTCGGCCAGCGACGTCACGAGCACCTGCACGTCCTGGCTCGCCAACGCCGCGGTGATGCCCAGGTCGGTCACCTGTACGATCTCGAACTGCCGGTAGTCGTCGTACCCCTTGAAGAACCCGCGACTCTTGCGGCTCTTCAGGTCGACCAGCACGACACCACGCCCGCCCTTGCCGAGCGCCTGGTCCAGGTCCACCTCGCTGCGCTGGTAGCGGTTGCTCACGCTTCCCAGCGACATCTTGCGGTCCACGGCCGCCTTCAAGCCGGTGGCCGGCCCCTCCTCGTACTTGTACCAGTCGAAGACCTGGGGAATCACCTTGTGCAGGTCGTTCTCGGACAGCTTCACCATGCGCAGCGAGGCCTCGGTCAGGTTCATCGAGAGGACCGACAGCGTGTGCCCCTGCGCCCCCTCCACCACGGACAGCGACGAGCCCGCCATGGACAGCATGGGCCAGGCATCGCCGTAGCGCACCTTGCCGTCGGCCTTGGCCTCGAGCGATTGCTCGTGGATGTCGGGAACGCCCGGCAGCACCTCGACCCGATACGGGGTGGCCGGCAGGAACTCCCCGTACAGGGTCGCACTGTTCCCGTAGATCCGGACCCGCAGGTCGTCGATCGGCGGATCGGTGCGGAACCACTGCGCCGCATCCTTCACTCTCTTGAGCGTGTTGTTGAACTCCACGCTGATCGGCGTGCCGGGGTAGCAGTCCTCGTGGTTCCAGGAGCACGAGATCTTCTTGACCAGGAGCGGGGTAAACGTCGTGAAAGAAACACGGATCTCGCTCCCCATGGGCTGCGGCCCTTCGGTGGAGGTCAGCGACCGGTCGATGACCAGCGTGTACTTCGTCGCCTTCTCGAGCGGCTTTGCCGCCTTGACCTGCACGGTACGGGCAAGGTTGCGGGCCTCCTCCGCACTCTTGACGCGGCCCACCGCCTTGGGATCCGGTGCCGGCCGCTCCACGGGCAGAAGCTCCACTTCCTTCCCGCCCGGGCCCAGGAGCTTGACCGCCCTGGCCACGGTCGCCGGGTCCATGGCCGCGTTGAACGACATCACGATGGGGTCTGAGAGCTTGAACTCCTCCGCCCCGTCGGAAGGAGAAGACCACTCCAGCCAGGGCACCGGCGTGCTGACCGTGAACTCGTACTTCTCGGCCAGCCTGCCTCCGACCTTGGACTCGATGCCCGCGGGAATCGTGACCTTGAACTCGTTGCCGAACGGCAACCGGTACGTGGGGACGAACCCCACGGTATCCGTCCCGATCCAGACGAACCGCCCCTCGGGCTTCGGCTCGATCTGCATGGGCACCGGCAGCTTGTCCAGCTCCTGCAGCGACGTCAGGGGCACCATGGGCTGGTTGAACGTGACCGTGATCGCGTCCGCAAGCTCGACGTTCCCCTCGGGACGATGCCGAAGCACGGCCAGGGGGTTGATCTTCACCTCGGTCGGCAGTGGAACGACCCGCTCGGGGGGGAAAGGCATCTCCTTCTCGCCCGGCTGGGGCGGCGGCTCGGGTCCGAGCCGGACCAGGTCGCCCCGGGGATCCTCCGGGGGGAGCACCGGCACTTCCGGTGCGGCAAGCGTCGAGAACGGGTCCATCCCCTCGGCGAACGGCACGACCTGGGTCGGTGCCGCGGGCCCCTCGGCCGCCCCGCCGGTCTCACCGGGTCTTGCCGCGCCGGCCTCCGGCACGGGGTTCTCCAGTGGCGTGGGGTCGAAGATCTCCTCCGCCTCCTCGTTGGCCCCGTCCAGGAGTGCCGCCTCCTCGTCAGGGCTCACACCGCTCTCCTTCGCCCCGGCCTCGCTGCCCGCTCCGCCGGCCGTATTGCCCGCGGTCCCGGCCGTATTGCCGGCATTCCCGACCTCCGTTCCTGGTGCCGCCCCACCCGGCTCCTCCCCGACCTTCGAGCCGGTCCCCGCCGGCCCTCCGGAAGCTCCGGCATCCGCCCCCGTGGCAGCCGGTCCGCCCGAGGCCACCGTCCCCGGACCCTCCTTCTTCACCTGGTCATCCGGAGAGGCGCATCCCACCACGAAAGCCAACACAGCGGCCAGTACCATCACGCTCGCGTCCATCATGTTCCACCCCTGTCAGGATATGCGTTCCCGATTATCGCTGCGGGTCCTACGAATGACAAGGGGTTTTGACCTCTCCCAGGACACCATCTCGGGCCACCTGCGGCCGGGGCGGAATCCCGGTCTCAAGCGCCTCGAGTCCCTCTCCAGCCCCTGCCGAGCTTCCTCTCGATCTGGCGCCGATGGAAGTCGACTGTGAACGGACTCACGTTCAGCTTGCGGGCGATGTCGCCCCGGCTCACGCCCGAACGGAACAACTCAACGATCTCGCGCTGCCTGGGGCTCAGGGACACCCTGAGCCGCTCACGGCTCGAACCGCCGCGGCCGTTCGTCAAAGCCACGACCATTGCGGAGAGCTCGGGCGAAAGCCACGCCCGTCCGGCCAGCACCGCGGCGACGGCCCGGACGAGGTCCGCCGGCTGGTCATCACCGGCCACCAGCCCGGCGACGGGTAGCTCCACCAGACTCCTGACGGCCAGCGTCTCCTCTCGGCTGACAATGGCAATCACGGGACAAGACGGAAAGGTAGCCACGAACATCCGCAACTCCCCTGCGCCACCGGAGGCAACGTTGGTCACGTCGGCAACCACCGCGCACAGCCCCTGCTCGCGGAGCAAGGGGCCGCACGTCACCAGGGCCGCAGGCCATGTTCCCGTCGAGACCCGGCAGACCTTGCGCACGGATTCCGCAAGGAGCTCGGTGTGCAGCTTGCGCGTCCCGACAACGAGCACGGAAGGCCAACACCGCTCGTCAGCCTGCCGCTGTTCGTCACCGCTCCCGGAAGCCGGACCGGGCTGACCGCGTTCGAGTGGCCCTGGGCATCCGATCTGCGAGTTTCCCTCCCCACAAGCCGCGCTGCTCCAGAACGACTCTATATTTGTGAGCATGATGGTTGGGGGGGGGTATTTGTTCTAACCATGCCTGCTGAACAACAAAAATAACTCTATTTATATTTAGGAGTACCATTCAAATCAAATCTCCGCAAATATACGCCGGATTTCTCCTGCCCGCCTTCAACAACGCTCGATTGCCATGGAATAATAAACTCCGAGCCAGCGAAAACAACAATCGAATTCGACAGCTGACTGCCTTCGGTATTTATATTTGCAATCTTATCCGAAGAAAACGAGCCATCACAACAATCCATTATCGAAAACAATACGTCCGAGAGCTTGGGGTACGGCCCTTCGGTGCCCCACGTCGCGACGACCTTTCCGTTGGGGAGAACAGCGACGGCTGGGATCTCCTGGGGGTAGTAGGTTGTCGAATTGACCATGAACTCCCCCCCGACGGGCATTCCGGTCGAGGCCAGGAGCAGACCCCAGATATCGTCATCGGGTTGCTTTGCCGCTCTTGCTTGCCACAAGACAACCAAGCCCCCCGATGCCGTCCTCGCTGCGGATGGATTGTGGGCCATGCATCCCGGGCAGTTGCCGAAGGAGAAGACCTGTGCGAGCGGATTGCCGGACTGGTCCACGAGGCGCCCTGCGATCTCGTGGCTGTTGTCGGGTGCGCTCCGATGCGCAAAAGCAGCGAACTGCTCTACGTCCTCCATTGGAACGACCCGCGCTCCGCTGTAGTACCACCCTCCCGCCGCTATCGTGAAGGCGCTGGTTGCCGGGGTGCCATCCACCAAGTACAGTCGCCCCAGAAGATCCTGCTGTCCGGGAGGGGCCCCTGACACGGCGCCGGCCCATGCCACGAGGAAACGGCCATCTGGGAGAGCTCCGACGGAAATCGGCCCTTGCACGGACTCTCCCGACTCAATGACCAGGATTGGCTCCCCCTGAGGCCCGGCGTCCTTGTCGAAACGGAGTGCGTAGACGGCGGTGGGCTGTCCCTTCTGGGGACTGTCCCCCCAAACGACGACAAAACCACCTCCCTTCCACCGAGCAACCGAGGGCGATCGCCACTTCAGGTAGTCGTCCACCCCGTCGACGACGAAACTCGTTCCCACTGGCATCACGTCCTTCTCGAACAGCTGTCCCACCAAATCCTTCTTGTCGGACGTCATCCAGAGGACGACGAACCGGTCACCGGCAAGTCCCTCCCCCACGACGGGGGAATTCGCACAATCCGCGATCCAGAACTCGCTGAGCTTGCCGTTGGTGCAGCCGTCCCACGGGGTGTCATTGCCGTCATCACACTCGTCTCCTAGCGGGTGGCACTTGCCTGCGATGCACACCTGCCCGGGACCGCACTCGCCGCACGTCCCGCCGCAGCCGTCCGGACCGCAGTTCTTGCCACCGCAATCTGGCGTGCACGAGACACATTCCCCCTTGCTGCACGTGGCCGGGGAGCAATCCTTGCCTCCGGGGATCGGACCGAGCCCAAGGCTGTCGCAAACGGTGGCCGTGCTCCCGTCGCACGTCGGATCACCCGGATCGCACACCCACTCCTGGCACTTCCCCTGGCTGCACGAGTGCTGCGGCGGACAGGCCTCCGTACTGAACGAGAGGCCGTCCGCCGCACACGTGGCCAAAGTCGAGTTGTCCTGGCAGAACAGAGCGTCCGGCGTGCACACGGTCTCGATGCACTCGCCCTCAAAGCAGTGGAGCTTGTCGGCCTTGCAGTCCGTCGTGGAGGCGACCGACTTACCATCTGCAGCACACGCCAGGGCGGTCTCCCCGTCGCACCAGGCCTCCAGGGGAACACAGGTCAGCTCGACACACTCCCCGGCCTTCT
>VGRX01000285.1 GCA_016875215.1 Deltaproteobacteria bacterium
TTTTTGACGGGGCCGACATGGTCGAGGATGGCTGCAAGCCCAAGGAACGCTCGCTTCCGGCCGTCTGTGTGCAGGTTGGCATGGACGGAACCTACCCGCCGCTGGTCGACAAGTTCGAGCCGTGCAACGGAGACGACAACTGGAAATAGGGAGGTTGCCATGAAGGAGATGATCCTTGCGGGATGGAAGTGGGTGCTGCTGGGCTCGATCCTGGCGCTGGTTGCGGTGCTGACGTTGGTCGGTGCGGGCCGCCGTCGCGGCACACGGGCCTACGCGTGGCGCATCGCATTGCTCGGCGTGGCCGTCACGCTCGTTGCCGGTACCGCCGTGCCCGTGGCCGCCTCGACCGCGGGGCAGAAGGGAAAGACCGGCAAGAACGCAGCTTCCACCCTGGCCGGTGACGTCCAGCAGGAGGACGACAAGCCCACCATCGTGACCTGCTACAAGCCGGCTCCCCCGCCCCCCCCGCCTGAGCCCCCGCCGCCGCCGGAGGGGAGCGTCCGCTGCTACGCTCCGATCGATCCGGGCCTGCCGCCTGTGGAGCCGCCGGGCGACAAGGATGACGACAAGGACGGCAAGACCGACGACGGGAAGGATGACGGCAAGGACGGCAAGACCGACGACGGGAAGGATGACGGCGAGGACGGCAAGACGGACGGCGCCAAGGATGACGGCAAGGACGGCAAGACCGACGACGGAGTGATCCTCCAGCCCGACCCGATCAACCAGCCGACCTGTTACGCCCCCATGCCGACCTGCTACGTGCCGATGCCGACCTGCTACGAGCCCCCTCCCATCCCGACGTGCTACGAACCCATGGCCCCGGACGACAAGTAGGGAGGCTGATCGAAATTGCTTCGCCAAGTGAGGCCGTAACGGCGAAGTGATTTAGGGCAGCCTCCTAAGGGCGGCCTGTTCCTCGGCCATCCGGCTGGTCTGAGAGGCGATTGGCTCGCCATTCGTCCTGGAAGGCGAACCGGCGCCGCCGTGCCGGATGGGGCGGACGTTCATGTGGAACTCGCGCTGAAAGCGAAATAGAGCGGGAGGAAGCCGACCCCGCGGGAGGTCCTCTGGTGCGAGCGAGAGGAGGAGAACACGAGCGCGCTCGTGCAATTCGGGTACTCACGCATCAGGAGGTCCAGGCTTCGCAGGCGACCCGCAGCCCCGCTCTTGACCTCGACAGGGACGATTCCGCCTTGGCTGGAGATCAGGAAGTCCACCTCCGCGGAGCTGCTGCGCTGCGGCCTGGCCCAGTAGAAGAGGTCTGAGCCTTTCGCAGCGAGAAGCTCCTGCCCGACGAACTGCTCCGCCACCGCGCCGCGAAAAAGATCAAGCAGATCCCCGCCCGCGAGGTGCTGTTCCGGACCGATTCCGCAGACCTGATGCATCAGCCCCACGTCCACGAACAGCGCCTTGAACACCTTCTGCGATGCGTGGGCTTCGAAAGGCAGACCGGCGGGCGATGCCGAGCGGACCCTTCTCGCCACCCGGGCAAGGCAAAGCAGATCGAACGCCCTGTGAATCGTCGCGTTGGAGAACCCCTCGGCAAGCCTGCTGTACTTCACCTGCTGTCCCACCGAGCGGGCGACCGAGGTCATGACGTTTCGCAAGCAGGACTTGTCGGCGAGCGGGGCGTACTTCGAGAAGTCGGCCCGATATGATTCCACGATCTCCCGCTGCACCTCTCCAGCCTCGCGCAATGAACCGGAGGAGGCGTACACGGACACGGCCTCTGGCATTCCCCCCACTTGCACGTAGGCTCTCATCTCCGACATGAGGAACGCGTGCAGGGCCTCTCCCGTGGCGGAGGGGGTTTTCAAGACCACTTCGGCCGCCTTGGCCTTCCCTCTCGCCCAGAGAAACTCGGCGAACGTCATCGGGAACATCTCCAGGAACTGCACGCGGCCCACGGGAAAGGAGATGTCCCGGGCCGCGAATTCGAGCAGCGAGCCCGCACCGACGACATGTAGCTTCGGGAGCTGTTCCTTGAAGTATCGCAACGACACCATGGCCCGGGGACACGCCTGTATCTCATCGAGGAACAGCAGCGACTTCCCGGGCCGAATCGACGTGCCGGTCAGAGCCTCCAGGTCGGACACGACCCGACGCATGTCGAGCTCCCCGTCGAACACGGGGCAGAGCCCGGGAGACCTCTCGAAGTTCACGTGGACGACGTTCTCCAACGATCGCTTCCCGAAGTCCAGCACCGACCAGGTCTTGCCGACCTGCCGGGCGCCCCGAACAATGAGGGGCTTCCGCCGCAGCGACCTCCCCCATGCATCGAGCACTGCATCGACCAGCCGTCTCATTGGGCGCCTCCACCCTGCATTTTGGAAGGCGACCTTCAAAAAGTCAAGGGAGTTCTTGAACGATGGCTACAAATACTCAAGGCACACAGCCGGGGCATGCGGGTCAACGAGAGCACCGCTGCTCCGCCGCTGCGCTACATGACGTTCACCTCTGCGCCTTCTTGGGGCCGCAACGAGACCTTCCCGAACGTCCCGTTGCCGACCTCCCGACAGTACACCACGGTCAGCCGGCCGCACAAGGGGCTGGATTCAGGGTTTGAAGGACTACCGATCGCCCGTGGCGTCTCGGCGAGCCGGTCCCAACTGGGTGTGCGATGGATGACTGCGCCAGAGCGAGCATACGGCGGACAGCGCTGCGGCACCGGCTGCGACCAGGAGCGCAGTTCGAAACGCCGAGAAGTCGCCGGGGGTCCAGGCAACGCCCGACTGCCCGCCGGCCAGGAGGAAGACGCCCGCCCCCGTGGCCGTTCCGACCAGCATGCCGAGGTTGCGGGAGACGGCCAGGACCGCCGAGGCCACCCCCTGCTGGTGTCGGGCAGCCGCGCCCATCAGGCTGCTCGAGTTGGGAGAGATGAAGATGCCCGTGCCCAGGCCGGCAATGGCCAGGAACAGTCCGGCAAGGAGCAACGGGGAATCGGGGCCGAGTGCAGAGAGGGCCGCAAGCCCGGCTGCCATCACCGCCATTCCCGCGATGCAGAGGTTTCGCGTGCCCAGTCGGTCCGAGGCCCGGCCGGCCGGGAACGCGACAAGCGCCATCACCGCGGGCTGAGCCGTCATGAACAGCCCGGCCTGCCATGCATCGAGGCCGCGGCCCTCCTCGAAGTGAAAGGGCATCAGCAGGATGAGGATGAAGAGCGCGATGTAATTGAACAGGGCGGCAGCAACCGAGCCGGTGAACTCCCGGTTGCGGAACAGCCGCAGATCGAGCAGCGGATGCGGCGAGCGGAGCTCGACGAGCGAGAAGAGGCCCACGAGGAGCACCCCGGCAGCTCCGGCTGCCGGCAGCCAGGCGGGGCGATCCGTCCCCCCCATGGCCAGGGGGAGCATCAGCAGGGGAAGACCGGTGAGCAGCAGCATTGCTCCGGGCACGTCCATCCTCCCGCCCTCCCGGGACTTGGGACTCGGCAGATGCCTGTGGGCCAGCACGAGCACCAGGGCCGACAACGGCACGTTCAGGAGGAACACGCCCCTCCAACTCACCCAGGTCACGAGCAACCCGCCGATGATTGGGCCGGCCGTGAGCCCGGCGTAGGTGGCCGTACTGACCGTCCCCAGCACCCGCCCCCGCTGTTCCGGCGGGAAGTTCGTCGTCAGCAGGGCCGGTCCTGCCGCCATGACCAGCGCTCCGCCGACGCCGTGCAGCGCACGCGCAGCCGCCAGCGCCGGAAACAGGGGGGCAAGCCCGCAAAGCAGCGACGCCACCCCGATGATCCAGAAGCCGACCAGGAACACGCGGCGCAGTCCGAACAGATCCCCCAGCCTGCCGGCAATCAGCATCATCGACGAGGAGGCCAGCAGGAACGCCAGCAACACCCAGCGGGTCTGCCCGATGCTCATGCCGAACTCCCGCCCGATGGCCGGCAGCGCCAGCGTGATGCCCGACATGCCCAGCGTCGTGAGCAGCGTGGAGAAGCCGACGACGAACATGACCAGGGAGCGCTCCCGTTCGAGCGACATGCCCGGCCCCGGTGATGGTGATCCCGCTGCCTGTCGTTCGGTCGCGCCCATCCCCCCTCCGAATCGGGGCGCATCATAGCCGCAGCCCGTCTTCGTGTCCATCCCGGTTCGACCGCGTCCTGCCCGGGGGCACGGGCGGAAAGCCCCAGCAACGGCCTGCGCACGATGCGGCAACGGGTGACGGCCTTCGACGGGAATGGTACACTGCCGTTCGGCCGTGCCCCGACGGTCGCGATCTGGAGGAGCCATGGAGACGAGAGCCTGCCTTCCTGTAGTGCTGATTGCTCTGCTGGCGCCGGCCTGCGGAGGAGGAAAGGACAAGACCGGCGTCGACGTGCGGGAGGACCTTCGGTCCCGGGAGATCCTGGCCGACGGGATCGGAGGCGATCTCGGCGGGGAAGTCCGTACTCCGGACGTGGAGGAGGGGGACCTTCCGCCCCCGGCGCCAAGCCCCTATGCCTTCGTGCTCGAATCGGCCGAGGACGGTATCCCCGGCATCGATGCGGTGGGGCGCAAGGGGGATCTGGCCATCGGGAACGGGCGGATCTCGGCCGTGATCGGCGGCATGGACCATTCCATCTGGGGGCCGTACGGCGGCGGCGTGCTCGACTTCAGCGCGGCCGGTCTCGACGACGGGTTCGAGGAGGTGTTCTCGTCGGCCGGATTCCTCAGGGGAGTCCGGGCCCAGACCATCGAGGTGACCAGCGACGGAAGCGACGGCGAGGCCGTGATCCGCGTCACCGGCACAGACGGCCCGATCCCTCTGGTGGCTGCCGTGGTCCCGACCCCTCCGGCGGGCATCGAGATCGTGGTGGAATACGCTGTGCGGGCCGATTCCGACTGCCTGGAGATCCGGACGTCCGTCACGAACCCCACGGACAACGAGATCAGCGCCCCGGTCGGGGATGGGCTCGTGTTCTCCGAGGTCGGCCGGACCTTTGGCGCAGAGGGCGGGTTCGACATCGACAAGATCATCGCAGCGGGCGAGCTCGATTTCATCGGATCGGACGTGTCCACCGTGTCGTTTCTCATGGCCCCCTCTTCCGGCAAGCACGTCACGGTGGCCCTGTCGGAGGAGGAGCTCAACGTCGTCACCTACGGGACGCTGGCGCTCGATCCTGGGGAGACCCGGACGGTGAAGCGCTGCCTGTATGCGGCACCGGGGCGCAGCATAGCGGTGCTCGATCGCTACTGGGAGGACCGGAAGATGGCAACGGTCGAGGTCACCGGCTCCGTGGCCATCGCCACGCCGGGGTATGACTTCAGCCTCGTGGCCCTCGACATGACAACCGAGGACGGGGGATTCTTCGGGGCAGCGCAGCCCGACCCCGAAGGCAATCTCAGCTTCCGGATTCCACCGGGAACCTACGCCGTGACCGTTTCCGGGCCCGGGATCGAGACGTTCGAAGTTCCGCTCGAGGTGCCGGCCGGGGGAGAGGTCGAGCCGCTGGATCTGGATCCCCCCGACCCGGGCCGGATCGACGCCCGGATCACCGGAGAGGACGGCCAGCCCGTCCCGGCAAGAATCATGGCCTATGCCGGAGCCGATGCGGGCCTGAATGCCGGCCGCTTGGCGTTGTGGCCGGACATCGAGGGCAAAGCCACGCTGTTCATGGCAGCCGGCGACTACACGATCCAGGGCTCGCGGGGGCCGGAATGGAGCTACTGCCGGGCGAGCGTCACGGTCGGGGCCGGCGAGGTCGTGGACGCAGGCTGCGCAATCCAGCGGGAGCTGGACGTGACCGGGTGGTACCCCGGCGACATGCACACGCACTCCGAGTTCTCGATCGACAGCCAGATGAGGCGGCACGTCCGCGTGGCCTCGGAGATGGCCGAAGGGATGGCGATCTGGGTCGCGACCGAGCACGACGTGTTCGCGGACTACGCTCCCGTGGTGGCTTCGCTGGGACTGGAGGGGGTGATCCTCCCCTCTCTCGGCAACGAAGTTTCCCCCGTGGGCCGGCACTTCAACGGTCTCGGCTGCACCCCCAAGCCGGAGCAGTTGCAGAAGTACTTCGTGGTCCCCTGGGTCTCCTTCACCGAGAGCGGCGAGGTCGGAGGGTTCCTCCCGGCCCCTGCCGTTTGGAAGAGCATGCACGAGGACTTCGGCTGCCGGGTCGTGCAGATCAACCACCCCCGTGACGGGCAGGGTTACTTCGACTTCGTCAAGTACG
>VGRX01000286.1 GCA_016875215.1 Deltaproteobacteria bacterium
CGATCGGCTGGCACACGCCCGGGCCCATGCACTTCTCCCCCGGGCCGCACTTGAATCCGTCGTAGATGAACTCGCAGAAGAACCCGGCCGGGCAGTCGGCATCCTGGAAGCACTCGGACGGCGGGGTCACCGGCACGCACACGCCGGGGCAGTATTCCTGGGCGCAGTCCGCACCGGGGGGACAGTCGTACGCACCGCACATGTACTCACACGTGAACCCGGGCCCGCAGTCGAAGTCGCTGAAGCACTCGGACGGCGGGGGCACCGGCACGCACATCGAGGTCTCAATGCACTCCGCCTTGCAGCCGCATCCCATGTCCTCGTCGCACGCCTCGCATGCCGGACACGCCACCTCCGTGATGCACATGTAACCCGTGGGGCAGTCATTGTCCGACTGGCACTCGCCCGGAATCGCCGGAACGCAGGTCCCCTGGGTGAAGCACGGGGAGGCGCACATGCACTCGGTTCCCTCAGGGCACTCGCACGGGAGCGCATCGCACACGACATCGATCTGGCACATCATCCCCGAAGGGCAATCCGAGTCGCTGGTGCAATCCACCGGGATCAGCTCGGGCACGCACTCGCCCATCGGCTCGCACATGAACGGGGCCCTCTGGTCGGCTGCCGCACCCGCCGGCATGGCGCAGTCGATGAACTGGCACACTTCCCCTTCCGCACAGTCATCGTCCGACTGGCAGCCGGTCACCGGTGCGTCATCCACGCACTCGCCCAGGCATTCCACCTGGCACAGGTCCCCCCCTTCCTCTCCCCTGGGGCAGAACACCTCGAGCTGGCAATCCCCGTCGCTCAGCGAGCAGTGCTGCCCCTTGCCGCACTGCTCGTCGACCTGGCACAACACCTTCTCGGGAACATCGGGCAGGCAGGAGAAGGAGCACTGCTCGTTCGAACAGCTCCAGGTCCCGTCGCAGTCCGCGTGCGGCAGCCCCGCACAGTCCGCAGCGGACGAGCAGGCCTGCTCCATGCTCGGCTCGATGCTGCCGCACATGGGGGCCGTGTTGCCCGCAGCAAAGAGCAGCAGCACGGCAGCAGGGGCGATTCCCAACAGCGAGTTCAACTTCTGGATGATCGTGGTCTTCATGTTCGTTCCTCCTATGTCAGTGTCGGTTGTCAACCACTCAACGCCCAACCACTTTGCAGGAGGCGTGCCAGCGGACCGGAGAATCTCACAACACCCTGATGTCAAAGGGCTTTTTCTGGATTTCTTCGTCAGAACGGTCCCGTCGCTGCGGCCCCGAGCAGCGTGTCAGAAGGTTGCAACCATGGCGAAATTCTTCCCACCCCAAGGATTCCGTATGTCGCAGGGAGGAACGAGGGACGGGCGACACCGGGCAGCCGAGACTGGCCCGGCTGCAAGGCGCGAGCCGAGTGACGACCGAGGCGTACTGGGCGTACGTCGCAGGGAGGAACGAGGAGCCTGTTGCAGATAGACTCCGTGGCGAGGGATAGCGACCGCCCGAGATGCAAGGAGCGGGGGCCCCGAAAGCGAGGAGGCGTAGTCCCGGGCTACGTTGACTCGATTTCGGGGTGCAGCGACGTGGCAGGTCGGGATGGTCGCTTTCCCGCAGCAGGAGGCTATTCGCAACAGGCTCCTAAGCGATGAACGCAGCAGACGGGCCGGTATCGGCTGTCCGGCTAGCAGAAGGCAGGATCCGTGTAGACTCCGAACTCCTCGCGGAACAGATCGGAAATCTCGCCCAGGGAAATCTTGTCCTTCAGGCCCTGGATGATGGGGGGCATGAGGTTCTCGCCGGCCCGGGCCGAGGTGCGGATGGCATCGAGCGCCCGCAGCGCCCGGTCCCTGTCCCGCTCCTTCTTGAAGCGTTCGATCCGCTCCTTCTGGCCGGCCTCGACCACGGGGTCGATGACCAGCATCCGGATCGGCGCCTCCTCTTCTTCCTTGAACCGGTTGATCCCGACGATGATGCGTTCCTCGGATTCGACCTGGCGCTGGAAGCGGTAGGCACTGTCCGCTATCTCCATCTGCGGGTAGCCGCGCTCGATGGCCTCGAGGATGCCCCCCATGTCATCGATCTTCCGGATGTAGTCCCGGGCCTTCTCTTCGACCTCGTCGGTGAGCGCCTCGACGAAGTAGCTTCCTGCCAGCGGGTCCACGACGTCGGCCACTCCGGACTCGTGTGCGATGAGCTGCTGGGTGCGGAGCGCTATCTTGACCGCCTCCTCGGTCGGCAGGCAGTAGGTCTCGTCGAGCGAGTTGGTGTGGAGCGACTGCGTCCCCCCGAGCACCGCGGCAAGCGCCTGGAACGCTGTGCGCACGACGTTGTTGTAAGGCTGCTGGGCCGTCAGCGAGACGCCTGCGGTCTGGCAGTGGGTTCTCAGCAGCCAGGAGCGCTCCTTGCGGGCCTTGAAGCGGTTGCGCATGACGTCCGACCAGATCCGCCGGGCCGCCCTGAGCTTGGCGATCTCCTCGAAGAACTCGTTGTGGACATCGAAGAAGAAGGAGAGCCTGGGTGCGAACTCGTCCACGTCGAGTCCGGCCTCAATGCCCGCCTGGACGTAGCCGATGCCGTCGGCCAGGGTGAAGGCAAGCTCCTGGACCGCGGTGGCGCCGGCCTCCCGGATGTGGTAGCCGGAGATGGAGATCGGATGCCAGCGGGGGAGGGAACGGGCACAGAAGACCATGGTGTCCTGCACCAGCTTCATGGCCGGCCGAGGGGGAGAAATCCACTCCTTCTGGGCGATGAACTCCTTGAGGATATCGTTCTGCGTGGTCCCGCCCAGGGTGTCCAGCGGGATTCCTCTCTCCTGGGCCACCGCCACGTACAGTGAGAGCAGAACGATGGCCGGTGCATTGATGGTCATGGACGTCGTGACCTGGTCCAGCGGGATATCGGCGAACAGGGTGTGCATGTCCTGGATGGTGGCGACGCTCACCCCTTCCTTGCCGACCTCGCCGGCAGACAGCGGGTGGTCGGGGTCGTATCCCATGAGCGTGGGCATGTCGAACGCGGTGGACAGGCCGGTCTGCCCGTTCCTGAGCAGGTACTTGAACCGGTTGTTGGTATCCTGCGGCGTGCCGAACCCGGAGAACATCCGCATCGTCCAGAACTGGCCCCGATGCATGGTGGGATAGGGGCCTCGGGTGTAGGGGTACTGGCCCGGAAGGCCGAGTCGCTCGAAGTAGCCGGCCTCCGGCTCCTTGGGCAGGTAGAGGTGCTGCTTCTCGATCCCGGAAGGGGTCGTGAAGCGCTCCATGCGCTTGCGCATCTCCCGGACCTGCTCGAAGTAGTCGGACAGTTGCTTGTCAAAGGAGTTCATGGTGGTCCCTCCCATCGGTTGCCGGGGTATTTATAGTCGGTCAGCGCGTGGAATTCAACGGTGCGATTCGTGCGGGTGGGAGCCGTAGACTGCGGGAGCCATGTCACGCAGCAGAGGTGGGGCGTTGGAGAGCAGCAGCGGCAGGACCTCTGCGGCAGCTCCGGAGATGGTATATGGTCCCTCCGTGCGGATCAGCAGGTCCACTCCGAAGAACCTTTCCAGAGTCCAGCCCGCGGGCAGTGCGGCCTGGTCGACGGCCCGGTCGAACACGTACAGGTCGTGGCCGGTCAGCCAGCGGTAGTACGCTGCGTACCCCTTGTTCTCCGGTCCCCCTTCGGGCCAGAACAGCAGGCAGAGCATGCGGCCGGTGCGCTGCTGCTCGACGGGGGGCAGCTCGCTCAGCGTGACGATCTCGTCCGGGCTCAGGCGCTCGATGTCGCTGTCCGTGGCCTGGAATGCGGCCCGCACCAGCAGGTGGTACTGCCAGTCCGGATCGGGTGGGCGCCACGGGGTCACCGCGGCGGCCTTCTTCATCTCCCGTCCGGCATAGAAGCTGGCCGGGATCAGCGTCTCGGCATAGTTGAAGAGGAGCGTGTCCCCCCCTGTCAGGCCCATCGCTTCCAGGTGCCTGGCAGCGGAGCGCATGTCGGCTCCCATGAAGGGTCGGGTCGGCCGCTCGAAGTATCGGACCAGAGGGCTGGCGTTGCCCCAGATCGCCAGTGCCAGCGCCGCAGCGATGACGGCGGCCCCCTCCCGGCGGCCCGCCAGGCGCAGCCTTGGCAACTTGGCCAGGCCGGCTGCCGCCCGCTCCAGACCGATTCCGACCGCCAGGGCGAACGGGACGAGGCTTGGAAGGAGATGGTACATCTCGAAGCGGGCGGTTCCCCCCGCGGTACACAGGGCATAGAGCAGGGCTGCCGGGCCCGCGGTCCAGACCGCCAGGAGCCCGGGCCGCCTGGCATCCACCATTCCGACCAGGGCCAGGCCGGTCACCACCCACCGGACCGGAAGCACCGCGCCGGCAAGGTGCACCAGGGCGAGCCGCAGCAGGAACAGGTCCTCCAGCCCGGCCTCGCTCACCACGGGGGAACGCGTCCGCCCGAACGCAAAACCGTAGTCCGCCACCACCAGGAGCTGCAACGACGCCAGCACGGCCGCACCCGCAGCCGGTGCCAGGTATCGGACCAGTCCCGCTCGCCACGGACGCCCCCCAGGCCGCTGCGATGCGGCAACCACACGCGCCCCGAAGTACGCTGCCTGGAGGACGAGATACACCCCGCCGATCGCGTGGCTCAGCCCGGCAAGACCTGCCGACAGCACGTACGCCGCCGCCCACCCCACGTGCGCCCCGTCATCCTCGAACCAGACCAGCATGCACAGCCACGACAGACTGTAGAAGAACACCAGGTACGACATCGAACGCGCATCCTGCGAATGCATGACGTGGAAGAAGCTCACCGCGACCCAGATGGCCGCAGCGAACGCTCCAACGGTCCCGCCCAGGCGCCGCCCAAGCATCCAGACCACCGCCACCGTCAGCGTCCCCAGCAGTGCGGAAGGCACTCGGGTGATCCACTCCTCCGGAGCCATGCCCGCCAGCCAGACCGCATGATGCCAGAAGAAGCCCACCGCGTCGGTTCCGGAATCCACGATCTGGGCAAGGAAACGAGGGCTGCGAGCCGCGACGATCTCCTGCATCTCTCCCAGCCAGAACGGCTTCTGTCCGAGGCGGAAGAAACGGAGGAGCGCGGCAGCCCCCAGGAGCAGGCCGAGCGCCCACCACACGGCCGGAGCGGCCTGAAGGCCCGTCCCGCCGGGACTCCCCGTCCCGTGCTCTACTCCAGGCTCGTCACTCTCCATTTGCCATTCAACCTGATGAGCTGCAGGATCAGCGCCCCCGGCTTCTCCGGGTCCGCTGTCTTGTACGAGGCCCACACCTCGGTGGCCAGGAAGTCCCCTTCCTCGTGCGACTCGATGCGGCTGTACGTCAGTGCCGCGTCGCCCATCTCCCGGTGCTTGTCATCGAAGTTCTTGCGCACCCCGTCCAGGTACTCGCGCCAGCCACGCTCCTCCACTTCGATCTTGTGCCGCTTCCTGTAGTAGTCCGAATACGCCTTTCGGGATACCAGCAGATTCTTCTCGAACGCGTCGAAGTCCCCTGCGGCCACGAGCTTCGCCACGCGCTCGGCAATCTCGGTGAATCCCCGGGTCGCCTCGGTGGGCTGGATCGCAGGGGCGCCGGCCGGGGGCAATGGCTCGCTGCCCGGAACCGCCCCCCCGCTCGAGGGCACTTGCGCAGGGGCGCCGGGAGACCCGGTCGAGAGCCCGGGAGCAGGAGCGCCGGGGGCCTCCGCCGCCGGTGGCTTCCCGACGGCCTTGCCCGGAACGGGGTCGGGCTGCTGTGCGAGCCCCGCTGCCGCCCACCCCAAGAGCCCTGCCCCGAACGCCAGCAACACCGCCATGCGACAAATCCCGTCGCTCATTTCCCCCTCCGCCAAACGCCCACCGGCCGTTCCGGACTCTATGATATAGGCACGAAGCCCAAAAGGCAATCCGGCCGTCGCCCCCCGCGTGCGCTTGACACGCTCGGGCGCGACCGATACCCTTCACGCTGGCCCGAAAGGCCGGACCGCCCTGCCATGGGCAGTCCCAGGATCGGTTTGGAGGTCTCCATGCGTTCTGCTCTTCGATTGTGTGCGAGTCTGCTGGCACTTGCCCTGGTGATGACAACGGCGGCCCCGGCGTCCGCTGACTGCACCCCGGACTGCGCAGGCAAGGCGTGCGGCGACGACGGCTGCGGGGGCGAGTGCGGTGTTTGCAAGGCCGGCGAGAAATGCGAGATCGGGG
>VGRX01000287.1 GCA_016875215.1 Deltaproteobacteria bacterium
CCGAGGCCTGGCGGACCAGGTCGAAGCTGTTGGCCCGGACAGCGGCCGCAAGCTGCTCAGCCTCGGCCTCCAGCTCCGAAATGCGCGTGTCGGTTCCGTCGGGGGTCATCAGCATGTTCGCTATGGTCTCGGTGAACCGGTCGAGCGCCTGGGCGTGCTCCTTCAGATCCCGCTCGAGGCGGGTGAACGGCGAGCAGGGGAAGAAGGCCGTGTGCTTCTGGAGCAGCGCAGTGCGGCGTGTGTCGAACCCGGTCCGGGCCGCCTCTGCGGACGCATCGAGCTCGATGCGCACCTGGTTCACCAGCTCCTCCAGCTTCCACAGCCGCTTCTCAAGCTCGGTGGGCTTGCGGCAGCCGGCCATGCATGTCTGCCACACCGCGATCGATGTCAGCACCCTGTGGAAGCTCAGCAGCGGCCAGACGTAGTGGGACGACGGCCGGATCCCCTCGTCGCACGACGGCAACTGGCCGAACATGTCGTCGCCGGGGGGAATCAGCTCCCGGGAGAAGACATAGTACGTCTGCAGCCCGTTCACGCGCACGAGGCTGGGCGGCCGGGCGGTGAGGTAGTCGTGGAGGTCGGTGAACACACCGTCCCCCTTGCACGCGGTCTTGAGGTCCAGGACCCACAACAGGCCGGCCACCTGCTTGTAGTCCACCTTGCGGCAATCCTCGATCCCGCGAAGCAGCGTCGCCAACTGGTCGAGTGCGGGGACCACTACCTTCCGGAAGTCCTCGCAGACCGACTTGCGCCGCCAGTTGCACAGGTCGCTGCCACGGAACACCTCGGCCACCTTGTCGAGGTCCCCCGCGATGTGCTGCACCGTCTCGACGCAGCCCTTCTCCGAGTCGGACACCTTGACCAGGCCCGAATCGCACTTCCTGACACAGGCGTCGAAGTCCATCCGGGGCTGGGCCGCGATCGGCCCGCCCGAGAAGACGACTGCCGCAATCGCAGCGGCAACCCATGCCGCCTGCCGCAGTCGAACGCGACTCGCTGTCCTCAGTCCCACCATTCCTGCTCCGTTTCGTCCGCTCGCCCGTTCACCTCCGCCCGGGTACCCCCCCAAGGGTGCATACCCTCGCGCGAAAGGAATCAAAGCGCAAGCACAAGTCACTGTTCCGCTTCGGAATGAATCTGCTACAATGGGGCGACCCCGGCCGGGAAGTCCGGGGAAGGCAGGGGAGCGCTGATGGGAAGGCGGACGATGCGGGGGGCGGTGCTGCTGGCGGTGGTGCTGGCAACGGTCGTGGGGTGGGGCCCGTCGCCGGTCCTTGCCGGCGACACGGAGTACCACTACCGGCCGTTCGAGATCACGCTGTTCCCGCCGATCCAGATCTTCCAGGCCCCGAACAAGGTCGTTGTGGGGCCCAGCATCAACGTCCTCTATGGGCGGGCGACCGCGGTGTACGGCATCGAGGTCGGCGGCGTGCTCAACATCGAGCGGGAGCGGTTTGCCGGCGTCCAGGCGGCCCCGATCAACCTGGTCGGCGGTCCCTTCTACGGCATCCAGGGCGGGGTGGTGAACGTGGTGGGCAGGCTGTACGGCATCCAGGCCGCCCCCCTCTGGAACAGTGTCCGGGAAGGGGGGATCGGCCTCCAAGGGAGCGCTTTCATCAACCTCGCAGGCGACGACTTCGGCGGCCTCCAGTTGGGAACGGCCAACCTCGCCTCGGGCGACCTGTCGGGGCTGCAGCTCTCCTGGACCTTCAACGGTGCCGGTGGAGATGTCGGCGGAGTCCAGCTCGCGCTGGGAAACGCGGTGGGAGGTGACCTTTCCGGCCTCCAGGTCGGGCCGATCCTGAACTGGGTCGTCCGGGACGTCTCGGGCGTGCAGCTCGGCATGGTCAACATCGCGGGCAAGGTACCGACCGCGCTGGGGAGCCTGAGCAAGGCCCGCTCCAACCCCAACCCCTCGGACCGGAGCGAGGTGCGCGGGCTCCAGATCGCGCTGATCACCAATATCACCGCCTCGGTCCAGGGAATCCAGGTCGGGCCGGGCAACGTCACCGAGACCGTCACCGGCCTCCAGCTCGGGCTGGTGAACCAGGCGGGCAGGGTGAACGGCCTGCAGATCGGGGCGATGAACTTCTGCACCGTGCTGAACGGCGTGCAGATCGGAGGCATCAACGTCGCCACGGACAACTTCATTCCGTTCATGCTGGGCCTCAACGTCGGCTGGTAGGCGGCTCGAGGCAGCGCCGCGGGGCTGCCGGGAATACAGTGGGATGTCGGATGGTTTCTTGCGACTACCTTGCAGTCCGCTCGTGAAAACCGAACACGGGCGAGGTCACAATGGTACCGTTGACTTTCACAAGGAGGGGGTACCGATGAAGACGAGACAGGGAGTGCTCGCAGCCGCACTGTTGACGGTTCTGCTGGTTCCGGCCACGGCCGGGGCAGGGGGCGGGCCCGTGTACTTCGACGTGCCGGTGGCTCAGCTCGAGCTGACCTCCGGGGTGTTGCCGGACCTGCCGGCCGGAACCTACACGTGGCAGGAGTTCCAGGACCACCCGCCCGTGGTCCGACTGGACGGTCCCGGCGAAGCGCACCTGGTCGGCGCCATGGACTTCTGGGACTTCGGCCGGCAGCTTCGGGAGAACGTCCGGATCGCCATCGAGCACCCTGCCGACGGCGACGTCACCGGCAAACTCGTGTTTCCGTCGTGCGGAAAGCCGGACGACCAGGTCAACCTGGCATTCCGGATTCCGGCAAAGGCCGCCACCGCCGAGGCCAGGTCGGCGTTCTTCGAGGCCCGGGCCCGGCGCTACGAGGAGCTGGCCCGCAGCGGCATCCCCGGGGCCGCATGGTTCCGGCACCAGGCCGCAGTGGCCCGGGCCGGCGGAGTGCTGCCCGAGGAGGTCCCTCAGCCGCCCGGCATCGTCCCCCAGAACGTCCCGTCCGACGACCTGCACCGCACCTTCGACATGTTCACCGGGAATCGGGCACTGGCCGAGAACCTCCAGCTCGACCGCCCCCTGCTCCCGAGGCAGCCGGGCGAAGAGACCGTCCCGGTCTCCATCCTCGAGGGGATCACCGTCGAGGAGATCGACTGGGCCCCGATGAACGCGGGCAAGAAGCCGGCGCTCGACCCCCTTTCGGCATTCATCCCGGCAGACCAGCACGCACTCTTCTTCCCGACCTTCAAGGCCATGCTCGACGTCATGGACGAGGCCGATGCGTTCGGTACCCCCGTCCTCGCCTGGCTGGAGCCGCGCTCCGAGGATGCCCGCACCAAGGACCGCTACCAGAAGCAGCTCTGCCTGCCCGTCAGCACCCTGGCCCGCCTGCTCGGCGGACAGGTCGTCTCCAGCGTGGCGTTCACGGGCTCCGACCCGTTCCTGCGCATGGGCTCCGACGTGGCGGTGCTGTTCGCCCCGAAGAACGCAACCCTCCTGGCCAGCCACGTCCGCAACAACCAGGAGGCTGCAAAGAAGGCGGGGGCAACGGCGATCTCCGGGACCGCAGCAGGCCTCGCATGGTCCGGCGTCTGCACCCCGGACCGTAGCATCTGCTCCATCCTGGCCGTGAGGGACGACCTGGTCGTGGTCACGAACTCCACCGCACAGCTCGAGCGGATCGCTCGCACCGCGGCCGGTACCGATCCCGCCCTGGCCAAGGCCCCGGAATACACGTATTTCCGCGACCGCTACCCGCTCTCAGACAAGCACGAATCAGCGCTGCTCGTGGTTCCCGACATGGCCCTGCGCCGCTGGGCCGGCCCGAAGTGGCGCATCGCAGATTCGCGTCGCACCCGGGCGGCAGCGCTCCTGTCCGAGCTCCATGTCCGCCACGCTGACGACCTGGTCGCGGGCAAGACCGACGGCCCGCTGCCGGCCCCAAGGGGCTTCGAGGGGCTCGGCGCACTCACCTTCACCCCCACGGGAATCCGCTCCCAGACCTACGGTACCCTCGAATTCATGATCCCGGTCATCGAATTGCCCCTGGCCAAGGTCACCGAGGACGAAGCCCAGGCCTACAACTGGTTCCGGAACGGATACCAGCAGAACTGGCGGCGCTACTTCGACCCCATCGCGCTGCGCCTGTACGTCTCGGACGAGAAGGTCGCCCTGGACGGGACGATCCTCCCGCTCATCGCAGGCAGCGACTACAAGGAGTTCGTCGCTCTCACCGGCAGCACCATGCTCGAGCCCGGCGACGCGGACCCGCACGAGGAGACCCTGGTCCGCTTCGTCATGGCCCTCAACCCCGACTCCGACCCCGTGCGGGAGGTCGGCAACCTCGCAGTCTCCTTTGCTCCCGGGCTCCAGGGCAACCTGCTCTCGTGGCTTGGCCGCTACGTCAGCATCTACGCGGACCAGGACGACTTCTGGTATCAGCTCGCCGCAGCCGAGAAGCCCGAGCGCTTCCTGGAGGCGAACGTGGACCGGCTCCCGCTGGCGGTGCTCGTCGACGTGTCCAGCGCCATGAAGGTGACGGCATTCCTGGCCTCGGTGCGGGCGTTCGTCGAGCAGACCGCTCCCGGCATGACCCTGTGGGAGCCTCTGACCTGGAAGGGGCAGTCCTATGTCAAGGTCAGCCCCACCGCCGCGGCCCGGGAGGACGACATGCCCGAGCGGCTGGCCCTCTACTACGCGGTGACCGGCAAGTCGCTGCTCATCACGCTGAACGAGGACCTGTTGAAGCGGGCGCTCGAGCGGCAGGCGGCCCGGTCGCTCGGCAAGGACACCGGGATGCGGGTTCCGAAGCTGGCCGGCAGCCAGGTGGGCCTCCAGGCGGCCGGCGAGCTGCTCGGCCTGCTCGAGCCGGTGATCCGCAAGGAGATCGGGCAGCAGATGCAGAAGGCCTCGTTTGCCAACCTGCCGATCCTGAACGAGTGGAGGCGGCTCTACCCGGACCGCGACCCGGTCGACGTGCACGAGATCGTGTTCCGGACCCGGCTGCTCTGCCCGGGGGCCGGGAAGTACTCCTGGGACGGGAAGGCGCTGACCATGAAGTCATCCGCGTACGGCCACCCAGGAGCCCCGAAGGATGGTCCGGAGCTGCTTCGACCTCCCATGTCGGAGCTTACGTTCGGCAACTTCGGACTGACCTTCGAGGCGCACGACGGGTTGCGGGTGAGGACCGAGCTGAGCCGGCGGGACCGGGCTGTGGGCGGGATAACCCGGGCCGTGGGCAAGCGCATCTGTGCGGCAGCCCCCTGCTTCCTGTGCACGTTCATTCCGCTCGGAGCGTTCCTGGTACGCCGGCTCACGTCGGAAGCAGGGGATCTCTTCGGCCTGTGAGGAGCTGACACCTGATGGTCCATCCCCTCTTCCTCTTTCTGTGGGCCACGGCAGCCGCCGGTGCTGCGGCAGGGTCGGCGTCGGAATCGGCGTCGGATTCGCCCACCCCCTGGGTCTCGATCGTCGAGCCCACGGCTGATGCCGTCGTGGCCAACCCGGTGACGTTCAGGTTCCGTGCGGGGGGAGGGGTGAAGAAGGTCGCCCTGTTCGTGGACGGCCTGCCCCTCCAGGAGGCACCGTTCGACCCGTCCGTGGGCGGGTTGGTGCATGAGTTCAAGGGGGTGAACCTGTTGCGGATGCTCGATCTCGAGGGGTACGACGATACCGGGAAGGCCGTCGCCCTGGAGCAGCTCCGGTTCGTGCCCTCGTCCGGTTTCCTCCCTCCGCCGCCCGGCTTCAACGGGTTCGTCGTGGCCGTGATCAACGATTCCCTGCTCTTTCCGAGGGACGGGCGGTACCGCTACTGCTGGCGGGAGTGTCCCGGCTCGATGGGGATGCTGCACGACGTGTACTACCAGGGCGAGCTGCTCTGGGAGGGGGACGGGACCTGCTACTGCACCGGGCACACGCTCGAGGTCTTCCTGGAGGCGGTTCGGCGGTGGGCCGCGGTGCGGGGGCTCGGCGAGGTCGAGCCGTTCGGCGAGCTGGACTTCGGCTCTGTGCAGGGGGGGGAGTTCTACCAGCACTGGCAGGGGTACGGCATCACCAACGAAGCCAGTGCGGCAGCGGCGTTCGAGTCCGCGGGCATCGGGTTTTCGCTGGGGCCGGATTCCTGGTCGCAGGCCGTCCCGGGCGATTTCGTCAACCTCTCCCGGGGCAACGGGACCGGGCACGCGGTGATCTTCGTGTCGTGGGTCCGGGAAGGGGGCGCTATCGTCGGCCTTACCTACTATG
>VGRX01000288.1 GCA_016875215.1 Deltaproteobacteria bacterium
GGGGATCGAAAAGGCAGTTCGGGAAGAACAGCAGAAAGAGCGCATCTCCAGGCTGTTCGGGCAGTACGTGAGCCCGGAGGTCAAGGACCGCATCGTCAGCGAGAAGGCCGAGGTATCGGGCGAGCGCAAGAGCGTCGTGGTGCTCTTCAGCGACCTGCGTGGTTTTTCCGGCTTCAGCGAGGGGCACGATGCCGAGTTCGTCGTCTCGGTGCTCAACGAGTACTTCGACACCATGGTCGCGTGCATCCAGTCTCACGGCGGAGTGGGGGACAAGTTCATGGGTGATGCCGTCATGGCCGCGTTCGGCGGCCTCATCCCGCTGGACAATCCCGCGCACGACGCGGTGGCCGCGGCATTGGAGATGCGCGTGGCGCTCCAGGGGCTGAACGAGCGCAATGCACTGCGCGGCGTCCCACGCATGGAGAACGGCATAGGCCTCCACTTCGGAGAAGTCCTGCAGGGCCCCATCGGCAGCAGGAACCGGAAGGAGTTCACGGTCATTGGAGACGCGGTGAACATCGCGTCGCGGCTCGAAGGGCTGACCCGGCAGGGACCGGGCAGAATCTACGTGTCCGGCGCCGTGCACGATCGACTGCCGCCGGACCTGCAGGGCCGTTGCCGAGCGGTCGGCCCGACACTGCTCAAGGGCAAGCAGAAAGAGGTGTTGGTGTTTGCCGTCGAGTAGCTGCTGTCCTGGCGGACGGCTGTTGTTGTGGCTCAACTGGAAGTGGACACCGCACCAGGGCAGTAGCCAAATACCCGGGCACCCGAAGGGGCGTGCAATCTCCAGGGCTTGGCGGGTCCCGGTGACTCGGTTGATGGTAGGACGGCTGTCCATTTCCAAGAGAGCCATCGCAATCGCAGACCCGCATCGCAGGCCGAGGAGAGGGATATCGGCCACCAGGAGCCCGCACAGACCGCCCGCCCGTTGACCTGCAGAAGCTAGCGAGATGTGCTAACTTCTGCAAGTGCTCAGCGGGACTGCCTCAAGCGGTTCGTGCTGCGCCAACGAGGAGGGCTGCGTGGTGGAACAGCGGAAGAACGGTCTTCGGGAGTACGTGGACCAGCTTCAGTCGCAGGGGCGATACGTGTTCACCCGCGAGGAAGGGCTGGCTGCGTTGGGTTGCACCCGGAGTGCGCTCATGTTCGCGGTCAACAGGCTGTCCGCCGTCGGACGCATCGTCTCGCCCCGCCGCGGGTTCCACGTGATCGTCCCGGTCGAGTATCGGAGCGCGGGCGGGCCACCAGCCGACTGGTACATCGATGCGCTGATGGCGTTCCACGAGCAGCCCTACTACGTCGGGCTCTTGTCCGCCGCGGCGTTACACGGGGCTTCCCATCAGCAGCCGCAGGAGCTTCAGGTCGTGACCTCTTCCCCGCTCCGCCCAGTCATGGCCGGGCGGGCGCGGATTCGCTTCTTCCAGAACGTCGGCATCGAACGGGTGCCTGTGGTGAAGGAGAAGACCTACACCGGCCACGTGCGCGTCTCGACGCCTGAGGCAACCGCGCTCGACCTGGTCCGATACCCGCAGGCATCCGGCGGCCTCGGCAACGTGGCTACCGTCCTGTCTGAGTTGGCCGAGAAGATGGCAGCGAATCGGATGGCCGCCGTCCTGGAGGGCGCCGAGTCCGCGCACGTACAGCGGCTGGGGTATCTGCTGGAGTTGGTGGGGCAGGAGTTGCTTGCGGCCCCGCTGGCAGTCCGGGTAGCGAAGCATGCGACCAAGACCTACCGTCTGCGCCCGGACTTGCCGGTAGCGGGCGGCGAGCTGTCCCGCCGCTGGCGGCTGGTGATCAACGAGAAGGTGGAGGTGGATGTAGAGGTTCGGCGGAGAGGAGTCATTGACTCCGCGCAGCGTATGACGGATTCACAGGGTGAAGTGCTTCGGAGGTCGTCGAAGTGAGAACCGCACTTTGGGAGCCCGAAGCGATAGGAGATAGTCATGAGCGACGGCACTGACTTAACCCCGGGGCGTCCGACGGAGTTCCTCCTGTGCCAGACCGAGGACGGCCGGACCCGACGATCCAGGGGCTGATGGGACATTCGTCGATCCAGTCGACGGCCCGCTATCTGCGCATCGTGGGAAACCGGGTGAAGGAGGAGGATAGCCTGCTCGATCTGGTGCGCATGCCGGGTGAGGACAAGGCTGCGGCCGCATAGCCGATGGTTGCGGCCTGCCCCATCGAGGGCGGTGCCGGACCCGGCGACGACGGCGCTGCGGAAGTGACGCTGGCGGAGGTGTTCCGCCGGCATGGCGAGGCCTTTCTCGACGGGGCCGGTCTGCCGCCCCACCATGTCAAGGCAATCCGCGCAATCGTGCGCTGCCGCACTCCTGCGCTCGGCGGCCGCATCAGGCAGTGCGACCAGTGCGGTCAGCTCCTGTTCCTGTGGAATTCGTGCAACGACCGGCACTGCCCAACGTGCGGGGCGCTCAAGCGGGCCCGGTGGCTGGAGAAACAGAAGATCCAGCTTCTCCATGTGCCCCACTTCCAACTGGTCTTCACCCTGGACCACGCCCTCAACCTGCTGGCCGTCTTCAACCAGGAGACCGTCTACAACCTGCTCTTTGCAGCGGCCTCGGAGACGCTCAAGGAATTCGCCGGGCGCAAAGGAGGGCAGCCCGGAATCACGGCCATGCTCCACACCTGGGACCAGCAGCTCAACCGCCACATCCACCTGCACTGCCTCGTCCCCGCAGGGATGCTGTCTGTCGACCGCACCCGCTGGATTCCAATCTCCGCGACCTTCCTCTTCCCGGTCAAAGCCCTCTCCATCGTCTTCCGGGCCAAGTTCCTCGATGGGCTGGCCGACGCACACGCCAGGGGCCAGCTCGTCCTCCCGGAGGCCCTGGCCCCTGGCCGCGCCCCGGAACAGGCCTTCCGCTCCCTCCTGAGCCGTCTGCGCCGCAAGCCCTGGGTCGTCTACTGCCAGAAGCCCCTGGGCGGACCCGATGCCGTGCTCCGCTATCTGGCCAGGTACACCTACGGCGCCGCCATCTCCAACAAGCGCATCCTCAGCATCGACAACGGCCAGGTCACCTTCGAGTACAAGGACCGCCGCGACAACGACGCGGTCAAGACCCGCTCCCTCCCGGCCGACCAGTTCATCCGCCGTTTCCTTCTGCACATCCTTCCCCCGGGATTCCAGCGCATCCGCCACTTCGGCCTCTTCGCCAGCCGCCACAAGGCCGAGAACCTCGCCTGTTGCTGCAAGCTCCTCGACTACGTCCCGGCCCCTCCTCCGCCCATCAAGTCCGCTCACGACCTCATGCTCGACGTGGCGCTCAAGGACATCGACGCCTGCCCCTTCTGCCGACAGGGACGACTCACCACTGTCGCCATTGTCCCTCGCTTCGCACCGGCACCTCACACCACCTGCCCACCGGGCACGGAGGCCTTTGACACGTCATGACCACAGCCAACCGCCTCGCTCCGTCCACCTCTCGTCCTCGGCCGGCCTCGGCATCGCACCCGCCTGCGCTCCTGCTCTCTTCAGGCTGCCGATTCCCCCACACCCGAGCCCTCTCCACCTCCGACTTGTCCACATTGAGCCTCGTCGCAGCGCTGAGCGGAGCGTCCCACCGGGACGCTCATACGCCCCCAGCCGCCATTCAATCCGCATAGGGCCACGGCCCTGCCGCCCGGCGGCTCAGTCCAATACATCTTGTCCGGCACGGCGCCCCTGACCAGCGGCCCCCTCAATGCTGTCTATTTCAATGGCGCTGAGCGGTGGCGCGGGCGGGGAAGGCACGGTTGGCGGGTCTTCCGGCGGCGGCGGCGGTGGCGCGGGTGGGGCCAGTTTCGCCGTCTACGGCGTCGGCTCCACCATCAACAAAGACCTGCAGAACGTCCAGTTCACGGGCGGAGCAGGCGGTGCGGGTGGCCAGGGTGGCGTGCGCACGGGCACCAACTCCGGTGCGAACGGTAGTAACGGCTCCCTGTTCGGGATCTATCCCTGAGTCCGACCTGTAGGGAACCCATTCATCCCGACCCCCTTCCTGGTATCTGACCAATACCGGTCGGCTCAATTGCAGACCGGGCATTGCCAGAGGGTCAAGGCCATGTCCGCACAGTCCTGCGTCCATGCCTGGCAGCAGGCCGGCAAGTACTTGGTGCAGACCTCGTACTCGCACTCTGCCACGCTGCAGCCCTTTGTTCCCTCGGGCTACCCGCAGTCCCCCTTGGGCGGGGGAGTCCCCCCGCAGACTCCGCAGTACTTGCCGGCAAGCTCGGCACATTCCGAAGACCATCCCCACGGCTGCATGCCGAATCCGGTGCACTCCCTCCGCATCGCTCCAACCAGCTTGGTGCATGCCTCGTCGGAGCACTTGGTCATCAGGTAGGGATCAGCCACACAGCAGTCATGCTTCTCCATCACGCACAAGCCGTCCTTGCAGGCGGTTCCGAAGGATAGCTGGCACGGCTTGAGCTGGACCGGCATGCACCCGGGAAGGTTGCCGTGCTTGCACTCGTACTTCTCGATGAAGTTCGTGGAGGGGTCTTCCACGCAGTAGTTGTCCCCGCCATACGGGCAATCGGCATCCGTCCAGCACTGGATCCAGTCAGGAGGGTAACACGCCGGAGGCTTGAGGTCGTCGAGGATGCCGAAGCATGCCTTTCCAGCCGCCTTGCAGTCCTCGATCACGGTGCTCTTGCAGAAGCCGTCCTTGCAAACCGTCGACACGACGTTCCCTCCGTCGCAATGCCACTTGCCCTTGAGCGCGCAGTCGTAGACCTCTTCGCATGGAATCGGGCAGATGCCCGAGGCAGTGCCCACGCACTTGCCCGAGTCGCAGTGATCCGTCGTCGTGCATGCGTCACCGTCGAAACACGGCAGCGAATTGTCGGGCTCGTACGAGCAACCGCCCGTCGCAGGGTCGCAGTTGCCGGGACCGACATGACACGGCGGAGGGCTCGAACAGGGAAGCATGGCAGATTGACACTCGTTGGCCGCGTCGCAGATTCCGTCCCCCACGCATGGCCCGCCAATGCAGAAGGCCCCCTGTTTGCCGGTGTGCTGGCACTCCCCTCCGTTGGCGCACCAATCGTATGTGCACGGGTTGCCGTCGTCGCAGTCCGCAGGGTGCGGAACGCAGAAACCGCCGACGCATCCCGCTCCGTCCAGACACGGGTCCCATGCGCCGCAAGGAGTGTCAGCCGGCAGATTGACATACTGGCACTTGCCGGACCCCGGGTTGCACTTGCCTGTCCTGCACGGGTCCATCGACGGGCAGTCTCCGTCACCCTTGCAGCCGGTCATGGCGCCATGACAGTCCGACTGCGGAACCGGCTTTCCCCCGGAGAGAGCGCATTTGAAGCCCGTCACGTCGGCAGGTTCTGGCAAGCCCGTCTTGCAGCAGACCGTCTCGCACTGCTCCTTGGAAACGGTGGCACTCGGCTCGCAAAGGGCGCCCGGCACCAGCTTGACGTCATCGCCGGTCTTGCAGCATTTTTCCGCACACAGCGCTGCATCCACGACGTCGCCCCACTTGAGACAGGTGGCCTTGGGCAGCATCATCGCAGCGGGTACATCCATGACCGGCTCGTAGACTCCGCAGCAGACAAGGTCGCACTCCCCGGTCTCGTCAAACGCCTTGCCCTCGGCCTGGCTACAGCTCAGCTTCGTCGCCAGGTAGCTCGTGACATCGCCCTGGGACTCGACCATGCAGCAGACCTTTGCACACTCGCTCACGGGCGCTGCCTCCAGTGGCGGCGTGCAAGCCGCTGCCGGAGCAACCACCGGCTCGATGAAGCCCAATCCGGCCCCGCTGCAGCAAACGTCCTGGCATTGGCCCGGGGGACCGACAACCACATTCCCGCCATCGACACAGGTCTTGGCCGGCAACACCACGCCCGATGCGTTGGAACCGCCTGTTGCCAGGCAGCAGACCTCTGTGCAGTCCTCTGGCGAAAGGGGCACGCCGTAGCCGTTGCACACTCCCTTGGGTACCTCGGCGACGATGCTCTCCTGGAAGAACTCCACGAAGACCCAGCAGCACACCTTCTCGCACAGGCCGGGCTCGCCAAGGACCTCGCCGGTGAGCGAGCAGACGCTTTCGGGCAAGACCGCGGCCTCCGACGACCCGCCGCCCACCAGGCAGCACACGGGG
>VGRX01000289.1 GCA_016875215.1 Deltaproteobacteria bacterium
CGGGATGGCGCCGCCTCCGCCGCCGCCGCTCTGGCCTCCCTGGCCACCACGGCCGCCGCTGCCGCCGCCGCCGCCGCCACCCCCCTCGGCATCGCACGTGACAACGGCGTCTGCGTTGCGCCCGCCAAGACCGCCACCGCCGCCGCCGCATCCGTCCGTTCCGCCACCGCCTGGGCCTCCCGGTGTGGCCTTGAAGCCCGCGGCAGCGACCGAACCGCCGCTTCCCCCCTTGCCGTCCGCACCCGGCTTGCCGCTGCTCCCGTCCTGCCCCGGCTTGCCCGGCTGCTTCTCCGCTCCGGCGGCGCCTCCCTTCCCCCCCTTGTCGACCTTGGCCAGCCAGCAGCAGGAAGGCTCTCCTTCATCCTTCCCGTCATACCCCATCCCGATCTCGTCCGCAGTCACCGGGAAGTCGGGGAGCGCATCCCCTCGGCCGCCGCATCTTTCGGACGACGACTCCGCGCCTGCCGCCGGCTTCTCCGGACAGGTGTTGTCCGTCCAGGACGCCGAGCAAGGAAACACCGGTGACGAAAAGCAGCCGTCCACGCCGCTCCCACCGGCCTTGCCCGCGCTCCCGGCCGCACCGCTCCCCCCCGTGCTTCCAGCAGCCCCGGATGCGGCGAACAGCCCCACATCATACAACGACAGCCCGGGGCTCTTGCTCACCAGCAACCCGATCGAGCTCTCTCCCGCGGCCTTCCCCGCACTCCCATGGATCTCCAGCCGCCCGAGCGTCGTGGCAATCGAGATGCCCGATGCCTTGGCACCGATCGGCCCGCCCCACGCCATTGTCGCCAGGAGCGGGTCGACCTTCCACCCCTTGGCCGGATTGTAGCCGCCCCACACGTGAATGCCGCTCTTGAATACCAATGTCTCCTTGTAGGTCCCTGCGGCCACGATCACGCAGTCCCGCTTCGGATCTCCCTGCGCAAGCGAGATGGCTGCCTGGATCGTCCTCTTGGGTTTGGCCTTCGTCCCAATCCACGCGTCCTGCCCCGCCTTGCCGTCGACGAACACCGTCCGCGCCTCCGTCCCGTCCAGCCCGTCGCAGTCCGAGTCCACCCCCAGTGGATCGGGAAGATCCTCGGCCCCGGGATGCACCGACGCCAACAGGTCGCTGCAATCCGCCGTCCCCTTCTTGCACTTCCCGCACAGCGGCTTGACTCCCACCGGGCTCGAGCAATGGCCGTCACCGTCCAGGTCGAACGTCTCGTCGGTCTTCCCATTGCAGTTCTCGTCCACGTTGTCGCAGGTTTCCACCGCTCCGGGATGCACCGTCTTCTGCTGGTCGTCGCAGTCGCCGAACCCCTTGGGGCACGCGCTCAGCACACCCTTGCACGAGGCCGGGGCCGGACCGGACTTCGGGTAGCACTGGGCGGCCGAGCCCGGAAGCACTCCCTCGCACCACCCGTCCCCGTCGTCATCGCACCCCTCGTCAAGGACTCCATCGCAATCCTGGTCGATCCCGTCGCACGACTCCGGAGCCGTCGGATGAACCAGCGACGCCGAATCGTTGCAGTCAATCTCTCCGTGCTGGCACACCTGCCCGTCCCCAAACGAAGCCGGCGGCAGTCCGCACCACCCGTCACCGTCCAGGTCGCACCCCTCGTCCGTCTCCCCGTCGCAGTCGTCATCCACGTTGTCGCAATCCTCGGCCGCCCCGGGATGGACCGCCCCGTCGAAGTCGTTGCAGTCCACCCCCTTGCACACGGCCTCCGGCCCCACGACGACCGCCTTGGGGCAGTACCCGTCACCGTCCAGGTCGCACCCTTCGTCCTTGACACCGTCGCAATCGTTGTCCTGGTTGTCGCAAGGCTCTGCAGCGCCCGGGTGCACGGTCGCTTCCGAGTCGTTGCAGTCCAGCGGCTGGGAAACCACGCCCGCCTCCTGCTGGCACAGGCATACGGGAATGCCGAAGCCGTACCCGTCGCCATCCAGATCCGGGAAGTACTGCTTGCAGCCGAACGCGTCGGCCTCGTCGGTTTCGCCGTCGCAGTCGTCGTCCACGCCGTTGCACGATTCGGCCGCCGGGGTCTTGGCCTGGCATACCGCCTGGGCCTCGATGCACTTCGTCTCCCCCGCACAAGTGCCGAACTCGTTTGTCACCTGGCACGCCGCTCCCGGACTCCCCTCGTCGACGAGCCCGTCGCAATCCTCGTCCTCGCCGTTGCAGACCTCGGGCATCGCCTCGGGGCCGTCGCAGGGCGACAGGCCTTCCTCGTGGCACACCCGCTTGCCAGGACACTTCCCGTGCTCGTTCACGACCAGGCAGTCCGTCTCATACCCGATGTTGCTCTCGGCCGCGGCGCAGTCGCATACCCCGTCCTCCGGCTCGCAATGCCCGCCCGAGCACAGGAACCCGTCCGGGCACTTCTCGTCCGAGTCGCACTGCGCCACGCAGATCCCCTCCTGGCTAACCGGCGAGACCAGGCACACGGTCGCATCATCCGTGGGGTAGCGCTGGCAGTCGAGCGGCCCGCGGCATGGCCGGCAGAGCGGCAGGAACTCGGGCAGGCACACCCCTGTGACCCCCTGCCCCCACGGCCCTTCCGCAGTCTTGCACAGCCACCCGGCGTCGCACTCATCGACGCACGGCTTGGTGCACTGCCCGCCGTCCTCGGTCTGCACGCACATCAGGTCCAGGCAATCCTGGTCGGCCGAACACGGGGCCTCGAAGCCGCGCGGGACCGGCCCCGAAGCCCCGACGTCCAGGCCCCCGGCCTCGGCCACGTCGTGGAACCAGGCATCCGGCGGGTCCTCTTCTCCTCCCCCGTCGAACAGGAAGAAGATGTCCTCTTCCTCAGGCGGTTCCTCCTGATTCGCCGCGCTCCGCCCCTCGTCCGGGGCAGCTTCACCAGGAACGTCGTCCTGCACCACCTCCACGTCCATGGCGGGCTTTTCGCGTCCGTCATCACCACAACCGAACAGCAGCACCAGGCTCAGCAGCCACACGTTTCGTCGTTTCATCGCATTCCCTCCTTGCAGGAACGTTGGTCCGCCCCGTTATCGTCGTGACCTGCGACGGCAGATCGGAACAGACTCCTTTTCCCTGCGATTTCAGGAAATTCGAACTTCAGCATCGACTCGACGATGAATACCGGAACGAAGCAGGGCGTCTCCTGGCCCCGCAACTCGCCGGCTCCATCGGCGCTGACAAGCAGACAAGGAGGCCCAAATGAGACGGTTCCTGACAATCGGCACACTGATGCTGGCCACGCTCCTGACCGCTCCGGCAATGCCCGCCGCAGCAGGCGAGCAGGATTCGCAGGATGCGCAGGCTCCCGAACACAAGAAGGTCATCGTGAAGAAGAAGTCGGGCAAGAAGGTCGTCGTGGTCCGACGCCATGCCCACGGTCCCGCAGTCGTCGTGGCTCGACCGGTCGTGACGCACCACAGGACCGTCGTCGTCAAGACCCGCCCGGCGGTGGTTCACACCGCGGTGGTCGTCCCCCGCCGGACGCAGGAGACCGTCGTCCACCATGCCTACCGTCGAGACGAGGACCAGATGCTCGGTCTCGGGCTTCGGGTCGGCGGCGTCACGGTCGATGGCGAGAAGCTCAACCTGGCCTCGGTCGAGAACCCGACCATGTGGGGTCCCGGCCTGCAGATCCGCGGCAAGGTCTCCCGGCGGGTCGGACTGGAGCTGGGGCTCGATTACCTGGTCGGCGAGACCGACGAGATGACCCAGACCACCGTCCCCCTCACCCTCTCGGCAATGTACTACTTCTTCCCGGCAAGCAAGCTCAAGCTGTTCGGCCTGATCGGCGGCGGCGTCCACTTCACCAAGCTCGAGTAGATCCGCAGCTTCCGCCAGGACCTTGTCGAGGTTGCCGGGCAGGCCGGCGGCGGAATCGACCTGAGGCTCACCCGGGAATTCGGCCTCAACGCCGACCTTCGGCTGGTCGGCCTGTACAAGAACATGGGGGACTCCACCGAGATCGAGCACAACTGCCTCTCGGTCTCCCCCGGGGCTGCCTGCGGTGGCGTCCACCAAGCCGACAAGTTCAACATCGGCGCCCAGTTCCTCGTGGGCGCCTCCCTCTACTTCTGAACCTCGCCGGGGCTGACCCCCTCCCCGATCCGCTCCCTCCCCGAGACAACCTGACAGGACAATCGCAGGACGAAGAAGGCCCCGGATCGCCCGCTCGACGCAGGCGGACGTGACCGGCTCAGCACGCCGCCACGGAACGACAGGGAGAGTGGACGACTTGGGGAGGGCCGGAGCAGGGGCAGAGGGCCGTAAGCCGGGTTCTGTTCCACGCCGGAGTCACCTCCGACGCGGCGGAGACCATTCATCTGGAGAGCATGTTGCCACGCCCCTCGAGCGAGGACCCGGGAGGATTCCGGACGGGCCGCCCGGCCGGGTTTCCCCGGCCCCCCCTGTTTCTCTTGCTCCGGGTGGGGTTTGCCGATCACGACGTCACCGCCGTGACCCGTGAGCTCTTGCCTCACGTTTTCACCCTTGCCGCGCAAAGACGAGCCTTGCGAGGCGGTCTGTTTTCTGTGGCACTGTCCCTGGGGTCACCCCCGGTCGGCGTTACCGACCACCCTGCCCTGCGGAGCCCGGACTTTCCTCGTGGGCGCAAGCGCCCCCGCGGCCTCCTGTCCCTCTGCACCTGCTCCATGGCCGATACTACCTCTCTTCCCTCTCCCTTGCAAGTCGCCATCGACCCCAGTCGCCATCGGCCCCAGTCGCCATCGGCCCCCTTGTGGCCCCCTGATCCACCAGGGATTCCCCACACAGGCAGGCTCATCGCCCTCTGGACGCCGTTGAAGGTCCCTACGGCGACCGAACTCCGATAGTGTTGCGTCACTACCCGAGTTGCGTCGCAAGAAGCGACCTACTCCTTCAGGCGCAGCACGTCCGCCTTGTGCACCGGCCACCGGCAGGAGCGCAGCGGAACGATCTCGGGCTCCCTCAGGAGCGTGTGGGCGACGAGATCGCGGTCGTCCAGCACCCCGTTTCCGTCGTCCTGATAGAGCACCACCACGTGCCCGGATGGCAGGTTGAGCAGGTCGCCCGGGCGGACCTCCTTCCCGGGCCCAAAGGTCAGGGTCTTCCCCTTTCGGTCCAGGTAGGTTCCGTCGTCGCCCCGAGTCACCGGCGTCCGCTTCGAAGCCAGTCGCGGGAGACCGCCGGTGTAGGTGTATTCGAACTTCGACTTCCCACGCTGTCGGCGCTTCCCGTAGACAGCGAAGTCCGCACAGTCCGAGCCCACCAGCAGATCGGACTGGTGCCCTCCCCGGATCGTCTTGGAGCCGTAGATGTACGGTGTGTTGAACAGCTCGTGGATGTATCCGAGCGCGGTGTCATCCGGCCGATACGCGACCAGGTGGATCTTCCGGCAGAGCGCTCCGGATTCCCGACACTCGAGCCCCGGCGTCGCGACGCTCCTGCCGCCGGCATCGACGAGCAGCCGGTAGCGCATGCTCCCCAGACCGTGCGGAATCCCCTTGAAGTCGTCGTGCATGATCGTGGGATGCACGTCCGCGGTGACCATCCAGCCCTTGTCCCAGGCCGTCTCCACATAGTCGATCATCGCGGGGGGAGCGGAGTGCGAGTTGTCGTAGCTCCCGACGTCGGCCTCCAGCTTGCGCCATTCCAGCAAGAGCGGGCACGCGGCAGGCCAGTTGGCCGAGGGCAGCGGGACAGGCTTGCGCCCCGGGGCATCGGAGTATGTCGTATCCTTCGTGCGGACCAGTGCGTAGAGGGTGACCGGCTGATCGCTGCGCACCAGCTTGCGCTCCTCGGTGGCCGACTTCTGCCCTCCGGCGACGGAGAGGATCCGGACCTCGATGATTTTCGGACAAGCCGCCGAGTCAGGGGGAGCGGCCGACGCAACCGTGGGCAACAGGAGGACGAGTAGAACGGCGACCCTGCAGTTGTGGTTCCCTGAGCCCCGGGCCCCGAACCCCGCCCCCCTCCTCACTTCACCCACCGGTACACCAGAGCTGCCGCGAGGATGGCGGCCACGATCCAGAACAGGACGTCCCAGAACGTGACCTTCTCCTTCTTCTTGCTCTTGCCGGCCCCGACCAGGTTCTTCATCCCGCCCCTCATGGCGGTGAGAATGCCCACCC
>VGRX01000290.1 GCA_016875215.1 Deltaproteobacteria bacterium
GGGTTGCGGTGCACCGGTGTTCCCCACCGTGCTAGAAATCCTGGGCCTCCAGCATCCCCAGCATGTGCCGGGCCCGGTCGAGCGGACTGGGGGACGGGAGGCCGGAGCAGTCTGCGACGAACGAATGCGGCGGGACCACGCGGATGGGCACCGGCTGCTCTCTCACGAGGCGGATTGCCGCGGCGAGGACGGCATCCGGTGCATGGGCCAGGTCGAGGGTCACCTTGCCCGCACGGGAATCGATTCGCCGGATCCCGAGCCGTTGGCCGCGGATACGAAGCGATGCGACGGCCAGGAGATCCTCGACCGTCTGGGGCAGCGGGCCGAAGCGGTCGGCAAGCTCGCAGCGAAGCTGGTCAATACGCTCGACCTGATCCGCCGTCGCAGCGACTCGATAGAACACGAGCCGCTGGTGGCGGTCGGGAACGTACTCGTCGGGAATGGATACCTGCACCGGGATCTCCACCTGCGTCTCGAAACGGGCCAGCTCCGGCTGCGTCTCCTTGAGCTGGGCAACCGCCTCGTGCAGCAGGTGAGTATAGAGCTCGATCCCCACGGCTTCGACGTGCCCGGGGGGGTCGGGTCCCAGCACGTCCCCGGCCCCGCGAAGCTCCATGTCGATGCTGGCCACGGTCATCCCCGAACCCACCGACGTGAACTTCGCCAGCGTGGCGAGGCGGGCGCGGGCATCGGTGCTCATGGTCTCGAGCGGAGGGACGACGAACCACGCGTACGCCTGCACCGATCCGCGGCCGACCCGCCCCCGGATCTGGTAGAGCTGCGCCAGGCCGAACGCATGGGCATTGTTGACGACGAGCGTGTTCACCGACGGCATATCCAGGCCGGACTCGATGATCGTCGTGCAGAGGAGGATGTCCCCCTCGCGGTCCATGAAGCGGACCATCGCCTCCTCCAGGGCATCCTCCCCCATCTGGCCGTGGGCGATGAGCACCCGGGCCTCGGGCACCAGTGCGCAGATCTGGTCCCTCACGTCGGTGATGTCCTCCACCCGGTTGTGCAGGAAGAAGACCTGGCCCCCCCGCTGGAGCTCGGTGCGGAGCGCCCGGGCGATGAGATCCGGATCGAACGGAGTCACCTCGGTCCGGATGTCGAGCCGGCCCGGCGGCGGCGTCCGGATGATAGACAGATCCCGTATCCCGGACATGGCCATGTAGAACGTGCGCGGGATGGGGGTCGCTGTCAGCGACAGCACGTCCACGCTGGCCCGCAACGTCTTGATCTTCTCCTTGTGTCCCACGCCGAAGCGGTGCTCTTCGTCCACGATGAGCAGGCCGAGGTCCTTGAACCGGATGTCGCGGCTGAGCAGCCGATGGGTGCCGATGACGATGTCGAGCTTGCCCGCTGCGAGCTCCTTGAGGATCCGGGTCTGCTGGCCCGCGGTCTTGAAGCGGCTCAGGCTGTCGCACGTGACCGGGTAGGCAGCCAGCCGCGTCCGGAACGTGATCCGGTGCTGCTCGGCGAGGACGGTGGTGGGTACGAGCACCGCCACCTGCCGTCCGTCGAGGACGGCCTTGAACGCGGCGCGGACGGCCACCTCCGTCTTGCCGAACCCCACGTCGCCACATACCAGCCGGTCCATGGGGCACGGCTTCTCCATGTCGGCAAGGACCTCCTCGATGGCGCGGGCCTGATCCGGCGTCTCGTCGTAGGGGAACGAGGCCTCGAACTCCTCGAAGTAGCTGTCTGCGGGGGAGAACATGTGCCCTTCCGCGGCCTGGCGTCGGGCGTACAGCTCCAGCAGGTCGAAGGCCAGCTTCCTGGCTGCCTTCCTGGCCCTGTCGACCCGCTTCTGCCAGCTTGCGGAGCCGAGCTTGTCCAGCCTGGGCTCCCCCTGCCCGCTGCCCACGTATCGCTGCACCACGCCGGCCGCGTGGACCGGGACGTACAAGATGTCCTCCCCCGCATACCGGATCTTCAGGCACGCGTACTCGCCCGAAGCGAGCATGCGGCGCACCACCCCTTCGAAACGGCCGATGCCGTAGTCCCTGTGGACGACGCAATCCCCCTCGTTCAGCTCGGCCAGGGGGCTTTCCTCCGGCCGGGGCGGAGGGGCCGGGCGGGAGCGGACCTTCCGATCGAACAGGTCGAGCGGGGTCACTACGAACAACCCCAGGGCCGGGCAATCCACTCCGTGTTCGAGGCCGGACAGGTAGCAGCGCACTCCCCCGAACGGCTCGCAGCGATGCAGAACGTCGTAGCGGAGCGGTCCCTTCTCGATTCGAACGGACATCCCCTTGCCTGCCAGCAGCCGGGCGATGCGGTGCAACTCCTTCTCGTCCCCCTCCGTCAGCACCACCTGTACCCCGGTGCGCAGCGCTTGTGCGACCCGCTGCTCGAGGTCGGGCAGCCGACTGGAGCCGGCCGTGGCGCCGGGCAGCGGCCGCGACATGGGCAGCTCGAAGTGCTGGTTGGCTGAAAGATCCAGCGGCGCCGTGTTCACCCGCGTGAAGGGGCGGAGCCGCTCCTCGAGCTCGTCGCGTGTCAGGAAGAGCTTGTCCGGAGGCAGGGCGAGCCGCCCTCGCTCCAGCGCCTGCGCATACCTCCTGCTTTCTCCGGACAGGTAGCCGGAATGGGAGGACGTGAGCTCCGCCAGGTCGTCGAACACGACCACCAGCTTCCTCGCGTCGAAGTAGTCCGCCAGGCTGGCCTCCGCGTCCGCCAGGACCGGGAGAAGCGCGTGTGCCCCGGGCGGAAGCTCCCCGCGGCGGAGCCCTTCGAGGACTTCGGCGAGCCGGGACGAGGGGATCCCCCGTGCATCGGCCATCTCGAGCAGCACGGGGCGGGCCCGGGCCAGCGTCGCTGCTCTGGACAGTAGCTCCACCGCAGGCGGCAGCTCCACCTGGTGCACCCGCTCCGTCGTCAGCTGGCTGTGCGGGAAGAAACGCGAGATGACGTCGAGGATGTCCCCGAAGAAGTCGAGCCGGAACGGCAGCTCGACCCCGGGCGGAAAGAGGTCCACCAGGCTCCCGCGGACGGCGAAGGTCCCCGGTTCGGTCACCGTCTCGACGCGGGCGTAGCCGGCGTCGGCCAGCTCGCCCACGAACGCCTCCCGATCGATCTCGTCGCCGATCTTCAGCAGGCGGGTCCGGGAGACCATCGACTCCGGTTTCGGCACGCGCCACGCGGCGGCGGCCACCGGCGCCACTATGGCCCGGAACCGCTCCCCCCGGGCCAGTCGCGCCAGGAGCCCCAGCGCACCCATCATCCGCCTCGAATCGACTGTCACGTCGAGGTAGGGAGAGACGAACGGCAGCGGCATCAGCCCGATGTCCGTGGCCTCGCCCAACAGGTGATGGAGCTGGTCCTGGAGAAGCTCGGCCCTGGCCTGGTCCTTCGCCAGGACCAATAGGGGGCGCCCCGTGTCCCGGCTCAGCGCGGCCAGGAGGAACGGGAGGCAGGTCGCATGAACCCCGGACACGTGGACCTGCAGCCTCCCGGCCTTGGCCACCGTGTCGAGCATGCGTGCGACTGAGGAGGAATGGGTCATGTCAGTTGCCCGCGGCTCTCACTGTCATCGGTGCTCGGGGCTTGCCCTGCCAGGCCTCTTGCACTTCGAAGCCTGCGAGGCGAAGCAGGATGGCGGAGCAGGGTCGGTATCGCCATCGTTCGTCACTCGGCCTTCCTGCGGTCGTCTCTTCCCAGGCCCCGGACCCTAGTAGTAGTACGGTGCCAGCTTGGCCGGGAGCGCCTCGAACACCAGGGCGATCGACATGCCGTCCCCGTCTCCGTCCCCGTCCAGGTCGATGTCCAGCGGGATGTTGTCGACCATGGTCAGGATCAGGTTCACGTCCACCGGGATGTACTCCTCCGGGATGGCCTTGATCATCTCTTTGAGCTGCTCGTGCGTGACCGCGCCTCCGAACACCCCCTTGAGGCCGGTGAATTTGTCCCCTTCCTTGACGAGCGTCGCCTCCATGCGTGCGGCATACATGACGATCTCTGCGTCCTTGCCGTTGGAAAACGACATCTTGAACGGGAAGATGCTGCCTGAGCCACCGGCGGTGACCTTGTCTCCGTCGATCTTGGTGTTGACGAACTGGACCTGGGGCTTGCACAGAGGGTTGAAGTTGAGGTTGCTCGCGTTGTACAGGCACTCCTCGGACTGGATGTCGCAGTCGGGGTTTTCGTCGGCAAGCCAGGCGTAGTAGAGGTTCAGGGTGAACGACTTGCCGTCCAGGTTCGGGTCGACGAATTCGGCGACGAAGATCAGCGGGTTGCCGGCGTTGGTCAGGTTCTGCGCGATGGTCTCGTCGATGAAGTCGCCGGCGAGGGTGAGGGAGTTGTCGAGCCCCAACTCGCAGTTTCCTGACGGGGAGCACGTCTTCAGGTCGCCGTCGATGTTGAGCGCCTCTCCCGGATGGCCGCCGTCCCCCACTCGAAGCTTGTTGATCTTCACCGTATGGTCGTCGAAGGTCAGGTCGCAGGCCGGGCAGGAGCCCCACACCTCGGTGCCGATGCAAGTGCCGTAGTGGCACTTGTCGTCCTTGGTGCAGGTTGCCTGGTCGTCGCAGGCATTCTCGTTGAAGACGTAGAGGCATCCGAAGCTGGGGTGGCAGGTATCGTCGGTGCAGGAATTGGAATCATCGCAGGCCATCGGCTCCGGGTCGGACACGCACTTCCCGTTCTCGCAGCGATCGTTGGTGGTGCAGACGTTGCCGTCACCGCAGATGAGGGAATCGTCCGGGGGGTTGGTGCAGCCGCCCGCCTCGGTGCTGCAGACCTCCTGGGTGCAGGGGTTCTTGTCATCGCAGGATGCGTGGTCGGGGTCGTGCCTGCAGCCTTCTTCCGGGTCGCACTCGTCCACGGTGCACTGGACGCCGTCCGCACAGCTCGGCGGGCTCCCGGCCAGGCAATCGCCGTTGTCGCAGTAGTCGTTCTCGGTGCACGGGTTCCCGTCCTGGCATGCGACTCCGGTCTCTCCGGGGACGAAAGAGGTTGGGGATTCCGCCGGGGAGCAGACGAGGCACGGGGTATCGGGAGAGGACTGGCCTTCTTCGTAGCAGGTCTGGTTGACCAGGCACCATCCCTTCTTGGGGGGGCCATAGATGCAGCCCCCCTTGCCGTCGCACGTGGCGTCCACGCACGGTGTGCAGTTGCACGGAGCGGGCTGGCTGACGCAGAGGCCGCCCACGCAGGTGTCCCCGTACGTGCACGGGTCACCGTCGTCGCAGGCCTTTCCCTCTTCACAGGGAGCAACGACCTCGCCGCCTCCGTCTGCGAGGATGTCCTGTCCCTTGTCCCCGTCACCGCCCGAGCACGCGGCAACGGCAAACAGACCCGCAGCCAGCACCGCCAGCCGCACTCGATTGTCTTTCATGGGCAACCTCCCGGTATCGGGTTCGTGACGTGGACCCCCGCTGCGGATCGTCTACCGCAGGCTGGCCGCGGTGAACTCGCCGGTCTCATGGGCCACCTTGCCCACTTCGATGAAGGCATCGTACACCATGGAGAGCGTGCGGCCCGGGTTGGCCAGCAGCTCCTCGAGGAGCTTGTTGGTCTGGCGCAGGCGCCGCGACAGGTCCAGCACCACGAAGTCGAGCACCTTGTATGCGAACGGGCTGTTGGCATTGAACAGCCGTTCGAAGTCGTCCCTCCCGCATTCGAGTACGATGACGGGGGCCGCAGCTTCCAGCGTGGTGGGGCGCCGCCCGCCGTCGACAAGCGGGATCTGCCCGAGCATGCGGTTCCTCCCGACGGTTGCCAGCCGCTGACGTACTCGCGGAGCGACTTCCTTGACCACGCTCACGATGCCGGCCACCACCACGAAGAACGACGGAGCGGCTTCCCCCTCGCGGGCCAGTGCCTCTCCGGCGGCGAACCGCCGCACGCGGAACACCTGGGACAGGAGCTGCATCTCCCCCTCCGAGAACCCATCGAAGAGGCTGACCTGCTTCATGTAGGGCAGAGAATCTTCCCGCATGTTCGTCCTCCTAGCGACGCTTTGCCGGCATGCCCATCTGCCGGTTCAGGAACTGCTGCTCGAGCTCGGCCAGGTTCGACTCCGGGTTCTTGAAGAACTCGCCGATTTT